>JADDQH010000029.1:14082-31290 GCA_016781485.1 Chloroflexota bacterium | reverse complement strand
AGCCCGCTTCGAGGCCGACTCGGCCGACTTGACGGCCTCCCGCGTGTCGACGGCCTGCTCGCGCCTCACCGTTCGCGGATCGCGGTCGGGGTCGATCCCCTTGAACGCGGACTGCCGGAGCAGGTTGTCGGTCGTCCACTCCGCGAACTCGGCCCGGATGACGATCTCCGGCTCCGCCCAGCGGGCGTTCTTGATCCGCGGCGCGTCGACGAACGGCGGGGTATCCCGTCTGGTCGACTCCAGCCGCTCCAGGAACCAGCGGCGGGTCTTCGCGTCGAGACCGCTACCGACCTCGCCCGCGTAGTGGAGCTCGCCGTCGTCCTCGTACACGCCCACGATCAACGAGCCGATGTCCTTGTGCGTCCCCTGACCCGGCTCGTAGCCACCGACGACGACCTCCTGCTCGCGTCTGATCTTCAGCTTCAGCCAGGAACGTGACCGCCGGCCGGGCTCGTAGCGGCTCCTGCGCTCCTTCGCGATCAGCCCCTCGAGGCCTCGTTCCGCAGCCACGCGGTAGAACGCCTCGCCGTCCCCCGCGATGTGCGACGCGTAGCGGACGAGCGCGTGCTCGCGAAGGACGCTCTTGAGCAGCTTCTTGCGCTCCTCGAGCGGGACGTCGAGGAGGAGCCGCCCGTCGAGGTACAGGATGTCGAAGAGGTAGTAGGCGATCGGGATCGCGGCGCGCTGGTCACGCGTGGGTGACGGGACGTCCGACCTCCGCTCGCCCCGCTGGACGTCCACTCCGCGGATCCCCGTCCGGTCCTGGAGCAGGCTGAAGTCGGGTTCTCCCTGCTCGTTGAGCGCCACGACCTCGCCGTCCGCGATCGCCGTCTTCGCAGCGATCCAGCTGGGAGTACCGGCGAGATCCGGGAAGTACTTCGCGGCGTCCTGTCGGCCTCGCGTCCACAGCCGCACCGCCCCGTCCGCCACCGATGCCTGGACGCGGTAACCGTCCAGCTTCAGCTCGAACAGCCAGTCCGGATCCGAGAACGGGCGCTGCGCGAGCGTCGCCTTCATCGGCTCGATGAAGTCGGGCATCGGCGCCTCCACCGCTCCGCTGAGGTCGATCGCGGCGACGGCGGCATCCGCGCGACTGTCCCAGACCGCGGGAACGCCGTCCTTCACTTGATCGTTCGTGCGACCGCTCTTCACGGACTGCGGGTAGGCGTCGATGTCCCAGCGGCCCTGCGCCGACTCGTCGCGCTTGTGGATGAGGAGCCACTCCTCCTTCCCCTCTTCACTCCCCCAGGCATCCCTGGTCCTCCGGCCCCCGCCGCGGACGAGGACGAATCGGCCACGGAGCTTCTCCCCGTGGAGGACGAACTTCAGCTCTCCCTTGCGGAGGGCCGCCCCGGGGTCCTCGGTCTCCTCCGGCTCGTACGTGCCCCAGTCCCAGACGATCACGTCGCCCGCGCCGTATTGACCGCGGGGGATCACCCCCTCGAAGTCGTAGTACTCGAGCGGGTGGTCCTCGGTCCGGACCGCCATCCGCTTGTCGTGGGGGTCGAGCGACGGCCCCTTCGGCACCGCCCAGCTTGCCAGCACTCCGTCCATCTCGAGGCGGAAGTCGTAGTGGAGGCGCGTCGCACGGTGGCGCTGGACGACGAAGCGTCGACCGAGCCGTGACGGGGCACCGCGCCGTCGCTTGCCGCCTTCGGGCTCCGGCGTCCGGCCGAAGTCCCGTTTGCGCCGGTACGTTTCGAGCGTCATCGCCGAGCCAGCGAGGGGCGGACGAAGAAGCTAGCCGACGCCTCCCTCGCGCTGGTCCTCCGTGGACGGGCGCTCACGCTGCCTGTGCCCCTCCGTGACGCTCTGGTCCTGGCGGGTGCGTGGTTCCTGAGCTCGGGCGTCCGCCGCTCCGACGCCCGTCGACTGCGTCGCTGTACCGGCCACCCGCTCGTCCTCCGGGCCGACGCCGCCCGGGATCGTGTCTGCCGCGAGTTCGGGCTCGTGCCCGATGTACGCACCCGGATCCTGCGGTCGTTCTTCACTCATTCGTCACAGCTCCTTCCTGGCGTGTGTGCGGAGGACGAGTCGGCTACTCCCGGGTGTGCCCGACGGCGCTGGAGGCGCCCGCCGACGTCCGGCGCATCGTTCCACGATAGGGCAAGAAGACGCGCTTCGGCCGCTCGCCTTCCCGTCACCGGCGCTCAGCAGGGACACCTTGGCCGGTCCCTGGAAGTAGTAGAATGTGTGGCCTCGCGCGCGTCCCGAGCCGCAGCGCAACGAGGCGAAGTGCCTTCTTCTCCTTCGCCCGCGCCGGCTCCGTTGCGGTCGCGTCTGTTGGTCGGAGGTCTCATTGAGTTTCGCCACGCGCGCCGTAGGCGCGGTCAGCCTGCGCCTCGCAGGATCGCGGTGACCGCCAAGGACGCAGATGCACTCGGCGCTCCGAGCCGGACGCTGACCGCGGTCCCGCGGGCGGAGTCTCCGATGTCGAGCGCCGGGAGTTCGAGGATGCCGCAGCCCGACATCATCTGCCTCTCGCATCTCCGGTGGGATTTCGTCTCCCAGCGCCCGCAGCACCTCATGTCGCGCGCGGCGCGCGACCGGCGCGTCTTCTACGTGCAGCCGCCCGTGGGATCGCGATACCCCGATCGCTACATCCTCAGGCGCCGCGCGCACGGCCTTTCCGTGGTCGCGCCCGCCGTGCCACTTCAACAGGCACGGCCGAGACGAAGCATCTCGGGCGAACGCGCGCGGATGCGCGCGCTCGCGGAGCGGATCGATGACCTGATCGCGAGCGAGCGGATCCGGGACTACGTCCTCTGGTACTACACCCCGTACGGTATCCCCGCCGTACGTCATCTCGAGCCGCTCGCTGTCGTCTACGACTGCATGGACGAGCTGTCGCTGTTCAAGAACGCTGCCAGGCACGTGCGGCAATACGAGGCCGAGCTCTTCGAGCGGGCAGACGTCGTGTTCACCGGCGGGCGCAGCTTGTACGAAGCCAAGAGGGACCGCCACCCGAACGTCCACGAGTTCCCGAGCAGCGTCGACGTGCCGCATTTCGCGCGGGCGAGGACGTCACTCGACGATCCCGCCGATCAGGCTCGCATCGCCCGTCCCCGGCTCGGCTACTTCGGCGTGATCGACGAGCGCATGGATATGCGGCTGGTGCAGTCGATCGCGGACGCACGCGCCGACTGGCAACTGGTGTTCGTCGGGCCGGTTGCGAAGATCGGGCGGGACAGACTGGCGCACGGGCCCAACGTCCATTACCTCGGCAAGAAGGACTACGAGGATCTGCCGGGCTACCTCGCGGGATGGGACGTCGCGATCATGCCGTTCGCGCGGAACGACGCGACGCGCTTCATCAGCCCGACGAAGACGCCGGAGTACCTGGCCGCGGGCAAGCCCGTCGTGTCGACGAGCATCAGGGACGTCGTTCACCCGTACGGCGAAAAGGGGCTCGTCAGGATCGCGGACACCCCCCACGGATTCATCGACGCCGTCGTCGCGGCCCTCGCGGACGATCCCGCCCGACGCGTCCGGCAAGCCGATCTCTTCCTCGAGCGCCTCTCGTGGGATCGCACGTGGGCGGAGATGGACGGGCTGCTCCAGGAAGCGGTCGCGCGCAGGAGAGAGTCGAAGGCAGAGGTCTCGCCACCGGCCGCCGCGCCGGGTGGCCGAGCGCTGCCCGTCTCCGTGCGTGCCGCCGTCCGGCCGCTGAAGGTCGTCCGCTCGTCGGGGCTCGTGACGAGCAGGGACTGACACGAGCGAGTGTTCGACTACCTCATCGTCGGAGCCGGCTACTCCGGCAGCGTCCTCGCGGAGCGGCTCGCCTCACAGCTGGACAAGAAGGTCCTCATCGTCGAGCGACGCAACCACATCGGCGGGAACGCGTACGACCATTACGACGCCGCGGGCATCCTGGTCCACAGGTATGGCCCCCACATCTTCCACACGAACTCGGCGCAGATATTCGATTACCTCTCGCGGTTCACCGAGTGGCGCCCCTATCAGCATCGCGTCCTCGCGAGCGTCGACGGCCAGCTCGTCCCGATCCCCATCAACCTCGACACCGTCAATCGGCTCTACGGAACCAACTTCACCTCGTTCGAGCTGGAGAAGTTCTTCGCATCCGTAGCCGAGCGCCGCGAGCCGATCCGGACGTCCGAGGACGTCGTGGTGAACGCGGTGGGCCGGGAGTTGTACGAGAAGTTCTTCCGTGGTTACACCAGGAAGCAATGGGGGCTCGACCCTTCGGAGCTGGACGCCTCCGTCACCGCTCGCGTCCCGACACGGACGAACCGAGACGACCGCTATTTCACGGACACCTACCAGGCCATGCCGCTGCACGGGTACACGCGGATGTTCGAGCGGATGCTCGATCACCCGAATATCAAGGTGATGCTGAATACGGACTTTCGCGAAGTGAAGGACATCGTCCCGTACCGCGAGCTGATCTACACCGGCCCGATCGACGCCTTCTTCGACTTCCGATACGGCAAACTGCCGTATCGCTCGCTGACCTTCGAGTTCGAGACAGTCGACACGCCGGTCTTCCAGCCGACGGGGACGGTGAACTACCCGAATGACTACGCGTACACGCGGATCACCGAATTCAAGTACCTGACGGGCCAGGAACACACACGGACGACGATCGTCCGGGAGTACCCGCGAGCGGAGGGAGACCCCTACTACCCGGTGCCGCGCAAGGAGAACGCCGAGCTCTACAGGAAGTACGAGACGCTCGCCGCCGAGACGCGGCGGGTCTATTTCGTCGGACGGCTGGCGACGTACAAGTACTACAACATGGATCAGTGCGTCGGGCAGGCGCTCGCCACGTTCAAGAAGATCGAGGCGGCGACCAACGGAGACATGGCGAAGGATAGTTAGACTAGAGGGCCCTCCGTCCCGCGGCGCGAAAGCCATGACACCACCGATCGCGGCGGAGGATGACCGGTCAGAGGGGACCTCGTGAGCAGCAAAGACGCGGCGCGCAGCGAGCTGCAGGAGCAGTTCATCGCCGTCCTGGGTCATGAGCTGCGTACGCCGCTCACCGCGCTCCACGGGTACGTCCAGCTGCTGCACCGCCAGCTCGCGGCGTCCCCCGACGAGATGGTCTACGGGCTCGCCACCCGGGCGCTCCAGCAGTCGAGGCGGCTCGTCGGACTCGTCGAGGATCTGCTCGACACCGCCAGGCTCGAGAACCGGGCGCTGACGCTGGAGCTCGAGCGGATCGACCTTCGCTCGGTCGTCGACGGAGCCGTCGAGACGGTGCGATCGGTCGCTGCGAAACCGCCCATCGAAGTCGAGGTCGACGGCGCGATCCTCGTGGACGGCGACTCCCGGCGTCTTGAGCAGGTGCTGCTGAACCTCCTGAAGAACGGAGTCGAGCACGCGTCGGAGAGCAAGCACATCGACGTGAGGCTCACGAAGCGGAACGGCATGGCCGAGATCGCCGTGGAGGATCAGGGCCCGGGGATCCCCGAGGAGGAACTGCCGAAGGTCTTCTCACCGTTCTACCAGGCGCGGCCTCGGGCCAGGGCCGGAGCGCTCGGGCTCGGCCTGTTCATCGCGCGCGAGATCGTGGCCGCACACCAGGGCTCGCTGGAGCTACGCTCGGAGGAGGGGAAGGGGACCAGGGCGCTGATCGTCCTACCGCTCGCCGATCCACCGGCGTCCGGCGGTCCCTCGACCGGAGACATAGGGCCCCGCTCCTAGTCCGTCCTTTCGCTCCAGCCGATGGACCGGTTCGATCGTCCACGCGCTCTGGACGCGACGACGACCTGTCAATGCCGTTCTCCCGGTTCCTGACGTCCGGGGCGCTCCGGCTTCCCGGCCGTCCCGCGCGGCACGTGACGCTCGACGACCTCGAGCAGGTGGTCGAGTTCGAACGGTTTCGAGAGGAACTCGTCCGCGCCCGCCTGACGCGCAGCAGTGCGCCCGTCGGGCCCGGCAGTCAGAACGAGGAGGGGGGCAGGCGGAGACTGGATCGACCGGTAGGCGCGGCCGAATTCCGCCCCGTCCATGTCGTCCATGTCGTAGTCGAGCAGGATGAGGCCGGGTCGGGTATGCGCGACGACAGCGAGCGCGGACCGAGCATCACCGGCCGTTTCCACGGCATAGCCTTCGGCGGTCAGCGCGAGCTGAAGGAACGACCGGATCGCCTCGTCGTCGTCGATGACGAGGATCGGCCCGTCCATCAAGACGAGCGGACCTCTTGGGCCGGCTCCCGCTCGTCGGCATCGGCTCGGGTGCGCACCTCTTCCAACAGCATCCGAGCGACCTCGCGCGCGTTCGTCGCCGCGTAGTTCGCGTAGCAGTTGTTCATCAGCACGTGCGTTTCCGCCGCCTCTCGGGCAGCGTCGCGGATCCGGGGTACCCACTCGTCGAGCTCGGCTGGGTCGTACAGGTAACGGAAGCGTTCGACGGTCGGGATGTTGCGTGCCTCCCACGTCTCGGTCCGTCGCCCGTGGAAGCGGACGACGGCGAGATCGGGCGACGTGACAGCGACGATAGGAGGGACACTGCTTCGCATCCCCTGCGGCCCATCGACCATCACGAAGGGGATGCCGTTGTCGCTGAGGAAGCGGAGTGTCCGCTCGCGGTTCCGTTCGTTGAACCAGGAGCCGTTGCGGAACTCGACCGCCGATGCCACGGCGCCGAGACGATCGCGTGCCTCGAGGATCGCATCGCGGCTTTCCGAGGTCGGAAAGAACCAGCGTGGGTACTGCAACAGCACGGACCCCAGCTGCCCGGTCGTCCTGAGTGGCTCCAGCCCGTCGAGGAACAGCTCCCAGATCGCGTCGTACAGCTCGACAGGCAGGTCCCGCGCGTAGATCCGCGTCTTGCCCCGGAGATCGTCGGGGAGCGCCTCCCGGAGCGGCTTCGGCAGCCGCCGGACCTCGCTCGGTTGCCCGGTCATCAGCGCGTGCGCCTTGACGTCGAACATGAAGTCCGGTGGCGTCCGGTCGACCCAGAGCTCGGACATCCGGCGCTGAGGCAGCGCGTAATACGTCGCGTCAACCTCCACGATCGGGAATTGCGTGGCGTAGTACTGGAGCCGCTCCTCGGCCGTGTCCGCGCCCGGCGGGTAGAAGACGCCCGCAGCGGTCATCGTGGGGTCGGTCCACGAGGCAGTACCGATGCGAACGGATCCGCGGGGGGACGGGATCGGCTGGCTCGCCGCGTCGAGGATGTCGAGGACCCTTCGCTGCGCGACGTCGGGCCCGGGGTCGTGGGAGGCCTGGACCGGCTTAAGGGGATCCGCGGCGGCCTTGACGTCAGCGTCCGTGCTGTCGTTGACGAAAGGGCTCGCGCATCAGATCTCCTCTTCGACCCGGTCGTGCCGCACTAAGGTCGAGTGCCACGACCGGTCCGCCGGTTGACGCTCCTGCATCATCACGACGCGGCGGGTCCGTTTGGTCGCACGTCTCACGGCCACGCGTATTCTCGGCGTGACAGTGCTGGGATCGTGTGGTCGCGGCTCGGCGATCGGGGTCGTGCACGGGGTGGGGGCGACCGCGTACGCGAATCTCTGTATCGTGGGGTCGTGGAGAGGGATGAGGGGACGCTCGTCCTCGTCGCGGACGACGAGGCGAGCATCCGCGACGTCGTGAAGCTGTTCCTGGGTGACGAAGGCTACGCGGTCGAGACAGCCTCTTCGGGTGAGGAGGCGCTGGCGAAGGCGCGCGAGCTGGCTCCGGACCTCGCCGTGCTCGACATCACGATGCCCGGCGGGATGGATGGACTGGAGGTCCTCGAGGAACTCCGGTCCTGGACCTCGATGCCCGTCATATTCCTCAGCGCCCGCGGGTCGCCGGCCGAGAAGGTGACCGGGCTCCGTTGCGGGGCCGACGACTACATCGCAAAGCCGTTCCACGCGGACGAACTCGCGGCACGTGTTCGAGCGGTGCTCCGGCGGGCGGACTCGCGTTCCGAGACGTCCGCGACTCCCGATCGTCCCGGGATGCTCCGGTTCGCGGACGTGGAGGTCGACTTCGAACGGCGCCTGCTACGCAAGCAGGGCCGGCCGCTGTGGCTCGGGCGGACGGAATGGCTGCTGCTCCAGCAGCTTGCCCTGAATGCAGGGAAGGTCGTGCTCAACACCGAGCTTCTGCGGAACGTGTGGGGACGGGGGTACGAGGACGATCTGCATCTCCTGCGGTTGTGCATCAGCCGGCTGCGCCGGAAGCTCGGCCTGCCCGCAGGCAAGGGTGGCTCGATCAGGACGTACGTGGGAGTCGGATACGCCCTGATGCTCGACTGACGCAGCAGGCGACGACCGAGCCCTGACTGCTCCCTCGAGAGCCTCGCCCGACTTTCTGACGCGCTTCTTCTTCAGCTTCCATCATCCCGGCGGTCTTCCCGCGCGCGACGCCGTCAGCTCCCGCGCTCGATGTTCTCGCGGCTGGGCGCCGCCATCGTGACCAGTACGGCCGCGTCTTCCCGTGCTCGCAGCGACCACGGGTTCCCGGCATCCACCGTGGCGACCTGACCGCTACCCAGGTCGGCCGTCCCGCCTTCGAGCTCGAGCCTCGTGGAACCGTCGAGGACCTGGACGCTCATCCGTCCCTCGCCGTCCTGCTCATCGATCGTGGCGCCTGGTCGGAGCACCGTGAGCAGGACGCGAAAGTCGCTTTCCTTCGCGAGCGTCATCGAGTTCCGATCCTTGCCCTCGAACGTCGGCTCCCCGCGGAGCCGTGCGATCTCGCCGGGCAGGTCGAATACGAGCAGCGGCTCCATGAGCGGCCGGCCTTCCCTGACGGGGCTTCCACTCGTGTGGTCGGGGACGTCATGGTGCATCGGACTTCCTCCGAGTCGTTGGGAACGGGCGAGCGATGCGCCCCAAGTCTAGACGGGGACGGGGATGCCAGAAGGCGTGACGGGCGCGGGTCAGCGTCGATCGCTCGGGGCTCGTCCCGTCGTGTCATCCGCCGACGACCGTCCCCCCGTTGGGATGCAGGACCTGCCCGCTCATGTACGACGAGTCGGCTGACGCCAGGAACACGTATGACGGCGCTACCTCGTCCGGCTGCCCGACCCGCCCCAGCGGAACGTCCTGACCGAACGACTCCACTCGCTCCTCCGGCATGCTCGACGGGATCAGCGGTGTCCAGATCGGTCCGGGCGCGACCGCGTTGACGCGGATGCCCTGCTGGGCCAGTGACTGCGAGAGCGACCGGGTGAACGTGACGATGGCCCCCTTGGTCGACGAGTAGTCGAGCAGCTGGGCACTTCCCTTGTAGGCGGTGACCGAGGTCGAGTTGACGATCGCGCTACCCGGCTTGAGGTGCGGAAGGGCCGCCTTGGACAGGTAGAACATCGAAAAGATGTTGGTGCGGAACGTCCTTTCGAGCTGGTCCCGCGTGATGTCGGTCAGGGCCTGCTGTGGGTGCTGCTCAGCGGCGTTGTTGACGAGGAGGTCGAGGCCTCCGAGCTCGCGCACGGTCTCGTCGACCGCCTGGTGACAGAGCGACTCGTCGCCGATGTCCCCCGCGATCGTGATACACCTCCGCCCCTCCGCCTCGACGAGCCGCTTCGTCTCCTGGGCATCCTCGTGCTCGTTGAGGTACATCACGACCACGTCAGCGCCCTCTTTCGCGAAGTGGACCGCGACGGAACGTCCGATCCCGCTGTCGGCGCCGGTGACGATCGCCACCTTACGCGCGAGCTTGCCGCTGCCGCCATAGCCCCTGGCCTCGTTGTGCGCCTCCGGCGTCTGTCCCTCGACTCCCGGCGGTTGGTCCTTCGGCAGCGGCGGCTCGTCCGTCGGCGGCGGCTGTTGTCGCGACTCCTCGTGCTGCTGCTCGCGCCGCTCGACCTCCTGCTCCGGCTGCAGCGACTTAGGCTGCGGCTGGGATCGGTGCTCCATTCCTCTTTCTATCCTCCTGCGAACGCTCTGTGGCCGACCGTGGGTCTGCGATGTCGCGGCGGCCTCCATGTGCGTGCCGCGGCCGCCGTCCCGGAGCCCGCGACCACGACGCCCGCGCAGCCGGGCGTGCTTTTGGTGACGGCTCCACCGTACCCGCCCACGCTCCCACCACGCCGCCGCGGGTCCGGGGCCGACTTGCAGTCTCCTTGCAGCACCCGGGGTCTCAGACCGGGGCGGTCCGATCGCGCTGGTCGGGCAGCGACTTCTGCGCGGTCTCGCGCCCCTCTCGTTCAGGCGTCGCGACGCCCGCCGGGTCCTGGGGGACCGGTGTTGCCCGCGCCTGGAGACGCTCCAGGACGACTTCCGTGGCTGCAACAGCCGGCACCGCGAGAAGGGCGCCGACAACGCCGCCGACGGCCGCCCCGACGAGGATGCTCACGATGACCAGGAACGGCGAGATCCCGATCGTGTTGCGCATGACGAATGGCACGAGGATGTTTCCTTCGATGATCTGGATGACGACGTAGACGAACGCGACGAGCAGCACGAGCTCGGGCCCGCGCGTCGCCGCGACGAGGAGTGCGGGGATCGCTCCGGCGAGCGGTCCCACGATCGGGATCGCTTCGGCGAGTCCGGCGATGAGCCCGAGCAGGACGAACGACTCCAGGCCGAGGAGCGCATAGGCCGTTCCTGTCGCGATGCCCACGGTCATCATCAGGATCAGCTGACCCCGGACCCATGACCCCAGCCTCGTCTCGATCTCGTTCCACGTCCTGCGCGCTCCGCCGCGTCGGCCCCTCGGCACGAAGGCAAGGACGTACCGCTGGAGTCGCGCGTGCTCCGTCAGCCAGAAGAAGACGATCGCGAGCATCGTCATGAGCGAGATCACGGCTTCCGCCGCCGTCAGCCCGATCTCGACGATCTGGCCGGCCTCGGGTCGTTGCGGCCGGATCGCTTCCTCCGCAGCGTCGATCAGCGCCGTGGCGCTGGTCGCGAGCGCGGCCGGCTGAAGGTCGGCTGCGAACGCCCGGGCGTCGGCGAGGAACGGCCGCAGCCGTTCCACGACGCCGCCGAGCTGGTTGAACGCGCCGGGCACGACGAGGAACGCGAGCCCGAGGACCGAGGTGAAGAAGCCCAGGTAGACGATGAGGATGGTCAACCCGCGGCCGAGCGGGATCCGGCTGCGGAGCCGATCGATGAACGGTTCGAGGGCGGACGCGAGCAGGATCGCGACGAACACGAGGATGAGCACGCGTGCCGCGAGGGCGGCGGCGTTGGCGAGTGCGAAGACGAGCCCGATGCCGAGCGCGAGCCCCACCCCCCGCACGAACCACCGGACCATCTCACCGCGCACGATCCGTGCCCCCTTCCCACGCCGCTCCCGGACTCCAGCGCGGCGTCTCCGCGCAGCAGGAGCATGAGGGATGCAGCGGTGCCGTGGGCGCTGAACTCGCCCGCTCCTCGTTACGCGCCCGTGTCACGTCGCGACGCTATAGTGCCCGGGACCCTGGCGATGGACATCACGAGGAGCAGAGTGCCCGACACCCCCTCCGGCCAGCGTTTGCCGACCCTCGTGCCGCCGAGACCCGGCGACGCGCGCCGTAGCGCACCCCAGGTGCCACTGGTTCCGGGCCTGGACGAGCTCCTGGAGGCGTTCGCGGACGGGGTCGTGATCGTCGCGTCCGACGGCCGTCTCCTCGAGGCGAACCGCAGGTTCACGGAGATGACCGGCTTCTCGCGGGAAGAGCTTGTCGGGACGAGACCACCGTACCCGTTCTGGCCTCCCGAGCACCTCGCTCTGCTCGAGCCGACGCTCGCCGTGCTGCTTCACGGACGGACGGAACGTGACGTGATCCTGGCCAGACGGTCCGGGGAGCGGTTCGCCGCCATCCTCGCATCCGGTTCACTCCGGCCCGAAGCCGTGGTCGTACCCGGGATCGTGCTCACGGTGAAGGACGCATCGATCCGACGGCGTGCGGAAGCCCAGCGAGCGGAGGTACTGATGGAGGAGCTCGCCTCGCGCGCCGAGGCAGAGCTCCTGAACGAGATCGCGACGGCGGCCGCAGGCGAGGATGACGTCGAGAACGTTCTTGCCGTGACGCTCGACCGGCTCGCCGGCATCGTGAGGTTCACGGGTGGCTCGATCGCGCTCGTGGAGCAGGATGAGCTGGTGCTTCGCGCCGCCAGAGGCAGGTTCGCCGAGCAAGCCCGCGGCCAGCGGGTGCCCCGGGGTACGGGCACGAGCTGGCGGATCATCGAGTCGCGAGCCCCGTTCTTCTCGAACGACCTCCTCGAGACGACTGTTCGCCCCATGAGCCGGGACGGGGACGACACGCTCCGTTCCTACATCGCGGTCCCGCTCGTGTGGAGGGGCGAGGCGATCGGGGTCCTCGAGGTCGACTCGACGTCTCCGCACGCGTTCCGCGAGCGCGATCTCGGGTTGCTGCAGTCGGTCGCTGCGGCGCTGAGCGGGCCGATCCAGCTCGCGCGGCGGCGGGCAGCCGAAACACGCGCGCTCGAGGAATCCGAGCGAGCTCGAGCTCACCTCGCGTTCCTCGCCGAGGCGAGCAGGATCCTTGCGTCGTCGCTCGACTACGTGAACGCTCTCGCGGATGTGACCCGGCTTGCCGTGCCCGCGTTCGCCGATCTGTGCACCGTCAGCCTCGTAGGCGACGAAGGACACTCGGCGCTGTCCGCCCTCGCGCACGTCGACCCTGCCGAGGAGGAGAAGCTGCGCGGATTCGGCCGACGTCGCACCGCGGACGCCGACGAAGATCGTCTTCAGCCCCTGGTCGCGTCCGGCGAACCACTGCTGCTTGCGGACGTCCCCGACTCGATCCTTCAGGTGATCGCGGACGACGAGGACGAGCTCGAGGCCCTCAGAAGGTCCGGGTTCCGATCGGGGATCATCGTGCCGCTGCTTGCTCGGTCCACGGTGATCGGTCGGATCGGGCTCGGCTTGACGCGGCCGGGAGGTCGCTACGGACCCGACGACATCGCGATGGCCGAGGAGTTGGCCCGCCGGATCGCGACGGCGGTGGATACCGCCCGACTCTATGAGGCGGAGCAGCGCGCGCGGCAGGCGGCGGAGGAGGCCGCGGATCGGACGACGAGGCTCCAGGCGATCACGTCGGCACTGTCAGCGACGCTGACGCGGTCGCAGGCCGCCGGGGTGATCGTCGAGCAGGCGACCGAGGCGCTGGGGGCGCTCGCGGGTTCAGTCGCCGTCCTCGAGTCGGCCGATCAGCTCGTGTTGCTCCGTGCCGTCGGTTACCCCCCTGCCGTGATGGAACGCTACGCACGGGTCGGACTCGACGCGCCCCTGCCGCTCAGCGACGCTGTCAGGACGGAACGAGCCGTGTTCATCGAGTCGTTCGAGGGGCTGCAGCGCGACTACCCGGAGTTCGCGCATGGCGCCGAAAGCTTCTCCAGGGGGGCTTGGCTCGCCCTCCCGCTCCGAGTCGAGGATCGGACGCTCGGCGCGGTCGCATTGACGTTCGCCGAGAGCAGGGTGTTCTCGCAGGAGGACCGCGCGTTCATGCTCGCCGTCGCGCAACAGTGCGCGCAGGCCCTCGAGCGGGCGCGCTTGTTCGACGCGGAGCAGGAGGCGCAACAGCGCGTCGGATTCCTGGCACAGGCAAGCGCCGTCCTCGGCTCGTCTCTCGACTATCACCAGACGCTCGGCCAGCTCGCCGAGATGACGGTGCACGCGTTCGCTGACGCGTGCCTGATCGACATCGTGGACGCCGACGGGAGGGCGGTCAGGACAGCGACCGCGACGTCGAGAGCCGGGCGAGCGGATGGCTCGGGAAGCTCGCCCGCCGAGCTCATCCGCGAGGTCCTCCGGACGGGCCAGGCGACGGTGATCGCGGAGGTGCCGGAGCTCGAGGCCGCGAGCGACGACGAACACGGACGACTCGCGCATCTCGATTTCCTTCGCTCGCTGTCCGCGCGGAGCGCGATGGTCGTCCCGCTCCCCGCCCGGCACAGGGTCCTTGGCGCGATGACGCTCGTGTCCACCGTGCCCGGTCGCGGCTACGGTCCGCCCGATCTCGCGCTCGCGACGGAACTGGCCAGACGCGCCGCGGCGGCAGTGGATGCGGCACGGATCTACGAGCTGCTGAGCGAGTTCAAGACGACCCTCGACACGACGCTCGACGGGCTGTACATGTTCGACCCGAGAACGCTCGGGTTCTTCTACGTCAACCAGGGCGCCGTCGACGGATCGGGATACACCAGGGACGAATTGCTGCGGATGAAGCCGAGCGACCTTCAGCCGGAGTTCGACGAGGGCGGGTTCCGGGCGCTGCTCCAGCCGCTCCTCGATGGGTCGATGAGCTCGACGACGCTGGTCACGACACACCGGCGGAAGGACGGGCTGGACGTCCCCGTCGAGCTGTTCATGCAGTACGTCCGGCCGCCGGGCGTCCGCGGCCGCGTCATCATGATCGTCCGCGACATCAGCGATCGCATCGAGACGGGGGAGCGGCTCCATCAGCTCGCGCTGGCCGAGCGCGCTCTGAATGCGGAGCTGACGACGATCATCCGCGCGATGGGCGACGCGGTCCTCGTGTTCAACGGCGAGGGGCGGACGATCTTCTCCAATCCCGCCGCAGACGCCCTGTTCCCGGACGGCGGGCCGGGGGGATTCCAGGACGTCCTGGAGCGGTTCGTCGATCACGACGACCGCGCACCGCGATTGGGCGAAACCAAGAGTCAAGGGCCGATCGAGCTGCCGTTGAAGGGGTCGGCGCAGCGCTGGTTCGAGCTGACCGCGTACCCCGTATTCACTCCCGCCTCGATCACGGACCAGCTTCCGGACCGCGACGTGGTGGAGACGATCGTGTTCATGCGGGAGGTGACCGAGGCCAGGCGTGCGCAGATGGCTCGCGACGCGTTCATCGGCGTCCTTTCGCACGAGCTCCGCACTCCGGTCACGACGATCTACGGGAACAGCAAGCTTCTGGTGCGCGGCGATCGGCAGCTCGACCCGGAGGCGAGCCGCGAGGCCCATCGGGACATCGAGGTCGAGTCCGAGCGTCTCTACCGGCTCGTCGAGGACCTCCTCGTCCTGGCTCGATACGGGCAGAACGCGGGCCGAGAGCTCGGGAACGAGCCCCTGCTCCTGCAGCGGATCGTGCCCGCCGTGATGCGGTCCGAGCAGGAGCGTTGGTCGTACACTCGGTTCGAATCGGTCATCCCCGCGAACCTACCGGCCGTCCAGGGCGACCAGACGTACGTGGAGCAGGTCATCCGCAACCTGCTCAGCAACGCGGCCAAGTACAGTGGACCAGGCGGGCGCGTACGGGCCGTCCTGCGTGCGCAGGGAGACGAGGCAACGGTCCGCGTCCTCGATGAGGGGCCGGGGTTTGCCGCCGAGGAGGCCGACCACCTGTTCGAATTGTTCTACCGGTCGCCCTCCACCGCGGACAAGGCCAGCGGTGCCGGGATCGGCTTGTTCGTGTGCAGGCTCCTCGTCGAGGCGATGGGCGGCCGGATCTGGGCGCGGCCGAGAGCCTCTGGAGGAGCAGAATTCGGATTCGTTCTCAAACTGGCGATCGAGGAGGGTGCGTGAACAATCAGCCGTTGGTGCTCGTGGCGGATGATGAGCCGCGGATCACCAAGCTCGTCGCGCTGACGCTGCACGACGAGGGATTTCGCGTCGTTACCGCGTCGCGCGGCGAGGAGGCGCTCAAGAAGGCAGAGGAGGTCCGCCCGGACATCGTCCTGCTGGACATCGTGATGCCCGACCTCGACGGCATCGAGGTCATGCGCCAGCTCCGCGAGTGGCGACCCGTGCCGGTGATCCTACTCACGGCCAAAGGCTCCACGAGTGACAAGGCGAAGGGGCTCGACCTGGGCGCGGACGACTACATCGCGAAGCCGTTCCACCCCGACGAGCTTGCTGCCCGAGTCCGCGCGGTCCTCCGCCGTTCAAGCGGCGTGTCGCCGGGTGCCGGGATCGTGGCGTTCGACGACATCGAGATCGACCTCGAGCGGCGGCTCCTCACGAAGGGCGGCGAGCTCGTGTCATTGAGCAGGACGGAGTGGCTCCTCCTACAGCACCTCGCGGCGCACGCCGGGAAGGTCGTGCTTCATACCGAGTTGCTGACGAAGGTGTGGGGCCCGGAATACAGGGACGATCTCCAGTACCTGCGCGTCTGGATCAGTCGCGTCCGGCGCAAGCTCGGAGCATCGCCCGGCGAGCCCGGGCCGATCAAGACGTTCCAGGGGATCGGGTACGTCCTTGACGTGGAGGGCAACCTCGGCGACGCCGGCGGTAGTGGACAGCCCGAGGAGGAACGCCTGGACGACGCCGCGGTCGCTGCTGGTGACCACGACGCGAAAGCCGCCGAGCCCGCGGGTCAGGGCGGCGTCGTCTGAACCAGCGTCCTGCAGCGCACCGGCGCTAGCCCCGGGGGCCGCGCTGCGCTAGCGGGAGGTGGGCCCGCTCACCCCGTCGCCGATCCACGCCGTGGAGACGTCGCCGCTGCCGTTGCGACGCTCTGACCGCCGGCGGTGTCTCGCCCGAGCAAGGTCATCGCCATCGCCGCTGCGGGGGTCAGCGCGAGCAGCACGAGCAGGCGGTTGGAGCCGGAGAGCAGAAGGCCGGCGCCGAACCCGATCGAGAAGCTCGTGCCGATGATGAGCGCCTGGTTCGGCAGCTCGTCGAGCGCGCGCGCGGTGTCCGCGACCGCCACCTGTGCTCCCGTCAGCGCCGCGGGGACCCGTTCCGCCGCTGTTTCCGCCGCCGCCCGCACACGTTGCGCGGCGTCCTGACCCATACCCGTGGCCCCACCGGAGCCACCGCCGTCTTCGATGTACACGGTCGTCGCTGCGGTATCGACTTGGTTCTCGGTCGCCATCGTCAATCCTCCTGAGTGCGCCCGCCGCTTTCTCGCTGGCCTCGCCATCTCGTGTCCGTCTGCTGCTGCAGCTCGCCGGGAGTGTGCCACGCTGCCGCCGCGGCCTGCCACGCCGTCGCACGCCCGCCAGGGTCCTCCCTACCCTCGGCCGTCTCCGCCGGAAGCAGCGGGCGAATCGTGCCGGAGACCGGCCACCCCGTGGAGGGCGCCACCGAAGGGCGGTCTTTCACTCTTGTTACAGGCTTGTCACGGGCCGCGCCGGGCGCTACCTCGTGCCTGACCGCACCGTCGTCCTCACGGCCCGGTGCGTCGTGCGCCAGCGGATCGCTGACGAGCCGGCACGTCGCAGGAACGCGGCGTGCCGCGGTGCTCAGTCGTCTTCCGCAGGCGGTGCCGCTTCCGTCGGCGGCTCCGCCTCGGCGGTCGCGGGCTCAAGCGTCGGATCCGATCCCGCTTCGGGGGTCGGCTCGGGCGTCGGATCCGGCTCCGGCCCGGCGATCGGCTCCCGCGTCGGCCTCGGCG
>JADDQH010000029.1:0-14031 GCA_016781485.1 Chloroflexota bacterium | reverse complement strand
GATCCGGCTCCGGCTCGGGGGTCGGATCCGACGCAGCGACGAAGCCGGTCACGGGCGGGGTCGGCGCCGGCTCGAACGCGCTCTCTCCGTCGCCAGGGAAGCCCGGGAACAGGAACTCGGGGATCTCGAAGCATCCTCCGCCGACGATCTCGCCGCCCCAGCTGTTGCGGCCGTACAGGTGCGTCGTCGCCGTCTTGAATGTCTTGTTGCTCGTCGTTTTGAACTTGCCGAACACCCCCTCGCCACGCCTCGCGCGCGCCGCCCAGTCGGCCGCCGCCTCCTGCCACGACTGAGGAGAACCGGCTCTCTCTTCGGCGCTCTCGGGGTCCACCCACCACTGCCCGCAGTCGAACGTGTAGAGGAGCCCGGCCTGGTCGGGCGAACGCGGGCTCCCCGGCTCGGTGCCCGCGATGAACGATTCGGTCGTCACGGCCTCCGTCCACGGACCGGGGCGCCCGCCCGAGAACGCGTCGATCGTCCGGGAGACGACGGTGTCCGGGCGGCGGAAGTCGCTGACGGGCCAGCTCCGAGTGTAGTCGCGCATGAACGCGTTCCAGATCCGGCCCGGTCCTGCGGAAGAGAAGATCTCGTCTTCGTCGCCCACGCCCGCCGGGATGGAGTGGTCGCTGTTCCCCATCCATGCGCCGACGGCGATCGCAGGTCGCCCGGGGTCCGCGGGAGGGGCCATGTACCCGTATGTCGTGAGGTCCCGCGTGTCGTCCGTCGTGCCTGTCTTGAGGGCGAGCGGCCGGCGCTGCCCGCCCGGACCGTTGTGCAGCTCGAAGCGCGGCCCCCACAGCAGGTTCTCCTCCGGATCAGCGTTGCCCGACAGGATGTCGGTGATCAGGTAGGAAGCCTCCGGGCTCAACGCTCGGCTCTGCACGGGTTCGCCCGTCTCGTACACCTGCCGGCCGTCCGCGCCTTCGACGCGGAGAACCATCCGCGGGGCCGTCCGAACGCCGCCGTTCCCGAACGTGCCGAAGGCGGAGAGGAGGTCGAGCATCCGGACTTCGACCGTCCCGATGGCGCCGGCGCTGCCCGCCCGCAGGAACTGATCCTCGCCCTGCGGGAAGTTGATGCCGAGCCTCGTTGCCTGCGCCGCGACCGGCTCAAAGCCGATCTTGTAGAGCGACTTGATGGCGGGGATGTTCAGTGAGTACTGGAGCGCCTTGCGGACGAGCACCGGTCCGCGCTCCAGCCGGTCGGCGTTGCGCGGCGTCCATTTGCTGCTCATCTTGGTGGTGATATCCATGAGCAGGGACCCCGGTGTCATCCGCCGCGTCTCGAAGCCGGTCGCGTAGACGACGGGCTTGAAGGCGGACCCCGGCTGGCGGAACCCGACCCCGGCGACGTCGTATTGCGGATCGAACTTCTTGGACTTCAGGTCTTCCCGGTAGTAGCCCGCGCTGCCGACGTAGGCGAGGACATCGCCCGTCCGGTAGTCCATCGCCGTCATGGCTCCGTTGTGGAACCCCGATCCTCGAAGCCGCGTGATCCAATCACGGTCGCGCTGAAGACCGAGCCGATCGACGGCCCGATCCATCTCGTCGCGCGAGCGCATGTTGGGGAGGATGGCGGCCGCCGTCACGTACTTCTCCGCGAGCGCCTGCGCCTTCAGGTCCAGCGTGGTGATGACTTTGTAGCCACCCCGCTCGACCGGCACCTGGTCGACCAGCAGCTGGTCCAGCTGCGCCTTGACCTGCCACACGAAATGCGGCGCCTTGAAGAAGCTCGGACGGTTCGGCGCGAGGATGACGGGTTCGCGCAGCGCGGCCCGGTACTGCCGCTCCGTCAACTTCGTCCACCTGCTTGCGATCCTCATCCGACCGAGGATGTAGTTCCGTCGTGCGACCACCTCGGGGCACGGGTCGTCGGTCCGCGCAGGATCGGACTCGGGGAGGCACCCACGGACGGGGAGCGTCAGCTCGCCGTCGCGTGTGCGCTTCAGGTAGGGACTGCGCTTGGGGTTGAGGGTCGCGGGCGCCTGGGGCAATCCCGCGAGCAGGGCCGCCTGGGCAGGCGTCAGGTCCCGCAGGTCGGTGACGCCGAAGAAGACCTCGGCGGCCGCGGCGATACCGTAGGAGTTCTCACCGTAGAAGATCTCGTTCAGATACGCCGTGATGATCCGCTTCTTGCCCTCCTCGCCCGGGTACGCCCGCGTCACCCGCGACGCCTGAAGGATCTCCTTCACCTTCCGCTCGTACTGATTCGCCTCCGGCCGAAGCAGCTCACGAGGGAGCAGCCGAGCGCGGACCAGCTGCTGGGTGATCGTGGACGCGCCGCGCTGGCTCGAGCCCGTGATGTTCTCGTAGATCGCGGCCGCGATCGCGTTCGGATCGAACCCTTCGTTCTGCCAGAACGTCGCGTCCTCCACCGAGGTCGTCGCGTCGAGCACGAGCTTGGGGACATCGTCGAAGCCGATGACGCGCCGCTTCTCCGCCTGGAACCGGGCGAGCTCGATCTTCCCCGTCCGGTCGTAGACGACCGTCGGCTGGGCGAAGTCAAGCTGTTCCAGGAGCCGCGGATCAGGAAGGTCCTGCTCCATCGCGTACAGCGACGTGACGGCCGCGCCCCCCACTGCGAGCGCACTCGTCGCGAACACGGCGACGAGTCCGAGGACGAACATGAGGGCAAGGGTCGGGCCGAAACCGCCAGCGCGCCGGGGCTTGGCGCGCGCGCGCGCGATCAGGGTCCGGCGCATGGCCGGGGTTAGGCGCGGATGTGCGTCGTTGGGGGTCGGTCGCGCGCGGCGCGCGGGGGGACGATAGGGCACGTTCAAGGCTCAGCTGGTTCGGGGACGCGCGGCACGCGTTGTTCGGGCGAACAGGACATGGTACTCCGTATCGCTCGTCTCTGCCGGCGGAGGCATCACGTGCGCCTGGGGGGCGCGTTCTTCCGAAGGGCGGAGGCGACCTTCCCGACGGGGGAACCCACGAGGACCTTGTCGAGGACACCGCTGACCGCTCCCATCGCTCGCGCGAACGCGACGTCGACAGGATCGGGCGCGCCGGGCGGGGCGTCCGACCGTGAGTCGCTGGAGACGGCGGCACCGCGCGCCATCAGCAGGTCCCGCTCCACCTGGAGCCGGATCCGGTACAGGACTTCCCACTCGTCGTGCGTCACATCGAGGCTGGCGAGTGACAGGTCGACGGCGTGGAGGTGCGCTGCCGCCTGGAGCTGATCCTCCGGCGAACCGGACCGCCCGAGCTGTGACGCACGCTCCAGTCGATCCTCGATGTCCTGTGCTTCCTCGCTGCTCGTCAGGTACGCCGCCGTGAACGTCAGTCGGCTCGCCACCGCCGCTCGGGCTCGCGCCAGCTCCTGCTTGGTCCCGGACACGGAGATGTCCGCGGGGTGGACCAGCACCTCGAGGGATGGGCTGGCGAGCAGGATCAGTCGCTTCGGCACGAGTCCCTGGTTCCCCGATACCTTCGCGAGCAGCCGCGACGGGAGCTCCAGCAAGCGCGGCGCCCTCCTGCGTTCCACGGCGAGCCCCGCCTGATCGAGCGCGTATTCGAGGTCGTCTGCGACCCGTTCGTAGCCGCCCGGTTTCACGACGATCGGGACGTGTGCGTCCTGCCAGCGCTTGATCACGGCCCGAAGCTTCCGGAACGGCGCGACGAGGCCCATGAAGACGAGCACGAACGCCATCACCGGGGCGTACAGGTAGCCGCGCAGGACCTGCTTGATCATCCCCTTCCCGGTCGGGCGATCGGACTCGTCCAGCAGGAAGTAGCCGCCGACGCCGACGAGGAGCGGTAGCACCAGCATCGCCACGAACATCGCGAGCCGGACCCATCCCTGGTACTGGTCGGGTACTCGGCTCGCGGCGACGAGGAGGGCCCCGATGTCGGGGACGAGCACGCCGAGCGCGGCGATGACCGCGGCGAGCGACCCGAGCGTTACCAGCGACAGCAGGAGCTGCTTGGACTCCGGGACCTTCCCGAACAGCAGGATCGTCGCCCAGCCGAGCGCCATGTTGAGGACCTTGCCGGCGAAGCGACCGGCGAACGCGAACAGGGACGCGAAGATCGCCATCGATCAGGCCGCCGAGGGAGTGGCCAGCGCGGGGTCGACGGCGGCCTGTTCCAGGCGCTGCTGGAGCAGTCCCAGGACTGCCGCCTCCTCAGGCTTCAGGGTCCGACCGGATCCCTCGATCTCCTCCTCTGCGCGCTGGACCAGCACCTGCGCCATCGTGCCGTCGATGTAGGACTCGATGATGGCGGGATGGACGTAGCACTTGCGACAGACGGCGGCGGTGTTGCCGAGTCTTCTGGCGACGTCCTCGATCGCCCGTACCACGTTCTTCTTGGCGTGGGCCTCGGTGTCGAACGCCTCGAACATCTGGAGGGCAGTGAGCGCAAGCACCGTCCCCGCCCAGGTCCTGAAGTCCTTCGCGCTGAAGTCCTCGCCCGTCGCCTCGCGCAGGTAGGTGTTCACGTCATCCGAGTCGATGGTCTGGCGTTGGCCGTTCTCGTCGAGGTACTGGAACAGCTGCTGACCCGGGAGATCCTGGCATCGCTTCACGATCCGCGCCAGACGCTTGTCCCGAAGGTCGATCTCGTGTTTCGCGCCACTCTTGCCCTTGAACCGGAATGCGAGCCGCGATCCCTCCACCTTCACGTGCCGGTCGCGCATCGTGGTCAACCCGTACGACCGGTTCGCCTTCGCGTACTCCTCGTTCCCTACACGGATGAACGTCGTCTCGAGGAGCCGCACCACCGCGGCGAGCACCTTCTGGCGCGGCAGGCCGGGGAGCGCGAGGTCCCGTTCCGTCTGCTCACGGATCTTCGGCAACGCACGCGCGAACGCGATGGTGCGTCCGTACTTGCTCTCGTCTCGCACTTCCCGCCAGCGCGGGTGATAGCGGTACTGCTTGCGGCCGCGCACGTCCCGGCCGGTAGCCTGGAGGTGTCCAACGGGATGGGGGCAGATCCAGACGTCGGTCCACGCCGGCGGGATCGCGAGCGCCTTGATCCGCCGGAGCGTCGCCGCGTCGCGGATCGTCCGTCCGTCCGCCCCGACATAGCTGAACCACTTGCCGGCCCGCCTCCGACGGATCCCCGGCGCGTGGTCGGATACGTAGCGGAGGCCGGCGCTTCGCGCCGCCCCGACCGGATCGCGTTCGGGCTCCGGCGGGGATGCCGCGAGGGTGGCCGGAGCGCTCGGTGTCCTGCGCGCTGAAGCGGCGACGGCGCCCGCGAAGGGGCGGTCCTTGACGGATGCCCGTCGGCGAGCCGCACGGCCCTCCGCGCCGACGCCGTTGGCGGCGGTGCGGGGACGACGGCGTAAAAGCGTCGTGTCGGTATCGTGCTGGGGCTCTGCCATGCACTGAGCTTACTTGACCTCGCTCCGACGCTGCCGTCATCCGCTTTTCGTGCATCTGCGAGTGACCCCGCTGTACGATCGGGACGGTCATCCTTACGCGCAGCGGCGGTGACCGATACACCGTCATGAAAGCGGAGGAGCGATGACCATACCGGCCGCCCCCAGCGTCGTCGAGCCTCAGCCGCGCGTCCCCGGGGCGACCACCGACATCGGGGACGGGGTCCTACCCCCGATCCTGATGCAGGAGGTGAGCAAGCGGTTCCGCGACGTGACCGGCATCGAGGGGATCTCGCTCGCCGTTCCCGCGGGGTCCATCCTGGGTGTCATCGGCCCTAGTGGTTCGGGCAAGACGACGACGGTGAGGACGCTGACGGGAGCTCTCGCGCCCACGTCGGGCGTCGTCCGTGTGCTCGGCGAGGATCCCTCGCGCTTCCACCGTGCGACGCGCGAGTCGATCGGGTACATGCCGCAGACCTTCGTCCTGTACCCGGACCTGACGGCGGCCGAGAACGTCGATTTCGTGGGGTCGTTGTTCGGGATGCTGTGGCGCCGACGACGACGGCGGGTACGGGAGGCGCTCGAGCTCGTCGAGCTGTGGGACGCGCGCAAGCGCCGGGCGTCGCATCTGTCCG
Source organism: Chloroflexota bacterium (assembly GCA_016781485.1). Classification (GTDB taxonomy): domain Bacteria; phylum Chloroflexota; class Limnocylindria; order Limnocylindrales; family CSP1-4; genus YB3-1. Next base: position 8,071 of record JADDQH010000029.1, on the reverse strand, counting down.
GCGGGATGCAGCGCAGGCTCGAGCTCGCGTGCGCGCTCGTCCACGAGCCGTCGCTCCTGTTCCTCGATGAGCCGACTGCGGGGATCGACCCACTTCTTCGGCAATCGATCTGGGCGGAGCTGCGGCGCCTCCGAGACACCGGCCGGACGCTACTCGTGACGACGCAATACGTGGGCGAGGCCGAGTACTGCGACGCCGTCGCGATCATCTCCCGAGGCCGTCTCGCCGCGCTCGCGCCCCCTGAGGACCTGCGGCGGATCGCGCTCGGGGGCGACGTCATCGAGGTGGAGACGACGGGCGCCTTCGATGCGAGGGGACTCCGCTCGATCGAGGGAGTGACCGAGGTTCGTCAGGGCGGGCCGCGCAACCTCCTCGTGGTCGCCGAAGATGCGGGAGCGGTCACCCCGCGGGTGGTGGACGCGATCACGGCGGCCGGTGGCGACGTGGCGACGAGCCGCGAATACCGCCCGTCCTTCGATGACGTGTTCGCCGTGCTGGTGACCCGTCACGAGCAGGCTCTCGACGGAGCAGCCAGCGGGACGGACGGCGCGGATGGGGCGACCGACGGCAACGCGGCCACCGGCGGCTCGGGCGGCACCGGCGGCTGGGGGCGCTAGGGCCGATGGGGCTCCTGAAGAGCCTGACGCGGATCAGCTCGCAGGTCTGGAAGGAGTTCATCCAGGTCGTCCGCCGGCCGGGCGCGTTCTTCAGCCTGATCCTGGGACCATTCCTGATCATGGCCATGTTCGGCGCGGGGTACAGCGGCGTTCGCCGCCCGCTCGAGACCGTCATCGTCATCCCTGAGGGCGTCCAGCTCTCGCGGAACGTCGAGGATTACGCGAGGTTGAGTGGGCCCGCGATCACCATCGAGGGGGTGGTCTCGGATCCATCGGACGCGCGAGAGCGACTCGTGCGCCAGGAGCTCGACCTCGTCGTCGTCGCTCCGCAAGATCTCGAGGAACGCTTCCGGGCGGGCCAGAGGACCGTGATCGGCGTCGAGTTCAACCAGATCGACCCTGTCCTGTCCGGATATACCGCCTTCATCGCGTACCGCCTGACGCAGGAAGTGAACCGCGAGATCCTGCAACGCGCCGTCGAGCAGGGTGAGGGCTATGCGATGCGCGCGCTCGGGCAGGAGGACATCACCTCGATCCCGCCCGAGGTGATCGCCGCGCCCACCGAGGCGCAGACGGTCAACGTCGCGCCGACGCCGCCCAATGTCGTCACGTACTTCGCCCCTGCCGTCTTCGCGCTCATCCTCCAGCACATGGCCGTCACGTTGACTGCGCTGTCGCTCGTGCGTGAGCGGCTGGGCGGAGTGATGGAGCTGTTCCGCGTCTCCCCGGTGAACTCGCTCGAGCTCGTGATCGGGAAGTACCTCGGCTTCGGGGTCATCAACGCCCTCGTCGCCGCGATCGTGGCCGCACTCCTCATCTTCGCGTTCCGGGTGCCGCTGCTCGGCGATCCAGTGCTGTTCGTCGCGATCGTGGCCGCGCTGGTCTTCGCTTCGCTCGGCCTCGGGCTGTTGATCTCGGTCGTCGCCGACTCCGAGCGACAGGCCGTCCAGCTGTCACTGCTCGTACTGCTCGCATCGGTGTTCTTCAGCGGCTTCGTGCTCCCGGTCGCCGAGTTCCGGCCCGAGGTCCAGGCGTTCTCATACGCGCTGCCGGTCACGAACGGCATCCGGCTGCTCCAGGACGTCATGCTGCGGGGCACGACCTATGTGTTGTGGCAGCTCGGTGTCCTCGTTGCCGTGGGGATCGCGCTCCTCGTGCTCACGACGCTGTTGCTCCGGCGCAGCATGAGCCGAGGCTGACCTGTTCCGGAGCGCGGCACCACCAGGGTGACGACGGGACGCGAGGCGCCGACCCCTACGATGGGAGCGGCGCTGCCTGTCTCCTCGGAGTTCGAGATCCGCGCCGCGCTGACGCGGCGGCGTTGGCTGCGGTTCGCATCGGGCGTGCTGATCCTCAACGGCGTCCTCGGGCTCGTGTCGCTCGCCATCGCGTTCGCCTACGTCAGCCGACCCCTCGGCGACGTCGAGGTGTTCGATACCTCGGTCAACGACTCGCGGACGGAGCTGGTCGAGACCCTGCGGCAGACTGGGGAGACGATCGCAGGCGCGCAGAGTGCGTTCGACGGGCTCGACGCGAGCCTCGCCGACGCGCGGGAATCGTCCACCAGCGCGGCAACGGTGGCACGCGGACTCTCGGCCACGATGTCCGGCCTCGGCGAGGCGATGAACGTCACGATCCTCGGCACACAACCGCTCGCCGGGCTCGTGCCATCGTTCCGACGGGCGGGCGAGCAGCTCAACGAGCTTGGAACGAACCTGGATTCGATGACCGCCGCACTCGCGCGGAACAGCGCGGACATCGAGCGGACGCGGACCGACCTCGGCGCGTTACGCGGTCAGGTCGATCAGCTGACGACGACCGTCGAGGAGACCGAGATCCCGACCAGCGTCAACTCCGTCGCCGGAGTCCTCCGGCTGGCGCTGTTCGCGCTCATGGCGTGGCTGGCGGTGTTCGCAGCCTCCAGCCTGCTCGTCGGGGTCGCGTTGTGGCGAGGGCTTCACCCGCGCTGACGCCCCACGCTCGGACTAGGCGGCGGCCTTCTTTCGGGCTTTCCTGGGGCGCGCGTCCTTGCCGTCGCCGGCCTCGGGATCCGATGCACCCGGATCCGCGGTGTCGGTCGCGGCCGGAGTAGCCCGCTTGCGGCCGTCGGCCTGTCGAGCTGCGGTGTCGCCCCTGCCTCCCCGGGCGGCGTCGAGGCTCGCTTCGAGCGCGGCCATGAGATCGACGACCTTGGGCTCCGGCTTGCGTCGTTTCGCGTTCCGTGTCTCGCCGCGGATCTTGCGCTCGATGAGCTCCTGCAGCGCCTGCCGGTAGCGGTCCTGGTACTGGTCGGGGCGGAACCGCGCGCTCAGGTTCTCGACGAGCGAACGCGCCATCTGCAGTTCTCGCCCACCCGGTGCCGCCCTGCCCTCGGCGGGAACGTCCAGCTGCTCCGTCGACCGGATCTCGTCCGGCCAGAACATCGTCTCGAGCACCATCGTCCCGTCGTAGACCCGGATGGTCGCGAGTCGCTCCTTGTTGCGAATGGCGACCTTCGCGACTGCGACGCGGGAGGTTTCCGCGAGCGCCTGCTTGAGCAGGTTGAAGGGCTTGGCTCCGATGTCCACCGGCTCTAGGAAGTAGCTCTTTTCGAAGTAGATCGGGTCGATCTCCTCGAGCTCCACGAAGTCGCCGATGTCGATGGTGTTCGCCGTCTCCGGCGCCGCCGCCTCGATCTCCTCGGGCTCGATGACCACGAATTCGCCCTTCGAGATCTCGTAGCCCTTCACGAGCTCCTCGTACGCGACCTCCTTGTCCTCGGCGATGCACCAGCGTTTCTCCTGGATCGGCGACTGGTCGTCGCGGTGCAGCAGCCGGAACCGGATGTCGCGATCCTCCGTGGCCGTGTACAGCTTCACGGGGATCGTGACCATCCCGAAGCTGATGGCGCCCTTCCAGATCGGCCTCATCGTCGCTCTCCATCTGCGACGCGCGAACGAGCATCCGGAGCCGGGGCCCCCGTAGATGGGACCGACGCGCGCCGCGCGTGACGTGCCCGGTCGAGCCGAGTCACGGTGCCACCGAGCGCCCATCCATCCACCCGCTCGCCCTCGTCGCCCCCGGCTCTGATCGCGAGCATCGTCGCGTACACCGCTTCATAGCGGTCCGCCATCTGGGCGACCGAGAACCGCTCGACGGCCGACCGCCGGATCTCGGCGCGGTCGAGCCGCTCGACACGTCCGAGTGCGAACGCCATCTGGCGAACGTCGTCGCCGAAGAACCCGTCGATCCCGTCGCGGAGGATCTCCACGAGCCCGCCCACACGGCGTGCGACGACCGGCGTGCCGCAGGCGAGCGACTCGATCGCCGCCAGCCCGAACGGCTCCGGCCAGGCGCCGGGGAGCAGGGACGCATAGCTCTCGGCAAACAGCGCGTCCCGCTCGTGGCTCCTCAGTTCGCCGAGGAATTCCGCGTCGGACCGCCGCAGCGCCTTGAGGAACACCTCGTTGTAGTACTCGTGCTCCGACGGGAGCGTCGGCGTCTTCGCGGCGATCCGGAGCTTCCGGCCCGAGAGCCGCGCGATCTCGATCGCCTCGGTAACGCCCTTCTCGGCTGCCATCCGCCCAACGAAGCAGAGTCCGTCACCGCGGTCTTCCCGGAAGGGCGCGTGCTCGAGCGACAGGCCGTTATGGATGACTGCGGTCCAGGGGGCGTCGGGGTGCTGGCTCGCCTGACTGTGGCTGATCGCGACGAGCCCGCCGATCGCCTCCGAGAGTACGTCGTGGGCGAACGGGAGGTCGAGTCGACCATGGAGCGTGAGGACGGTCGGCGTGGGGGACAGCCGCGCCAGGGTGAACCCGTACCACTCGAGATGGCCGTGGATCACGTCGAACGCGTCCGCGCGCCTGAGCACCTCCAGCTCGGTTCGAACGAAGTAACCCGCGGGATCACCCTGGAACCCGGCGGGCCAGAGGGCGTGGGGGACGGTCGGGACGACCCGCGCGGGGACCTCGGAGTCGCCGCTCGCGAACAGGGTCACCTCGTGGCCCCGCCGGACGAGTTCGCGCACGAGCTCCCCGACCACGCGCTCGGTGCCGCCGTATCCCTCCGGAGGCACGCGCTGGAGCGGCGGCGCGACCTGCGCGATCCGCAGAGGGGTCATCTACCGGTCATTCGGTGCCGCGGACGCATCCGCATGGTCGTCCGCCCCGTCGTCAGGAGCCTTCCCCCATCGCCTCTCGCTGCCCGCCGGATGCGACATCACCTTCCCCCGGAAGACCGGCGACCTGCGAGCCACCGGGCTCCCCCGCGTACTCCTCTGGGTCAGCGACGCCGGCGCCCGAGGGCCCCGCTCCGGCGTCGGAGTCGGCCGTCGAGCCCGTTCCCATGGTCTCCCCGGTCGGTCCTCCGGGGTCGTCGAGTCCTCCGCCGGACCAGTCGCCGCCCCCGCCGCTGCCGGCCAGGTGGCTCTCTCCGGCTCCTGGCTCGGCCTTGATATCGCCGCTCATCCTTTGGAACCTCCCTCTGCCTCTGTCCCCGGGATCGCGATCGACGCTCCCCCGGACCCCCCGAACTCCCATCGCTCGGCTCCGAGCGGACCGCCGCCCTGGCTGCCACCCGCTGGCGTCGCGGTCGCGCCCTGAGCGCCCGCTTCCGCGGTCACCCCGCTCGCCTGGTCACCCCATCCTGACATCCCGCTCGGTTGGTCGACGCCCGCCGTGCCGCTCCCGACGCGGGCACCCTCGCCGCCGGCATCCACCGTGCCACCGGCGGTGCCGAAGGCGGTCGGCGAGAAGAGCGCCTCGGCGGGGGGACGGGCGTCGTCGCCGCTCGTTCCTGTGACCTCTCCGCCCATCCGCCCGCCGGTCGATGGACCACTCGTCCAGTCGCCACTGCCCCCCGAGCTCGATCGATAGGGGTCCCCCCCGATGCTCTCCGAGCGCGTCTCGTCCGGCACCATCAGCTCCAGTCGTCCGTGTCCTTCGCGCCAGAGCGGCCGTTGAGGACCGCGACGGCGGCACCGCCCAGCGCGACGATGAGCAGGACGAACAGGCCGCGGGGGAGCCCACCGCGCCCCTTCCGGTTGAGCTTGCTCACCTCCTCGCGGAGTTCGTCGAGCGCCTTCACCAGGTTCTCCGTAGCGCTGTCCGTTCCGCCCCCGGCGTCGTTCTTCAGGTTCCTCAGATCCGGCATGTGCCTCTCCTCCTGTGGTGGATATGAGGGTCGTCCGTCACGCATGACAGTCGGCAGTGGACGGCCGAAAGCCGCGTTTCAGGTAGGTGTAGAGCCTACGGCGCACGCGGCGCCCGATCGGTGGCCAAGGACGAGCCGTCCGAGGCGGTCTCGCCGGCGCGCGATCTGGTAGTACAGGATGTCGACCAACCGGCCGGCGAAAGGCAGTCGGGTCCATGGACGAAGCACTCGGGCGCCGGGCAATGCGTCGAGGATCTCCAGCATCGCGTAGCCGCCGGCAGAGACCCGCCCGTCGGGTGTGACCGCGTGCACCGACTCGGCCAGCCGGTGGCGCTCGGCGACGGCAGCGAGGTCGGGGCGAGCGGCCGCGCTCTGGAGCGGGACGAACTCGAGGCGTCGCTTCCGGTCGAGGCCGCGCAGTTCCCGGACCGTCCACTGGCAGAACCCACAATCGCGGTCGAACAGGACCGTCGTCGTGCCTCTCGTCATGACCGCATCGTACGCTCACTCCGCCTCCGGCTCGCGTCTGGGCTGCTAGGCTCGGACGTGTCCCGCCCGCCACTCCCTTCCCCGGCGCCGCCTTCGCTCGCTGCCGGACAGCCGTCACGCGCGCGCGTCGAGCGGCGGACCATCCAGGAAGCGGTCCTCGAGTGGTATGGCGTGCACGGGCGCTCGCTCCATCTGCGAACGCTGAGGGACCCGTACGCGATCTGGGTGGGCGAGACGATGTCGCAGCAGACGCAGATGGCGCGCGTCGAGCAAGCCCTCCCGGGGTTCCTGGAGCGGTTCCCGACCGTCGTCGCGCTTGCGGCAGCTCCCGCCGCCGACGTCCTTCGCGCGTGGGCCGGTCTGGGATACAACCGCCGGGCTCTCGACCTCTGGCGTGCCGCGCGCGAGACCGTCTCACGGCACGACGCCCGTCTTCCTTCCGACCCGGACGTCCTGCGGAAGCTGCCGGGCATCGGCGCGTACACGGCGAGAGCGGTCGCAGCCACCGCCTTCGGCTCGTCCGTGACCGCTCTGGACACGAATACGCGGCGGGTGCTGGGCCGTGTCCTGTACGGGTACGGCGCGCGCGGCGATCCGGGGACGCCGCCGCGGGACGCCGAGCTCCAGACCGTCGCCGATGCTGCGACCCCGCCGACAAGAGCCGCCGAATGGAACCACGCGCTGATGGACCTCGGTGCCCTCGTGTGTCGACCACGACCCGCGTGTGCTGCTTGTCCCATCACGCTCTCCTGTCGCTGGCACGCGCTTTCGGCGGGGGCAGCGATGGAACGGCGGCACGAGCTCCGACTCGCCGTGCGGCTGCCCCGGATCCCGTTCGAGTGGACCAGGCGGTGGCTACGGGGGCGGATCGTCGATGATCTCAGGAACGCCCCGGACTCGGAGTGGGTGCGTATCGAGGGGGACTACGGACACCACGACCGCGAGGCGATCGAGGTGGCGCTCGCCGGACTCGAACGCGACGGACTGATCGAGCGCGACGCCGTCGGTGCCGCGCGACTCGCGCGGTAGCTTTCCAGGCGCCCCCGGCGTCCGTCCGGATGCTCGTGCACCGCCCCGTCATCCCAGCCACAGCCGTTCGCCCACGCGCAGTCCGCTGCAGGTAGACGTCGCAGACTCGGCCGGCATACACGCGCGAGCCTCCGCCCGGATCTTCTTCGGCCCGACCCTCCCGGCACATCGGACAGTCATGGCCATCCTTCCGGGCCTCCCAGTCCGCCGGCCAGCGCCGCGCGCGAGCAGCATCGTCGGCGTCGGTCGTCACTTGACCGACCCGCCCATCTCGCGCCCTCCGCTTGTGCTGCTCTCCGCACCGTCTCGAGCGACCGCGTCCGACGCGGCTCGTGGCCTAGCATGACGTCCCCATGGCGCCCGAGTCGCTGCTCCCCGCCGACGACCCCATCCTCCACGCAGGGGAGTACGACCTGCGCGCCCTCGCCGACCACTGGGCCGAGGCGGCGTCGCGCCAGCCGATCAGTGCGGAGGCGATGCGCGGTGCGGATGTGCGAGCGCAGCGGCTCGGGATCCCCGGGGAGCGACTGATGGAGCAGGCGGGAGCCGCCGTGGCCTGGTCCGCGCTCGCGTTGCTTCGGACGACGGGGCGACTCGACGCTGGACCCGTGCTCGTGCTCGCCGGGCCCGGCAACAACGGCGGGGACGGGTTCGTCGCGGCACGCTACCTGTTCGGTGCCGGCGTCGAAGCGGTCGCGGTGCTGGTCTCGCCCGACGACCGGCCCGCCACCGCCGACGCCGCCCGGAACTGGGACCGGCTCGAGGGAGTGGCCGGTGTCGACCGGATGCATGCGTCCACGCCA
>JADDQH010000099.1 GCA_016781485.1 Chloroflexota bacterium | reverse complement strand
CGGCCGGTGGAAGGCGCCGCTCCGCGCGGCGCTCGACCGGCTGGCGGCCGCGATCGACGCCGTGGGTGAACGGGAAGCGGCGGTGTTCGGCGTCGACCTCTGGGCTGTGCGCGACCGCTACGTGGACGTGGTGAGCGAGTACGTCGCGCCCGGCGAGTTCGTCGAGCGGGAGCTCGCGGGGATCGCCCCACCCACAGCTTCCGGTGCCGTGCCCCCCAGCCGCCGCGCCGGCGATGCCGCCGACGTGGTGAATGCGCTTCTCTGCGCGCAGGCCTCCCGGCTCGCCATGTTCGCCTCGGACGCGTGGTTCTGGGATGACCCATCGCGACCCGAGACCGCGCAATGCCTGCGGTTCGCGGCTCACGCGGCGCGGACGACCGATCAGGCGGTCGCGACTTCGCTCGAACGGCTATTCGTCGAGGACCTGCGCGCACTCCGCTCACCCGCCACGGGGAAGGACGGCGCACAGCTCTATGAGGCGGCGCTCGAGGCCGTGGGACAGCCCGCGATCGAGCCGTAGCCGGTGGCAGCGGTCGGCGCTCCGTGATCCCGTCTGCGCGGTCTCGCGTCGTACGCGCGTTCACCCGCTGCCCGGACCAATGAGGGCGCGGGCGTGGGGGCGCGAACGTCCAAGCGGAGGGGCTCCGAGCGGGCCCGGCTGATCCCGGCCGGCCCCGACGCTCCGGGTCAGGAGCTCTCGCGAGGGGTCGGATGGGCGGACCGACGGAACGCCCCTCAGCGCGCCTCCGACCCCAGCATCCGCCACCATCGGAAGGCCGGCCGATAGTCGAGACTCTCGTACAGCCGCCGCGCGGGCGCATTGGACTCGTCCACGGACAGCCAGACGAGCGAATTGCCGGTCGCGAGGCCAGCGCGAGTCGCGATCGTCGTCATCAGCCTTCCGAACCCTTCCCGGCGATGCTCGGCGACGACGCCCAGCCCCGACAGCGCCGCGATGCCGTCGCGCGCCGATAGCCGAGCGGTCGCGACCGGCTCCCCGTGCAGACGGACGACGTAGGCACGGATCGATCCCGACTCGACTCCCCTCACGAGCGCCTCCCCGCGCTCCCTGGCGCCCGCGTCGGACAGTCCGAAGATCGCCCGCTCCACCGACTCGTACTCGGCGGCGGTCCGCCGAGTGACGGCCTCGAGCCGGAGCGAAGGGTCGAGGTGGGGCACGACGGCGGCCCGGCGTGTCCACATCACGACGTTCACGTCGACCGGCGTCCAGCCCCGCTCGATGAGCCGCTCGGTCAGATCGGCCGGTTCCGTCCGGCCCTCGGCGATCATCAGCGACGGCCACTCCCGCCGGCCGCGGAGCCGATCGGCGACCTCGCGCGACCGCATCTCCCACTCGTCGCGACTCCATCGGATGAGGCCGGCGTAGTTCAACGCCAGCCCGCCGCCCTCGCACTCGGCGAGAAGCGCGCCGGGCAGCGGGGTGACACGGGCGCCGGCAAGCTCGGCGAGTCCGAGCAGGTGGCGCTCGATCCCGGCGAGCTCATCGGGCGAGGGTCGCGCGGGCTCGTCCTCGCCTCCTCGACGACGCGCGTTCGGCGGCCGCTGCGTCGGTACCGTTGGTCGGCCCTCGCTCACGTGGCCTCGGACCGCGCCCTCGCCTCCACGAACCGGCTTGCGACCTCGCGGTCGAACCGCTCGACGGACGCGGCCAGCCGTTCCGGGTCGTTCTCCACGAAGTCCACGGCGAGATGCTCGACCCCCAGCTGCGCGAACGCTTCTACCTCGGAGGCGATCGCGTCGGCGTCTCCCCACATGGCGTAGTCGCGCCCGTCATCGGGCCCGAACCTGACGCGGACGCGCGCAGAAAGGGCAGGCATGGGTCGCCCGGCCGCGTCGGCCGCGCTCCTGATGACCGGGATCCGCGGCGCGAGTTCGGCCGGTCCGGTCGCGCTGGCCTGGTATCCGCCCGCGAGTCGACCCGCCCGCTCGAGTGCCCGCTCATCCCTGCCGCCCACCCAGACCGGGAGCTCGCTTCCACGGGCAGGCAGGGGGCTGAACGCGAAGTCGTCGAACCGGTGGAACCGGCCTTCGAACGGCTCCTCGCTCCCCGACCAGAGATGTCGCCACAACCGGATCGTCTCGTCGAGGTACGCCCCGCGTCGCGTGAACCGCTCGTCCACGCCGAGGTTCGCGAATTCCTGCCGGTTCCAGCCGATGCCGACACCGGCGATGACGCGGCCGCGCGTCAGCGCATCCAGTGACGCGAGCTCCTTGGCGAGCACGACGGCGTTCCGCATCGGCACGACCATGACGCTCGAGCCGAGCTTCAGCTCGGGGTTGCGCCCGCCGAGATACGCGAGCGTCGTGAACGCCTCGAACAGGTGCCCGTACTCCTTCGCCGCGTCCGCCGGCACCAGGACGTGATCAGTCGACCAGACGGTGCTCCAGCCGAGCCTGGCGACGAGGTCGCCCGCCGCCTCGATCCCCTCCGCCGTCGCGCCCGGCCGGTAGCTGGGGAGGATGAGTCCGAAGTCCATGGCGGCGAATGGTAGCGGGAGGCGTTCCCACGATGCTCTCAGCGACGCCGGCGGTAAAATATGGGTGTCTCGCTCGCCTGGAACGGGGGCGAGACCGGCTCGTGCCCGCGAAGGTATCGCGGATCGCGTGCGAGCCGTGCACCTGTGAAACGGACATGATCAGCAACCCGTTCGAACGACTCACCAATACCGTCAAGACATTCGTACTGCTGGCCGCGCTCGGCGGGCTGCTCGTGCTCGCCGGCCGGCTCCTGGGTGGCCAGGGCGGCATGATCATCGCGCTCGCCTTCGCGGTCATCCTCAACTTCGGTGCCTACTGGTTCAGCGACAAGATCGCGCTCAAGGCGAACGGCGCTCGGCCGCTCGAGCCGGGGGAGATCCCGTTCATCGAGCGGACCGTCGCCGACCTCGCGCAGCGCGCGCGGATCCCGATGCCGAAGCTGTACGTCATCGACCGGCCCGAGCCGAACGCGTTCGCGACCGGTCGGAGCGCGAGGCATTCCGCCGTTGCCGTCACCACCGGCCTGCTCCAGGCGATGGATGAGCGGCAGGTCCGAGGCGTGCTCGCGCACGAGCTCAGCCACATCACGAACCGGGACGTGCTCGTGGGGACGATCGCGGCGACGTTCGGCGCGGCGATCAGCTGGCTCGCCCAGATGGCGCAGTTCTCGATGTGGTTCGGCGGCGGGCACAGCGACGACGAGAACGGCGGCGGGGGGATCCTCGGGCTCCTCGCAGCGATGATCCTCGCCCCGATCGCGGCGCTCATCATCCAGCTCGCGGTCTCGCGCGGGCGGGAGTACGGCGCAGACCGGTCCGGCGCGCTGCTGACGGGAGATCCAGAGGGCCTCGCGTCGGCGCTCGAGCGGCTTCACGGCGTGAACGAGGTGATCAAGCAGCGGTCCGGCGGCATCTTCGGGCGCCGCCAGCAGCAGCAGCCCGTGCCGGCCGCGACGGCGCACCTCTACACGGTGAGCCCGCTCTCCGCGGAAGGGATCGGCTCGCTGTTCAGCACCCACCCGCCGATCGAGGAGCGAGTCCGCCGCCTCCGCTCGTTCCGGGGCTAGAGCTCTCCTCTCCCCACGTGACTCGATCGGGCCCCCGTTGCCGTCGGCCCAACCTCCTTCCCGGTCGCCGGTATCGCCGGCGACCGGACTCTTTGCTCTGGACACACCCCGGAGGGACGGGAGTGGAGCATATGGGCGCGCAGATCCCCCTGCTCCGGTCGACTCACCGGGATGACGTAGGGACCCCGGACTAGAACACGACGACCCTTCTCGCCCCATCCCCCCGACGGAGCGCGTCGAGCGCCTCGTTCACGTCCTCGAGCGGGAGCGTCTCGGTGACGAGGCGCTCGAGAGGGAGGCGGCCGGCGAGGTGGAGGGACGCGATCTTCGGGAACATCAGCGCGGGGACGGACGACCCGTAGTTGGAACCGAGGAGCTGCTTGCCCTCCTCGACGAACCGGTACACGTCCACCTGCGCGCGGACCCCCTGAGGCGTCATCCCGACGAGTGTGGCCGTCCCGCCCGGGCGGACGAGATCGACGGCGAGCTCGCACGTCGCCGCAAGGCCGATGCATTCGAGCGCGTGGTCGAAGCCGGCCATCGCCGTCTCCCGTCGCGCTTCTGCCAAGGTCCGTTCCACGTCCAGCGGGTCGACCAGGACGGCGTGCGTCGCGCCTAACGACGTGGCGAGCTCGAGTTTCGCGGGTCGAGTGTCGAGGACGACGATCGGGTGAGCACCGACCAGAACGGCCGCGAGCAGCGCAGATAGCCCGACGCCTCCCAGCCCGATGATGGCGACCGACTGGCCAGCACGGAGCCGCGCCGTGTTCAGCGCTGCCCCGACGCCGGTCGTGACCGCGCAGCCGATCAGCGCGGCCACTGCGGGCGGCGTCCGCGGGTCCACCGGGACGGCCGCTTCGGCGGCTACGACCTGCCGGGTCCCGAACGTCCCGATCCCGGAGTAGACGCCGATCGGCGAGCCATCGAGGCGGCGCAGACGAACCTGCTCGGGTGCGAGTCGATGGTTCGACCCAGCCGGCTGGATGCACAGCCATCCCTCCCCGCGAAGACACGGCGGGCAGCGCCCGCAGGGCGCCGTCCAGGCGAGCACGACGAGCGAGCCCCGCCGGAGCTCGGGGAACCGCTCCTCGACTCCCTCGCCGAGCGCCTCCACCACGGCCGCCCCTTCGTGCCCGAGCACGACGCTCGTCGGCCGCTCCCAGTCGCCGTCGACGACGTGCAGGTCCGAGTGGCAGACGCCGCTCGCGACCATCCGGACGGAGACCTCGTTCGCCGCCGGCGGCTCGAGCGCCAGCTCTTCGAGGACGAGCGGTCTACGCGGCGCGACGAAGAGAGCGCCCTCCGTCGTCGTCTTGCCGCCCCCGCCGTTCACCCGACCCATCGTCCGGATGCTAGCGCCACCCGTGCGTCTCCTCACCTGCGGGCGAGGAGCGGCGACCGGGCCCGTCAGTCGAATGAACGACAGGAACTACGTCATCTGGCCGAGGACTTCTCGGCGCCGCCGGACGTAGGGTCCCGCGATAGTCGGCCGACCGCGTCGACAGGGGAACGGGGACCGCGCGATGCGAGACCCGCGGATCGGCCTCAGGGCCGGGAAGGGAAGAGGGGAATGGGATCACGAGTCATAGCATGGGCAGTTCGCCGGAGGGGGACGGCCGTCACCGCCACCGTTCTGGCAGCCGCGCTCGCGGGCACTGCATTCGCGGCGGCACCAGGCACCGCCTGGAAGCTGGGCGTCGCGAACACGATCACGGGCTACATGACGTCGCTCGCCGGTTCGTACACCGGGAGCCTCGTCTCGCTCCGCAACGACAACACCGGGTCGAGCGCCAAGGCGCTGACGGTCGTCGGCAAGAGCACGACGGGATCGGCGCTCCACGTCTCCAATCCCAACGGTGGACCGGCGCTCTCGCTCGCGGTCACGGCCGGCAAGGCGCCCTTCACGACGAACTCCGGCGTCAAGGTCACGAACCTCAATGCTGACAAGCTCGACGGGCTCGACCAGAGCGCGTTCGCGCGCGGTGTCGCCGGTAAGGCGAACAACGCCGACAAGCTCGACGGCATCGACTCCACAGGCTTCTACGCCGCCGGCAGCAAGGTCGCCGACTCCGCGCACGCCGACCACGCCGATGTCGCGGACACCGCCACGACCGCGACGAACGCGACGAACGCCGCGAACGCCACGAACGCCGGCAACGCCGGCAACGCCGACAAGCTCGACGGCATCGACTCGCCGACATTCCTCGCTGGCCGAGTGCTGGGTGCGGGGACCGGCAGCGTGCTCGGCTCACCGGTCCTCGTCAGTGGTTACAACCACATCTATGCCGTCAGCTTGACGGCGTCGTCGGCAGGCACGTGCCAAGTGAATGCAGCCACGCAGATCAGCACGAGCGCGGCGAACGCCGCGACCGGCCCCTACTATCGGATCGCGATCAAGCGCGGCACGACGAACCTCGATGACAGCGTCTACGGCCACTATTTCCCGGCCTCTGCAGCCGGGGTCACTGAGGAGCTGTCGCGAAGCGCGAACGTCAGCGTCGCGGCGGGAGAGACGATCCAGTTGGGAGCCTACTTCGGAAACGTCAACGGTGATTGGGTCGGCGACTCTCCTTACATCCACCTCAACTACATCTGCTTCAGCACGCCTGGGGCCACGGTGACGAGCACATCGGTGTCTTCATCGAAGACGGCACCCGCGGGGCTACCCGACCAAAACCCTTGATCTCCTCTCGGACAGGGTGTGAGCCGCCGGCGTTACGCCGGCGGCTCTTTCTTTCGCAGTCGGATGGCCACGACTCCGTCGGCACACGCCCCGCAGCTCGGCCTCTTGTACTTGCCGCTGCCTTCCGCTGGCCTTGGCCGTAGTGAACGAGACTCCGGGCGGATCACGTCCCCGTTAGGATCCGCCGGACGTACCTGATGGGCGGGGTGCCGTGGGAGATGCAGGCGTCGAGGTGTTCGCGCAGGTCGAAGCCGGGCGTGTCGCCGAGGTTGCCGACGACGCGCTGAGGGGGGACCGAATCGACGGACTCGCCCGCCTCGACCGCCTTGGCGCGACGCACCGCCTCCTCCAGGTCCCAGAACTCGATGGAACCCAGGTAGTAGGTCGATAGCTGGGTCGAGGTGAGGCGGGCACGAAGCCACTTCGCGCGCGCCTCCTGCTCCTCCTGGAAGCCGCCCCGGACCATCAGCTCCATTGCCTCTTCCTCGCTCATCCCGGCGGTGTGGATGAGGACGTCGATGATCGCGTTCGTGACGGCCCGCAGGTAGAACTTCCAGTGGATGAGCATCAACGCCGGGTCGCGCCGCCCGTACCCGACATCCATCATCACCTGGGTGACGTAGACGGCCCACCCCTCCGCGAACATGCCGCTCGAGAAGATCGCCCGAGTGAGTGACGGCGAGCGGTTCGACCAGGCGAGCTGGAGGTAGTGTCCGGGGATCGCCTCGTGGATACACAGCAGCCGGAGCATCCGGTCGTTGTTCTCTCGCAGCGCCGACTCCGTTCGCTGCGGCGGCCAGTCATCCCCGGGCGGCGTGATCCAGAAGTAGCTCTTCTGGCCCTTGTCGAGCGGCCCGGGCGAGTCGAGGAAGGCGCCCCCGTACGCGCGCATGAACACGGGCGTCCAGGTGATCTCGAGCGGCTCGCGCGGCAGCCCGATCATCTCGTTCCGACGCACGAACCGTTCGATCCGCGCGGTCTCCCGTCGGCAGTAGTCGAGCAGTTCGTTCGGCTGGCGGTGCTCACGGCTGATCGCGTCGAGCACCCGGCGGACGATCTCGTCGTCGGCGCTCGAGTCGGTCGATCGCCCGTCGCCGGTCGACCCGTCCTCCGTCCCGGGCAGCGGCTCCTCGCCGATCCAGGTCGGCCATAGTTCCCGCGCCAGACGGATCATCTCGGCGCGCACCACTTCATAGTCACGTCGCGCCCGCACCAGGTAATCCGCGTACCGCATGTCGCTCGACAGCGTGTGACGCAGTTTCTGCTGGAACGACTCGGGCCCGAGCCTCCCCTCGCCCTTCGCCCGGGCGCGCACCTCGGTGTCGAGGAAGCGGCGGAACTCGTCGATCGCTTCGCGGGCCGCCGGCGCCTCCTCTTCGAGCAGCCGATGGAGCGAGCGGTCCTGACCGGGGTCCCGGTTGCGGTAGGCGTCGTCGATCGCGGCATCGATGAGCTCGCCGATCCCGTCGAGCTGGGTGAGCGCCGTCTCGGTGTGGAGCAGCGAGACGGGCCGGTCCGGCAGGCCGAGCAGGTTCTCCCGGGCGGCCGCGAACACCTGGGGAAGCTGCCGCATGCGGACCAGGAACGCCGCACCTCGGTGGACGAACGGCGCGTAGTTCCGCGCGAGCAGGGCGAAGAACCCACTCCCCACGAGGTAGACGTAGCTCAGCGGGTCCCAGGTCGATTCCCGAAGGACCTCCTCGTCGAACAGCGCCGCGTCGATCGCCTCGAGCAGGATCTCGCGGTCGATGCGCTCGTCCGCCGACAGTTCCCGCTCGGCGAGTGTGGATGCTGCGTCGCGGTGCCGGCGGAGCATCGAGATCCGGGCCAGTCGCGCCGGCCCGGACAGGTCGGGCCAGAGGTGATCGTGGAAGTGGTAGCCGATCTGTGTCGCGACGGTGGGGTACGCGGCGAAGTAGTCGTCGAGGAAGCGGCGCAGGACGAGGTCGTACGCCGTCTCCGGCTGAGGCCTGTGGTCGACGGCGAACGATTCGAACCCCTCGAAGGTGACCATGGGCATGCCAAACGCTCTCCGAGCAGGGGCGGACGACGGCGGGCGGCCATCGTAACGGGTCGCCGGCGGGCCGCGGCGACCGGCCGCGGACCCACCACGCGCGTGTAGCATCTCCCGGCGTGAGCGACTTCCTCGTCAGGCTTGCCATCAATGCCGTAGCCGTATTCGTCGCCGTCCAGCTCGTGCCGGGGGTCGACTTCGAGGACCTGTCACGCGATTGGTGGAAGCTCCTCGTCGTGGCGCTGATCCTTGGCGCCGTGAACGCCTACCTGCGGCCGATCGTCCGACTCCTGGCGCTGCCGATCAGCCTCATGACGATGGGGCTCGTCGCGTTCGTGATCAACACTGCACTGCTGCTGCTCGTCGCGTTCCTCTCGAACGAGCTCGACCTCGGCTTCACGCTCGCGGGGTGGCCGGGCGGGGCACTCGAGCTCGACACGATCGTCGCCGCGTTCCTCGGCTCGCTCGTGATCACCCTCGTGTCGACCGTCCTCGGGCTCGTCCGGACATTGGCGCCCGGGATCTGAGAGGACGGAGCCCTTCCGGGTCGCTCCTGTTCCCGCTCCAAGGACACGCACCGAAGAAGGCGCGGGCCGCGATCCACGCACTCGCGTGTACCCTACGTCCGCCATGATCGACACCTCCCGTTCGCATGCACGCCGCGCCTTCGTCGAGCGCCTCGCTCGGCGCCCGTTGCTGTTCGATGGCGCGATGGGCACGCTGCTGTTCAGCCGGGGCCTCCCGCAGCGCGCATCGCTCGACGAGCTCGCCCTGACCCGACCCGAGCTTCTCGGCGCAGTCCACCGCGAGTACATCGGCGCCGGGGCGGACGCGATCGAGACGAACACGTTCGGCGCGAACCGGCATCGCCTCGCGCCGTTCGGGCTGGCCGCGCAGGCGAGCCGCATCAACCGGAGGGCGGCGCAGCTCGCGCTGGAGGCGCGCGACGTGGCCGGGCGCGACGTCCTCGTCGCGGGGTCGGTCGGTCCGCT
>JADDQH010000098.1 GCA_016781485.1 Chloroflexota bacterium | reverse complement strand
ACGCGGGACATCGCGTCCTCGCTCCCGACGACGCCGAGGTCGAGGCGTACCTCGAGACCGCGCTCAACGCCCCGGCGCCGCAGAGGACCGCGGACGACCGGTCGGACGCCGCCCTCGGCGCCCCCGGCTCGATGCCGACGGAGCCCGATACGGTCGTCGTCCTCGATTTCGGCAGCCAGTACGCGCAGCTGATCGCGCGCCGCATCCGCGAGCTCAACGTCTACTCGGAGCTGCTCCCGTTCGACACCCCGTGGCCGGATCTCGAACGCCGCCGCCCCCGCGCGCTCATCCTCTCCGGCGGTCCGGCCAGCGTCTACGAGCCGAACGCGCCGCGGCCCGACCCCCGCATCTGGCACGCCGGCATCCCCGTGCTCGGCATCTGTTACGGGCTGCAGCTGATGGCGCACGAGCTCGGTGGCGAGGTGGTACCGGCGACCAGGCGGGAGTACGGCGCGGCAACGATCATGCTGGCGGGGCCCACAAGAGGGGCGACCGCCCCGAACGGGACGATCGCGGCGAACGACGGCGACACCGTCGACGGCGCAGGTGGTTCGAACGGCGCTGACACCCTGGACGGTGCAAGCGGCTCGAACGGCGCTGACACCATGGACGGTGCAAGCGGCTCGAACGGCGCCGGTCCGTCCGATGCGATCTTTCGCGGGACGCCCCTCGAGCAGTCGGTTTGGATGAGCCACGGTGACGCGATCCTGAGGCCGCCCGTCGGGTTCCGGTCGATCGCGCGCACCGAGTCGACCCCGTACGCGGGGCTGGCGGACCAGGACCGGCGGCTGTACGGGATCCAGTTCCACCCCGAGGTGGTCCACACTCCCGCCGGTCGCGACATCCTGCGCAACTTCGTGCTCGGCGTTGCGCGCGCACGACCGTCGTGGACGCCGGCGAACTTCATAGAGTCGACGGTCGCGCACATCCGAGATCGGGTCGAGCGCCACGCGCGCGAGACGGGCTCCGACGGGAGGGTGATCTGCGCGCTATCCGGCGGCGTCGACTCCGCGGTCGCCGCGACGCTCGTCCACCGCGCCGTGGGCGACCGGCTGACCTGCATCTACGTGGACCACGGACTGATGCGCAAACGCGAGTCCGAGCTGTTGCGTCAGACGTTCGAGGCAAACCTCGGCATGCATCTCGTGATGGTCGACGCGCGGGAGCGGTTCCTGGCACGGCTCGAGGGCGTGGAGGACCCGGAGGAGAAACGCCGACGGATCGGGGACGAGTTCATCCGGGTCTTCGAAGAGGAGGCCGCGAAGCTCGGGCGGATCGACTTCCTGACCCAGGGCACGCTGTACCCGGACGTGATCGAGTCGACGGCACCCGAAACGAAGGCAGCCCAGAAGATCAAGACCCACCACAACGTCGGCGGCCTGCCGGCCGATCTGCGCTTCCAGCTCGTCGAGCCGTTGCGCTACCTGTTCAAGGACGAGGTGCGGTCGGTCGGGCTCGAGCTCGGTCTCCCCGAGGCGATGGTCCTGCGACAGCCCTTCCCGGGGCCCGGGCTCGCCATCCGGATCATCGGCGAGGTCACTGCGGAGCGACTGGAGACGCTGCGCGAGGCGGACTGGATCGTGATCGACGAGATCAAGGGCTCCGGGCTGTACCGAAGGCTCTGGCAGAGCTTCGCGATCCTGACGCCCGTCCGGAGCGTGGGCGTCATGGGCGACGGTCGGACGTACGCGAACGTCGTGGCGATCAGGGCGGTGACCAGCGAGGACGGGATGACGGCGGACTGGGCGAAGCTCCCCTATGACGTCCTGGGACGCATCTCGTCACGGATCGTCAACGAGGTATCGGGCGTCAATCGGGTGGTCTACGACATCAGCAGCAAGCCGCCAGCGACGATCGAGTGGGAGTAGCTGCGGGCGTGGATACCGGCGGTGGTCGGGAGTCTCCGCGACTCCCGACTCCGGGGCCGTCGTTCGTGCGAGAGGAGACGATCCGGTTGCACGGGGCAGCGGCCGAAGAGGGCCGAGCGGTCCGAGTCGGGATGAGCGCGCCGTCCACGACGGACGACGGGTGGTGGCTCGCGGTGCTCTGGGCAAGCGACGACGACGGGGTGCTCGAAGCGCGCGCCATCGCCCCGCGGGCCGGGCCGCCACCCGGCCCGCCCTTGATGACGCTCGGTCCCGCGTTCGGCGGCGCCCTCTCGAGCCTGGTGGCACAGGAGAACGGTCGCCAGGCGTTGCGCATCCGCCTCCCGCCCGCTCGTGACGAGCACCGGCCATGGGAGCGGCCGCTGATCCTTCAGTTGGCCGTGAAGTGGGATCCCGTGCGTGGGGCGGTGATGCAGCCGAACGAGTTGGCCCGGGAAGCGCTGCGCGCATTCGCGCGAGCGATCGCGGCGGCGGCGCGGCCCGGATGAGTGAGGCGACGGCACCCCGCGCCGTCGTGGTAGCCGGGGGCTGGAGCAATGCGGGCACCGCGTTGAGCATCGTCCTGGGACAGCCCGCGCTGTGGGTCCTCGGAAGCCTCGCGTTCCTCGGTCGCGGCGGCATCATCCTCCTGTCGGTGCCGATCTGGACGCTGCCGACCCCGGTCGGGCTGACGACGACGCTGGGTCCCGACGCGTTCGACCGGGGCGGCCTCTCTGCGCGGTTCCTCGGCGCGGTCGGCGTTCCGCTCCTCCTCGCGCTGCTGCTCGCGATCGCGCTCGGTCTGATCGTGAGCGCCGTCGTCGAGGTCATCTCCTACGAGCGATTCCTCGCCGACCCCGAGAGCGTGGAGTTGCGCGGCGGACGGGAGCGGAGCTCGATCTCGCGGCGACAGCGCGTCCGTCTCGTTCTCGACCTGACCCTTCTCCAGGCCGCGCTCCTGGTGCCGCTGGGGGTCGGGGTGGCCGCGGTGATCGCGCGGATGGTGGCCGTGGTCCGACTCGAGCAGTTCCTGCCGAGCTCCCTCCAGCTGCCGCTCGTGGTCCGGGTCGTCGCCGGCGCCGCGGCGCCGTTATCGGTCCTGCTGGTCACGCTCGTCGTGTGCGAGCTTCTCTACGCCAGCACCTCGCGAGAGCTGCTCGCGGCGAGGTTCGACACCCGGCGTCCGAGCGCCGCTTCGACCGACCACACGGACACGTCCGCCTCCCTAGGGACCGTCGCCGTCGGCGTAGCGAGGACGGTCGCGACGGGGACCGCGGCGTGGTCCGTGACGCTTCCCGTGCTGGCGGCGTCGATATGGGCGATCACCGTCGCGTGGAACGGCGTTCGCGACTCCTTCCTCGGACCGGGCGTCCTCGACGACCCCGGCAGCATGATGGAGGCGGGCGTCGTGGCACTCCTGTTCGTCAGCCTGTGGACCGTGGTGCTGCTCCTCATCGGGTTCTCCACCGCCCTTCGGGGCGCTCTCTGGACCACTCGTTCGCTCAGCTGAGCCGCTCGCCCGGGAAGGATCCGCGGGACGGGGCGACGAGGTCCCTCTGCTACACTCGCTCTCGCTGGGGCCGGCACCTGGGCGCACGCCGAGCATCAGCGAGCCTGCTTCAAGCCAGCTCAAGGACGGTCGAGCATGGACCAACTGCTCAACGCGTTCGGCCAATCGATCGGCCAGTTCTTCGACAACCCCGCGATCCAGCTGGCGCTCCGCTTCGTCGCGATCTACATCGTCTTCGTGTGGCTCGCCGCGGCGTACTGGGCGTACCGCGACCTCCAGTCACGGACGACGAACCCCCTCGTGCCCTACTTCGGGGCGGCGCTCATCATCCTGTTCACGCCGCTTCTCTTCCCGTTCGGGCTACTGCTGTATCGGATCCTGCGGCCCTCGGAGACCGTCGCCGAGGCGAGCGAGCGTGCGCTCGCCGAGGAGGCGATGCTGGTCGAGATCGAGTCGCAGCCACACTGCGCGAACTGCGGACGGCAGGTCCATGGCGAGTGGATCATCTGCCCTACGTGCCGCAACCGCCTTCGGCGTGTGTGCCCGAACTGCAGTCGGTTGACCGAACTCGATTGGTCGCTGTGCGCGTGGTGCGGCAAGGACTTCGAGCGGCCTGAGCTGTTGCGCGACACCGATCTGCCGCGCCGGCGCCCTGCCGGTGTCCCGGCTCCCGCCGGTGCGCATGCCGCGGCCTCGGTCGACACAACGACGGTGCCTGCGATCACGGGCGGCGTCATGGAGCCGCTGCCGGCGGACGGCGGCGCAGGTCGTCAGGCGGCGCGCGGCCAGCGTTGACGTTCGGCGGCCCCACGGACCGCCCGGGCTGGGACGATCGGGACGACCGCGATAGGCGTCCACCGGCCGAACGCATCGATCTCCCCCCGGGGTCGGAGGGTCCCCGGGAGAGGGTCGCGGAGGGATCGCTCTTCGACGACCTCCCCGAACTGCCGTCGAGGCCGCCCGGGGGCCGCATCTTCTCGCTCGAGGACCGCCCCGCGCCCGGCCTCTATTTCCTCGCCTGGTTCCTGACCGTCGGCGCCGTCGCGCTCCTGCTCGTCGGGTTCCTGGCGGCGGCCCCTGTCGCCCAGGGGGTCCTTCTGCTCGTTGCCCTCGCGGCATTCACGCTCGGTCTCAGTGCGGCCGCCGGGTACCAGGTCCTCTCGCGCGCCGATCGTCACCCTGACGCATACCGCGGGCCTTCGCCGCTGATCGTCTTCGGGGTCATCCTCGGCGCCAGCTACTTCCTCGCGGTGATCGTGTTCGGGCTCGGCAGGCTCGACCCGGCGAGCCCGCGCGGGCTGCCGGTGCAGGCGCTCGTGATCGGGCTTGGCTACCTCGTGACGGTCCTGCTGTTCGTGATCCGCACCCGCGCCCTAGGGTGGCGAGACATCGTCCAACGGCGACGTGAGGGGTCCTTCGCGGAATCCCTGTTCGTTGACGTGGCGTTCGGGATCGCCGTTGGTCTTCTGATGATGCTCCTCGTGGGCATCGCGGGCCTGATCCTGACCACCGTCCTCGGCGTCGAAACGCCACGACAGTTGCCTGAGGCCCGGACCGCGGCGGACTGGCTGCTGGTCGCCCTCGCCGCCGCGGTGATCGCGCCCATCGGCGAGGAGCTCTTCTTCCGCGGGTTCACGTTGACCGCCTGGCAACGCGACCTCGGTCCGACACGGGCGCTCCTCCGCAGCGCACTCTTCTTTGCGATCGTCCATGTGGTCCAGGTGGACGCCGACACCGCGTCGACCGGGATCCGACAGGCATTCCTGGTCTTCGCCCTCATCCTGCCCGTGGGGCTGATCCTGGGCCGGCTCTACCAGTACCGCGGGCTCATCTCGTCGATCTGCGGCCATGCCACGTTCAACGGCATCCAGCTGCTGGTGCTCATCGCGGCCTCCCAGGCACCGACGACCTTCTGATCGAGGCCGGTCGAGGGGACCAGGATCCATCATCAGAGGAAGCGGCCGATAACGGACGGTAAAGAGGGCACCCCTACGATGCGGATGCTCTCGGGTCCGGATGGCGGGGGAATCGGCGGGCTCCGTCTTTCGGGTCCGAGAGCGATATCACCGCTGCCAAGCCGAGGGACGTCGATGGCTGAACCGGCTCGGATGGTGCAAGCGGATGAGACGCGGCGAGCCGGGCCTCGCGAGGAGCGACTCCAGTCGCTGGGACGGTCGATCCGGGAGTTGCCCCCGGAGGAACGGCCGCGAGAGCGGCTCGAGCGGCGCGGCGCCGGAGGGCTGAGCAACGCCGAGCTCATCGCGCTCGTATGGGGTGCCGGCGGTCGCGGCCGCAACGCGGTCGATCTCGCGGCACAGGGCCTGGCCGTCCACGGCGGGCTCGCGGGGCTGGCGACCGCGAGCCGGATCGAGCTCGAATCGCTGCCCGGCGTCGGCGCCGCCCGAGCGGCGCAGCTCGTCTCCGCATTCGAGCTCGGGCGACGGCTGCTGGCGGACTGGCCGACCGGCCGCTTCCCGGTCCGCGCGCCTCGAGACCTGGCCGACCGCCTCGTACTCCAGATGGGCCGGCTCGAGCGTGAGGAGCTGCGCGTGGTCCTGTTGAACGCGAAGAACCTCGTGCTCGGGATCTCGACGGTCTACCAGGGGAACGTCTCGACGGCCCTCGTCCGCGTCGGCGAACTGTTCCGCGACGCCGTCCGGAACCACGCCGCGGGGCTGATCCTCGTCCACAACCACCCGTCGGGTGACCCTGCCCCGAGCCCGGACGACCTGCACCTGACCGCAGAGGCCGTCGCGGCTGGTCGGCTCCTCGACGTGCCGGTGCTCGACCACCTGATCATCGGCCATGACGCCTACGTCAGTTTGCGCGACCGGGGCATCCCGTTCGATAGGCCCGGCGGGACGCGCTAGGGATTTCGCGAGAAGCCCACCGGTATACTGCGGCCGGGTCCGGCTCCACCCCCAGATCGCACTGTTCCCGGGGCGGACGCTCGTCGCAGTACCGTCACTCACGTCCCCAGGGAGTCCCTCCGTCCGATGCTTGACGCGTTCCTCGGCTTCTTCTCGCGTGATATCGGGATCGACCTTGGGACGGCGAACACGCTGGTCCACGTGCGAGACAAGGGCATCGTCATCAGCGAGCCGAGCGTCGTCGCGATCGACGCTCGCTCGAAGCGGGTGCTCGCCATCGGCGCCGAGGCGAAGCGGATGGTCGGCCGGACTCCCGCGAGCATCATCGCCGTCCGTCCGCTGCGCGACGGGGTCATCAGCGACTTCGACGTCACGGAGCAGATGATCAAGTATTTCGTGCACAAGGTGCACGACCGCGTCGGGTTGATCCCGCGGCCGCGGATGGTGCTGGGCATCCCCTCGGGCGTCACGGAAGTCGAGAAGCGCGCCGTTCGCGACGCCGCGCTCAACGCTGGAGCGCGATGGGCTCGCCTGATCGAGGAGCCGATGGCGGCCGCGATCGGTGCCGGACTCCCCGTCGCCGAGCCGACGGGAAGCATGGTCGTCGACATCGGCGGCGGCACCACCGAGGTCGCCGTGATCAGCCTCGGCGGGATCGTCGTCAGTCGCAGCATCCGGATCGGAGGAGACGAGCTCGATCAGGACCTGATCGCATACGGTCGACGTGAGTACAACCTGCTGGTCGGCGAGCGGACGGCGGAAGACATCAAGATCGCGATCGGATCGGCGTACCCGGGCGAGCACGACGAGCAGCGCGCGACGCTGCGCGGCAGGGACCTGCTCACGGGCCTGCCGCGCTCGGTCGAGATCGCGGCCGACCAGGTGCGCGAGGCGATGGAGCAGTCGGTACAGCAGATCGTCGACACCGTGAAGGACACGATCGAGGAGACCCCGCCCGAGCTCGTCGCCGACATCATGGATCAGGGGATCGTGCTCGCCGGTGGCGGTGCCCTTCTCCAGGGCCTCGACCGGCGCGTTGCCGAGGCGACGCAGATGCCGACGTACGTCGCGGACGACCCGTTGACGTGCGTGGCGCGTGGGACAGGCAAGGTGCTCGAAGAGCTCGACGCGATGGAGCGGACGCTCGTCGCGGAGACGTACGCAAGGCCGCCGCGCTAGCCTTCTTCATCCGGGCAGTGCCTCACCCCCGCCCGGGACCAGCTGAACGAGCGAGTCGTCCTGATGTTCGCTACCCATGCCAGCCGCCGACGCGGCATCGCCTACGCGGTCCTGCTCGCGATCAGCCTCCTCCTCCTCGCATTCAGTAACACGCCACCCGTGGTCGAGCTGCGCCGCGCATCCGGGTTCGCGCTCTCGCCCATCCAGGAGTGGCTGTCCGGCGTCACCCGGACCGGGCTGTCGGTGTTCGACACGCTGGCCCAGATCGACCAGCTTCGACAGCGCAATCGGACGCTCGAGGAGCGCAACCAGGAGCTGGAGGTCGAAAACCGGCGGCTCGAGGAGATCCGGGTCCAGAACGAGCAGTTGGCCCGACTGCTGCAGGTCGGGTCATCGGTGGGATATGACACCGTGGCGGCGGAGGTCATCAGCCGCGGGATCTCGCAGAACGAGCGCGTCATCACGATCAACCAGGGGTCGGACCGCGGGATCGAGGAGCGGGACATCGTGGTGGCAGGCGGCGCGGCGCTGGTCGGGCAGGTGGTCGAGGTCGGTCCGAACTTCAGCCGCGTGATGCTCATCAATGACACGCGTTCGATCGTCATCGGCTTGATCGGCACGAGCCGTACGAGCGGCGAGGTGCGCGGAAGGCTTGCGCAGACGCTCGAGATGACGAAGATCCCTTCGACCGACCGCGTCGTGCTGGAGGACATCGTCGTAACTGCCGGGCTCGATCTCGGCGCTTCGGTGCGCTCGCCGTTCCCGAAGGGGCTCCTCATCGGCCGCGTGATCGGTGTCGACCGCGACCCGACGGAGGTCGTGCAGACGGCCTTCATCGCTCCTGCCGCGCCGCTGGACAAGCTCGAGTACGTGCTGGTCATCACGAACTTCGAAGGCGCCGATCCCGTTTCACCCGCGCCGACCCGGTCACCCGCTCCAGCGTCGCGCTCCCCGTCCCCACGCGCGACACGGTCGCCCTGACCGTGCGTTCCCCCCTCCGGTGCCTAAGTCACCAGGAAACCGGCAGGGCGTGTGAGATATCTGTAACGAACGAGATGCGTACCGGGGGAGCAGGGCGGCGGGCGGTGGCGCACACTGTGGGGTAGTCGCGGTCACGAGCGAGGGCGCGGTAGGTGCGATCTCCCGCGACTGGAGGCAGAAGGCATGATCATGAACATCCTCGCGTGGCTTGTGCTCGGCGCGATCGCCGGGTACATCGCCGGATTCCTCGTGAAGGGGGACGAGGGACTCGGCGTCATCGGCCACATCGTGCTGGGCATCGTCGGCGCATTCGTCGGCGGGTTCATCTTCCAGGCGCTCGGAATCGGGAATCCTCGGGCGGGCGGCGACAACATCAATCTGATGTCGATCATCGCGGCGGTCATCGGCGCGGTGATCGTGACCCTCATCGTCGGCTTCTTCATGGGGAACCGGCGAAGTCGAGGCGCCGTCTAGCGGAACGACCCGGAACGACCCGGACCGACGCGCGGACGACGCGCGTCGGTGGCTGAAGATCGCGAGGACGCCCATCCGTTGGGGGGTTGGGCGTCCTTTCTTTTTGCCTCCGGGGCTCCCGGTCACTGCTCGGGGATGATCAGCCTCTGACCGACCTCGATCCGGTTCGCGTCGGTGATCCCGTTCGCCTCGACCAGTGCCTCGATCGAGACGCCGTAGCGACGGGCGATGAGGTCGAGCCACTCGCCGCGCTTGACGACGTGGACGCGCGGGGTGGGGCGTGCGGAGGCGGTCGGCGTCGGGGTAGGCGTGCGACGCGCCGAAGCGGGCCCGGACGGGCGGGATGTCGTCACGGCTGTCGGGCGCGGCGTTGCGCCCGGGACAGCAGCGGCA
>JADDQH010000097.1 GCA_016781485.1 Chloroflexota bacterium | reverse complement strand
GTGGCGTCGCCACCCGCGGCCGAGGGCCACTGAGACGGGACGGGCCCCCGAACTCGATCTCGTGGCCCTGCCGATTGCGTCGGCAGCAGGGATCTCCCGACCGATCGCGGCAACCGAAGCTGGTACCCTGTCGCGGCCATGAGGGAGCTGACGCAGCGCGCCCTCGACACCGCCACGCAGCAGGGCGCGACGTACGCGGACGTGCGCGTCGTAAGGCGGGCCGAGGAATCGATCAACGTCAAGTCCGGCCGGGTCGAGGGGGTCTCGATCGGCGAGAACGAAGGCTTCGGCGTCCGCGTCCTCGTCGACGGCGCGTGGGGCTTCGCGAGCTCCAGCCGTCTGAACGGCGAGGAAGCGGACAGGATCGCCGGCCACGCCGTCCGGATCGCACGTGCCTCTGCCACGGCCCTCCGCCACCGCGTCGCGCTCGACGCGCGACCGCCTGCGCACGGGAGCTACCGGACACCCGTCGGCGAAGACGCCTTCGCCGTCCCGGTCGAGGAAAAGATCGGTCACCTGCTCGAGGCCGACGCGGCGATGTCACGCGTCCCGGGGATCGCCGTCAGCGAGGCCCTCTACCGGGCGCAGCGCGAGTCGAAGACGTTCGCGGCGACCGACGGCAGCGAGACCGAGCAGGAGATCACGCACGTCGGTGCGGGCCTCGAGGTCAACGCGGCGCAGGGCGACGAGCTTCAGCGACGGACCTACCCGGACGCCGGCGGCGGCTACCAGGCCGCAGGCTACGAGTACATCCGCGGCCTCGACCTGGTCGGCCACGGCGAGGAGCTCGCGAACGAGTGCGTGGCACTCCTCAGCGCACCGCAATGCCCATCCGGACGGCGCACGATCGTCCTCGCGCCCTCCCAGCTGTACCTCCAGATCCACGAGAGCTGCGGTCATCCGACCGAGCTCGACCGGGTGTTCGGGACCGAGGCGTCATACGCCGGCACGAGCTTTTTGACGACCGACAAGCTCGAGTCGGGATTCCAGTACGGCTCGGAGCTCGTGAACATCGTCGCCGACGCCACAGCCGAGGGCGGGCTGGGTACATTCGGCTGGGACGACGAGGGGGTCGCGGCCCAGTCGGTCCCTCTTGTCCAGGAAGGGCGGTTCGTCGGGTACCTGTCGAGCCGCGAGACCGCGCCGCGCATCGGACGCCAGAGCGGCGGGGCGATGCGCGCCGACGGATGGAACCGTATCCCGCTCATCCGGATGACGAACATCAACCTGCTACCGCAGCAGGGGATGAGCCTGGAGGAGATCATCGCCGACACCGACGACGGCCTCTACCTCGAGCAGAATCGCAGCTGGAGCATCGACGACCGACGGTTGAACTTCCAGTTCGCCACAGAGGTTGCCTACGAGATCAAGGGGGGCAAGCTCGGGACGCTGTACAAGAACCCGACGTACACGGGGATCACGTACGAGTTCTGGCGCTCGTGCGACGCGATCGGTGACGAGCGCAGTTACCGGATGCTCGGTACGCCGAACTGCGGCAAGGGGGAACCGGGGCAGGTGGCGCACGTCGGGCACGCCGTGAGCGGCGCGCGCTTCCGCGACGTGCAGGTAGGGGTCGGCAAGTGGTGACGGGCGGAGTGGGCGCGGGCCGTCGATCAGCGGACGGAGTCGCTCGATGGTGATCGAGCACGTAAAGCACACCTCGCTTGACCTCGGCGAGCAGGTCCTCGGGCTCGCCGAGTGGGAGGGTGCGACCCAGGCGGAGGTGCTCATCCAGGGGAGCGACTCGCAGCTGACGAGGTTCGCCAACAGCGAGGTCCACCAGAACGTCGCGGAGCACGACACGCAGGTCAGCCTCCGCTTCGTGATCGGGAAGCGCATCGGCGTCGCATCGACGAACCGGTTGGACCGGGACTCGCTCACCCGTCTCGCAGAGACCGCGGCACGGATCGCCCGGCTCCAACCGGAACAGCCCGAGTTCACCTCGCTCCCCGGGCCTGGGCCGGTCCCGCTCGTCGAGGGCGCGTACTCCACAGCCACAGCGGAAGCGACCCCGGAAGAGCGTGCCGACGCCGCGAGGGCGGTGATCGCGCAGGCCGACTCAGCAGGCGTCGAGGCGTACGGCTCGTACACGACGACCACGGAGACGATCGCGGTCGCGAACTCACTCGGGATCCGCTGCGAGGAGGAGCGGACATCGAGTCAGCTGATCACGGTCGCGATGGGTCCGGATGGCGAGGCGGGGTATGCCGAGCGCGGGGCGGTCGACCACACACGGCTCGACCCCGTCGCGGTCGGGCAGGAGGCCGCGGAAAAGGCGCGTGCTTCGCGGGGCGCAGTAGCGCTCGAGCCGGGCGACTACCCGGTCGTGCTCGAGGAGTACGCCGTCGCCGACATCCTCGACATGCTCGCCTACACGGGATTCTCGGCCCTCGCCGTGCAGGAGCAGAGATCGTTCTTCGAGCCCGGCCGCGGCATCGCCTCGGAGCTGGTCTCCATCTGGGATGACGGGACCGATCCGGAGGGGATGCCGAGCTCCTTCGACTACGAGGGCGTCGGCAAGCAGCGCGTGGACCTCGTCGAGCGGGGGATCTGCCACGAGGTCGTCCATGACAGCCAGACGGCGTCGAAGGAGGGCAAACGCTCGACAGGGCACGCGCTGCCGGCTCCCAATCCGTGGGGGCCGTTCCCGCTGAACCAGTTCATGGCGCCCGGGAACGCGTCCCGCGAGGAGCTGATCGGTGGCCTGGACCGAGGCCTGCTCGTGACCCGGTTCCATTACACCAATCCCGTGCATCCCAAGCTCGTGGTCGTTACGGGCATGACCCGCGACGGCGTCTTCCTTGTCGAGGGAGGGCGGATCGCGCGACCGGTCAAGAACCTGCGGTTCACCCAGAGCTACCTCGGAGCGCTGGCGGGGGTGGAGGCGATCGGCCGCGAGCGCGGCATCCTTCGCGGTTACTTCGGCGCGGTCGTCGTCCCCGCTCTCCGTATCTCCTCTTTCACCTTCACCGGCGTCACAGAGCACTGAGGTCGGAGCCGGTGCCGGTCCGACCGGTCCTCGAATTCCGGATCGGTGACCGGGTCGAGCTTCGCAAGCAGCATCCGTGTGGTAGCCGGGAGTGGGAGGTCGTCCGGCTCGGAGCTGACATCGGGATCGTCTGTGGCCGCTGCACCCGCCGGGTGCTGCTCGAGAGGCGTGACCTGGAGCGCCAGCTGACGCGCTTCGTCGAGCGCGCCGACGGAGGCCCCGGGACCGACGAACAGGGGACGAACGGTTGACCCTCGGCAGGCATCATCGTCGCGTCCGTCACGTGCTGTCCCGCCCGATCCGCCGCGCGGGCGGGGTCACTCGGCCGGCGTCTTCCGTGCTCCCCCCCGGCGCCGGGACGACGGCACCCAGCTCGGGAATGCGCACGGCGACGGCGACCACGGACGCCGACGGGAGCGCCACGCTCGCCGTCCTCGGGAACCGTCGATTCCTTGCGCTGTGGCTTGCCCAGGTCGCCACGCAGGTCGGCGGAAACATGGTGCTCTACGGACTGACCGTCCAGATCTTCCGCCTGACGCGATCCAGCACCTCGGTCAGCCTTCTGATCCTCTCGTTCCTTGTGCCTGCGGTGATCTTCAGTGCGGTCGCCGGCGTCTACGTCGACCGGCTCGACCGGCGCCTGATGCTCGTCGCTACGAACGTGCTCCGCGGTGCTGTCTTCCTGCTCATGGCGGTCTTCGACAGCCAACTGG
This sequence comes from Chloroflexota bacterium, assembly GCA_016781485.1. Lineage (GTDB taxonomy): Bacteria > Chloroflexota > Limnocylindria > Limnocylindrales > CSP1-4 > YB3-1. Next base: position 5,653 of record JADDQH010000097.1, on the reverse strand, counting down.
CGCTGATCTACCTGTTGACCGTACTGGTCTCGACCGCCACCACGTTCTTCGCCCCGGCCGAAGCGGCCATGATCCCCCTGCTCGTAGACCGGCGCCACCTGCTTGCCGCGAATGGGATCTTCACCTTCACCCTCCAGGCGTCGTTCGCACTCGGGTTCGCGCTGCTGGGACCGCTCCTCGTGAACCTCGCAGGCGTCACCGCGCTGCTCGTCCTCGTCGCGCTGCTCTACCTCGGCGCCGGTGCCCTGTGCTGGGTCCTGCCCCCGTCCAAACCGAGCAAGGAGGGCTTCGACCCCGCGCAGGCGATCGGGCAGATGGAGGCCGCCGTCGGCACGATGTTCCGGCAGCTCCGTGAGGGGCTGGCGTACACGAGGGTGCCCAACATCTTCTGGGCTCTGACGTACCTCGGCATCACGGCTTCGCTGATCGGGGTCCTCGGCGTCCTCGGGCCCGATTTCGCGACCCGCGTCCTCGGGCTCCGGGAGACCGATTTCGTCGTGGTCGTGCTCCCGCTGGGAGCGGGCCTCGTGATCGGGATCCTCCTGCTCACCGTCTACGGGAAGTACTTCCCCCGCCGGCGCGTCATCGAGGTCGCTCTGCTCGCGATGGCCGTGCTGCTGGCGATCCTCGCCCTGGCGCCTCGGATCACCTATTTCCTCCAGCGGGGCGCGGACGCCACGGGTCTCGAGCTCGGCGCGCTCCTTTCGCTCCTGTCGGTCGTTGTCCTGCTCGCGCTTGCGATCGGGATCACGTACGGCATGGTGGCGGTCGCCTCGCAGACGCAGCTCCAGGAGGAGCTGCCGGGGGATGTCCGAGGCCGCGTCTTCGGCGTGTTGAACATGCTCGTCAGCATCGCAAGCTTCCTGCCGATCATCGTGGTCGGGCCAGTGGCGGACCTCATCGGGACGCCCCTCGTCATCCTCCTGTGCGCGGCCGCCGTCGCCGTCGCGGCCGTGGGGTCGATCCTGCGCGCGGGAGCGCTGACGGCCGGGATGGCGGAGCCCGGAGCTGGACGTACCATCGTCGATCCCGTGTCCGTCACCACGGCTCCGATCGCCGCCGGATCGTCCGAGAGACTACCGAGTGCCTGGATGGATCCGGAGCGACCCGAGCAACCCGCGGAGCCAGGGGCTCGGGGAGCAGGCCGTGGGGGTGACGGACCCGTCGTGTCGCGACCCGTCGACGGTGGTGGCAGGTGAAGGGCGACCGAGGATCCACGCCCCTCTCGTGGCGCCTCGTGTCCGCGTTCTCGCTTCCTGCGGCGCTGCTCGCGGGAGTCGGCGCAGCACGCTCACTCTCCGCACGGGCCGCGCTCGCGCTGGGCGGAGCCACCTTCATCACGTACGTGCTCCCTCTCGCCCGCGCGAGCCGTCGAGCGCCCCTCGGTGGTCTCGCTCCTGGTGGATTGCCTGCCGGCGAGTCCCTGCCGACGGTGAGCGTCGTGATCGCCGCGCGCGACGAGGTCGCAGTGCTGCCCAACATCATCCGAGACATCGCCGGCCAGGATCACCGTGATCGCGACGGACGCCCGCGGTTCGAGCTGATCGTCGTCGACGATCGATCGACCGACGGGACGGGCGCGGTCGCCCGCGCGACGGCCGTCGCTGGAGGGATCGGCCCCGTCACGAGGGTCCTCCGCCGCGGGCCGCCCGAGTCCGCCGGCGTCGACGCGATCCGCGCTGCGAACCTCGCCGACGGCAAGGGTGCGGCGCTGACCATGGCTCAGCCGGGCACCTGCCGCGGCGAGATCGTCTGCATCCTCGACGCGGAGGCGAGGATCGCGCCCGATTACCTGCGTCGGGCGGCTTCCTATTTCGTTCGTGGCGTGGAAGCCCTTTCCACCAGGCAGCGGATGCCCGTCGGTGGGATGCGGGGCTTCGCCGGCCTCCTCGCCCGAGCCCAGGACGACGAGCAGACGACCGATGCCGAGATCCAGGCAGGGCGATGGGCTGCGAACGGTTGCAGCGAGTTCCGCGGCAACGGGATGATCATGCGGCGCGACCGCCTCGCGGAAGTCGGCGGCTGGCGCGCGGAGACGGTGTGCGAGGACCTCGACGTCGCGAGCAGGCTTGCGGCCACGCACGGGATCAGGGTCGCGTGGGCGCTCGACACCGTCGCCTGGAGCGAACCGGTCCTGTCCGCCCGGGTCCTTTGGCGGCAGCGCTGCCGCTGGGCGGAGGGCATCGTGCGTCGCCAGCTCGCGCTCACGTGGCCGTTGCTCCGAAGCCCGAAGTTGGGTTGGAAGGCGAAGCTCGATTACCTGACCTACACGTCGCAGACGGTGGCCCCGATCAGCCTCCTGGGCGCCGTACTCGGGGGGTTCGTGTTCCGCCGCTGGCGCGCCGCGCTCAGCCTTCTCGGGGTCTACCTGGCGGCCGGGTCCGTCCTCTCGGCCGATGCGCTCCGTTGGAGCCCCGACGCGCACGGGCGCGTGGACGGGTGGCCCCGGCGCCTCATCCGCGGGTTCGCCGTGACCCTCTTCTCCGCCCATTGGCTCCTGGCCTTCCCGGTCGGTTGGGGCCGCGTCGCGTTCTCACGTGGGCCGATACGGTTCGCCAAAACGACACACATCGGGACGCCGGGAGATCCGAGACCGGCACCACCGGTGGAGGGACTCCCGGCCATTCCCGAGGAACACGCGGTTATGGGTGCGGAGGAACCGGGGCGCGGAGCCCCTGCCCGCCCTCTAACGCTCGGCAGGCACGCGGACAGCTCGAACGGCCGCGGCCGACTCGAGGACGGTATCGAGCCCGCGCGCGAGTTACTCGCGCGCTGACGCCGCGGCGGACGGAGCCGGTGGCGGCAGCGGAAGTGATCATCCAGGGTCGAGTGGCCACGCTTGCGGGGCACGACGGCTTCGCGTGGACAGAGGCGATCGCCGTCAGGGATGGTCGGGTCGTGGCGGCGGGTCGAGCCGCGGACATGGAGCCGCTGGTGACGGCGCGCGCGGACCGGCTGAGACTTGGCGACGAGCATGTCGTCCTGCCGGCCATCATCGACGCGCACCTGCATCTCCGCGCCGCCGCGATCGCGTCTCAGGAGCTCGATCTCGAGCCTGCCCTGACGCTCGCTGACGCACTCGCACTCATTGCCGCTGCGCACGCGGAGCGGGCCGCGACAGGCGAGCGGACGGGATGGATCCTCGGTCGAGGCTGGTCGCCTGACCGCTGGGGGACGTGGCCGACCGCGACGGCCCTGGACGACGCGGCACCCGACCGACCCCTCGCGCTCTGGTCGCACGATCACCACACCCGCTGGATCAGCTCGACCGCCGCTCGTCTCGCCCGCATCGGGCATGACACCCCCGACCCCCCTGGCGGCATCGTCGGCCGCGACGACTCGGGGGAGCTGACCGGGATCCTGTACGAGAGGGCGTCCGTGCTCGTCGATCGCGCGATCCCGGAGATGGACGAGGGGGAAGTCGAGCGCTCGGTCGTGGCGTACGCGGCGAAGCTCGCATCCCTGGGCGTGGTCGGCTGCCACGACCCCGGCGATCTGGTCACGACGCACGGGGTGGGCCGCGGACTGGAGCTCTACCGACGACTGGCGACCGAGGGAAGGCTCCCGCTGCGGGTGCATGCGTCCGTTCGGGCCGAGCAGCTCGATGCCGCGATCGAGCAGGGACTTCGCAGCGGAGAGCACGTCGCGCCCGTGCAGCGACTCGGCGCCGCTGGCACGGGTGGTGCGACCCGTTTCCGGTTCGGGTGGCTGAAGCTGTTCGCGGACGGGACGCTCGGCTCGCGCACGGCCGCGCTGCTGGAGCCCTACGAGGTGCATCCCGGCGAGCAGGTGCCGGCGGGCGGCCCGGCAGGGATGCTCATCGTTCCTTCCGAGGAGCTGGCGCGGCTGACGCGCCGCGCGGCGGATGCCGGCATCGGGACGCAGATCCATGCGATCGGCGACCGGGCGGTGCGTGTCGCGCTCGACGCGCTCGAGGCTAGCCGAGCCGCGGCTCTCCGTGTGATGCCGCGCGTCGAGCACATCCAGCTCCTCGATCCCGCGGACCGGCTTCGGTTCGCACGGGCGAGGATCGCCGCTTCCGTCCAGCCCGCGCATCTGCGAGGCGAGGCGGTGCAGGCACGGCGGGCCTGGGGTAAGCGCACGGCCAACAGCTACCCGTTCGCCTCCCTCATGGCGGCGGGAGCCGTCGTCGCCTTCGGCACCGATGCGCCCGTCGAGTCGCCCGACCCGTGGCCTGGTCTCGCGATGGCGGTGTCCCGTCACGATGCCGCGTGGGGCGACGAAACGGAGCCGTTCGAGGCACAGGAGGCGCTCGAGCTCCCGCAAGCGCTGCGGGCCGCGTGCCTCGGCCCCGCGATCGCGGCCGGGGAGGAGGACGAGGCCGGCCGGCTCGTGGCCGGGTGTCGGGCTGACTTCCTCGTGCTCGAGGCCGACCAGCTCCGTGGCGCGGTCACCGACGCCCGCGCGCTCGCCACGGCACGACCACTCGCGACGTTCCTCGACGGCCGGATGGTGTTTCGCTCGGCCGCTTTCGATCGATAGCGACCGCTCGACGCGTGGGGAGGGGCGGTCAGAGCGGGTGACGCGGTCGAGCCGGGTCTGCCGGAGACGTTTCGGCTGAAAGGGCGTTGCAAGGGGCCGAAGGGATGGCAACGCTCCCGCGAGCCGCCTCTGCTCGTATCGTCCACGCATCGGCTGCCCTCGGCGGCGTCAGGGACGCGGCCCGCCAAGCGACGAGACAAGGCGACCGCATACCAACGCCAAGGAGGAACGACATGAGCATGGCCAGCACTACTCAGATCCAGCCCGGCTGGGACGTCTACGGGAGCGACGGCGACAAGATCGGTGACGTCGCCGAGATCGGCCCGGACTATCTGCTCGTGACGAAGGGCCTCATCTTCGTCAAGGACCTCTACATCCCGACCTCGGCGGTGGCGAACGTCGAGGAGAGCCGGGTCCAGCTGAACGTCCCCAAGGACCAGATCGACTCCATGGGCTGGGACCAGCCGCCGAGCGGCACGTGGACCTCCGAGGCCGAGGGGCTCCCGAGCTCCGGTGGCACGTCGGAGCAGTACGCCGAGAGCGACGAGGCGATGGCGACCCAGACGGTCGGAGGCGGATACGACTCCTACGAGTCGCGTGACGCGTCGGCCGGGACGGTGACCGACACGGACTCGACCCGGGTCCAGCGCGTGGAGGAGGAGCTTCAGGCACAGAAGACCGCGGCTGAGACGGGCGAGGTGGTGATCGGGAAGGAAATCATCGAGGAGCAGCAGACGCTCGAGGTCCCCGTGATGCGTGAGGAGGTCCAGATCCGCTCGAGGACGGTGGACCGGCCGGTGACGGACGCGGCCGACGTGCTCGGGGAGGGCGAGACGGTCCGGATCCCTGTCCGCGAGGAACAGGTCGAGACGACCAAGGAGGCGCGTGTCGTCGAGGAGCTCGAGGTGCAGAAGGTCCAGCACCAGGACGTCGAGCGCGTCACCGACACGGTCCGCAAGGAGCAGCTGCACGTCGAAGAGCAGGGCGAAGGCGGTCTTCGCCGCAGCTGAACGACGTCCGTCGAAGAGTCGCACCGGGGCTGCTGAGGTACCCCCTCAGCAGCCCCCTGTAGCAAAGGAGAAGACAGGATGGACAGGGGTGCAGTGTCGACGGACCGAGGGCCGGCCGTCGGACCCAGGACGACGACGTC
>JADDQH010000096.1 GCA_016781485.1 Chloroflexota bacterium | reverse complement strand
CGCGGCGAGCGGGCCGGCGGCTACGAGCATCACGCCGATGGCGATGACGACGTCAAGAACCTCCTCCTTCCCCAGTCCGCGGTTGCCCGGCGGTGCCGACCACTCCGTAACCGGGTCGCGGGACGTGAGGAGGTCCCCGACCGATAATCAACGACCGCCCCCGAGCATCGAAGATCGGGCACGCGGACTCTGCTAGGCGCTCTGTTGGCTCTCTACCAAGAGTTTCATGTTCTCCAGGAGATGCTCCGCTTGCTTCTCCTGCATCCGCTCGACGAGCACCCTGTTCATCGCCTAGCCGAAGACGCCGCCTGGGACGTCATAGTCGAGATCGAGCGCCACCTGCGTCCCGCCTCCACTTGGCGATAGCGTCGTCACCATCGTCCCCCTGAATCGCCCCTCGAAGCGCGCGGCCAGACGGTTCGGGCGCTCGTACTCGGTGTAGGTGAAGGTGACTGGCAGCCTTAGCCCAAGGATGGTGTAGGTCGCCCGGAACGTGTCTCCGATCCGTCCATCGCTGCGCTGGATCTCACTCACCTCAGTGACGTTGGGCGAAAATCGCGGAAAGGCCTCGGGGTCATCGATGAGGCCGAAGACTGCGTCCGCGGGTGCGTTGATCGAGATCTCCTTATGGATGCTTGGCACCTTAAGCCTCCTCGCGGCGACAGGGTCAGGCGGGCAAGTTAGCAGATGCGGGCGACGGCGCAGGCAGGAGTGCCCAGACGGACGACCGCTCGACTATTCGAGCTCGACGATGAGCCTGTCGCCTTCATAGAAGCCCTCGCCATCGGCCTGGATCATGCCGCCGTTGTTCTCGACGAAGTAGGCAAGGAGGTTCCCGAGCGCGTCGTAACCGTCGTCGTCGATGTCACTCGTCGCCAGTTCCGCAGCCACGATGAATCTGGTGGCACGGAGGTGGTCCTCGACCTTCCTGCGGTTCGCGTTCCGCGGCGCGTCCTTCAGGGACTCCAGGAACCCCTCGACCTCCTCCTTGACGAGTGACTCCTCTTCGCCGTCTGGATCGTCTCGATCGACTTCGAAGAGGATCGGCAGCTTCCCGTCCTTGGTACAGCAGCCGACCTGGTCTCACGACCGATCCCCGGGATCAGGTCGCACGAGTCCGTCGAGCGCGAGTGGGCGGACCCCGAGCACGAAGCGACCTGTCTTGCGGATGGTGAGCACGTGCGCGAACCCTGGTCGAGCAGCGAGGCGCGCGCGATGGAGCCGACGCTCGGCGGTTCGTCGCCCTCCCAGTCGAGGGGCCCGCAAGGGACGTTCGGCTGTCCGCGTCCAGGAATCGGTCGGGCCGCCTCCGCACGTCCAGGACGCGGCCGCATGCGAAGCGGCCGTCAGAGAGCGGGATGCCCCGAGAACGGTCCTAGCTCGAGGTACGCGTTCGACTTGGGCTCGAAGGGATAGCGCGTTTCGACTTGGGCGGCACAAGCGCACGCGTGCGCCGTCGGCTGACGCCGTCTCGCACACCGTGCCATGCGCTACGTATCCCTCGCGGTGTTACGTGGCTGCAACACGCACCCCTCGAGTACTAGTACGTTAGTACTACACGCATACATACGGTGGCCGGCTGGCATGGACCGTGGTTGCCCCAGCACCACGCGGTTTCGGCACAACGGAGGGACGGAGATGCTAGCCGGGAAGAAGGTCAGGCTCAAGTTCCTGTTCGTCTCGGCGCTGGCCCTGAGCATCTCGGGGTTGGCCGCGCCAGCAGCCGTGGCAGGAGGCTCGACACCCCACTCGATCTGTCATGGCGTGCTTAACCAGCTACTGGAACGTCAGACCGTCGAGAGGAACCTGCTGGAAGCGGCGGCGAGGAAGAATGCGGAGCTGATCGCGCAGCTCGAGGCAGAGCGGACAGCGCTGCAGAACGAACGGCAGGCGCTCGTGCAGCACATCCAGCAGCTCGAGCAGACGCTCGCGGCTCTGCAGAACGAAAAGCAGGCGCTCCAGCAGCAGATCGCTCAGCTTGAGCAGGAGCTCCAGGAGGCGGAGGCAGAGCTGGCGCGGGTCGAGGCGGAGATCCAGCGAGTTCAGCAGGAACTCCAGGCGGCGAACGAACGGTTGGCGCAGCTCAATCAGCAGATCCAGCAGCTTGAGCAGCAGATCGAGCAGAAGAGACAGCAGATCCAGCAGCTTGAGCAGCAGATCGAGCAGAAGACGCAGGAGCTTGCAGAGCTGCGGGATGAAGAGCAGGCAGCCGAGCAGGAGATCCAGCGGCTCGAGGGAGAGCTTGCAGCGCTGCAGGACGAAAAGCAGGCGCTCGAGCAGCAGATCCAGCAGCTCGAGCAACAGCTTGCACCACTGAAGACCCAGAGGCAGGCGCTCCAGCAGCAGATCGCGCAGCTCGAGCAAGAGCTTGCACGCGTGCAAGCCCTCCCTGGTGAGAGGGTCGGGCAAATAAGGAAGCTCCAGGAGGAGATCAACGCGCTGAAGGCCCAGCTGGCGCAGCTTGAGCAGCAGATCGCGCCGCTTGAGCAGCAGCTCCAGGCGGCGAACGACGAGCTAACGCGGATTAGGGCCGAGATCCAGCGAGTCGAGCAGCAGCTCCAGGAGGCGAACGACGAGCTGGCGCGGATCCAGCAACAGATCCAGCAGCTCGAGCAGGAGATCACGCAGCTTGAGCAGCAGATCGCGCAGATCGAGCAGCAGATCGCGCAGATCGAGGAAGAGCTTGCACCGCTGCGGGAAGAACGGCAGGCCCTCGTGCAGCAGATGGAGCAGCTCGAGCAGCAGCTGACGAATCTGCAGCAGGAAAAGCAGGCACTCGAGCAGGCAATCGCGCAGCTCGCCACGGGGCTCGAGGAGGCGAACGCCGAGCTCGCGAGGGTCGAGGCGGCGATCCAGCAGACCCAGCAGCAGATCCTGGCGGCGAACGAACAGCTGGCGCTGCTGGATCAGCAGATCGCCGAGCTGACCAGGCGCATCGAACTCGCCGGCTGTGTCTGAACCACGCTAACGGCCGCGGACACAGCACACTCTGGGTCGACTACAAGAGCCGGGGCCATCAGGCTCCGGCTCTTGCTTGTGCGCCTGCACGAGGGAGGGCGTTACGTTCACGGCGGCAGGATCATTCGCCGGCGGCCGGGAGGACCGCCGAGCGTCACTCGTGTGGCCCTGCTCTCAGTGCCTGCCGCGTCCCGCTGCCTAACAGCCTCCTTGCTCCACGACGCCTCCGACTCCACCGAGGTTCGGAAGGAGCCGCGATCACGGGAGAACTGAGCTACCGAATGCGTGCGCGGACCAGTGGGCGCAGCGCGCTGACAAGAGAGGACAGAGAGGCATAGTCGGTTCGTGTCGGGCCAAGCGCGGACCCCTCTGCTCGTTCGTGCGTCGCGCTCCGGAGGAGCGTTCGGCGGCCGAGAGAAGCGTTCCGACGGGGTCGCGCTCTCACTCTCGCGCTCACTCCGCTGCAAGCGTTCGCTCGACGAGCTCGACGACTCGGCGGTCGACATCGTCGGGGTACACGAGGCCGTAGCGGCGGGCGACCTCGCGTGCGACATCGCGGAAGAGGTCGCCGGTCGCCGTGAGGACGCGAGGGATCGCCGCGGCGTCGTGCCGTCCACAGCACGTGGTACCAGAAGTCGTTGACGACCTGGTCGAGGGCGGCCTGAGCGGGGGGTGGCGGTCCGGGCAGGTCCGTCGACGCGATCGAGCGGACACGCTCGCTCAGGCCGCCGTCCCGGTCCACGAGAACGCGCACGCCGCGTCGAAGCACGGTCCCGACCGGCCCCGCCTGCTCGGCGAAGAATCGCTCCCCGACGTCTGTCTCCAGGACGGTGAAGTCGACGTCGAGGCCGTCACGGAAGAGGACGCGTCGCTCGCGCTGGCCGAGGAGCGTCGGCTCGACGAAGGTCGCGGTTGGGTGTCCGATCTCGCGGAGCCAGTGGGCCGAGTCCAGGAGCGCCCCCGGGTCGTCTGCGAGGAGGACCAGGTCGACGTCCGACCACCGATCCGCACCGCCGTCCGCGCGCGCCTGCGACCCGACGAGGAGCACACCGCGAAGGTCCGATCGATGCGCCGCCCATCGCGAGAAGCGTTCGAGGAACGCGTCCGCCGCCTCAGTAGGCATCGGTCCTGATCACTCCCGTCTCGTTCCGGCTCGCGCGTTCGATGCAGCGGATGGCGGCGACGGTAGCGACGGTCTGGCCTGAGAGCGCTGTCCGTCCGTCGTGAGCCCGGTTCATGCGTCGGCGCGGAGACAGGCCTGGCATGCTCTCGCGGCGCGGTCGGGCAGCGCGATCCGCGCCGATCGGTTCATCCACAGCGTGGCGCGGCCGTCGCCGACGGCGCCTTCGCACCACACGAAGACGGCGCTGAGCCGCAGGAAGCGGGCATAGAAATCGCGTGTTCCGTCGAACCCCGTCGCGTGAAGAACGCCTCGTCCTTGGCATCCGCCCTCCTCCGGAGGGCGAGCACCGCCGTCTCGATGTCCAGCGCCGCCGCGCTCGTGCCCTCGATCCGGATGATCAGCGCATTCGGCATGCTCGGGGGCAGCTGACGCAGCTTCGACAGCAGCGGGCCGCCGTCGGGCGTCTCGGCCGGCGGCCGGCGCAACCTGGTCACCTCGAGGTTGAACGGCCGCTCGCCCCGGAAGCGAACGGTGAGGTCGGGACCACCCTTCGTGGATCCGTAGGCCTCGAAATCGAGCTCGATCCGGCGATCGGCGAGCAGGAGGTGCGCCGCTCGAAGCTCCGCCCGTACATCCCCGAGTGTCTCGGCGTCCGACGTCGTGCGCAGCTTCTTGCGGATCTTGTCGCGATGGATCTCGCTGAAGGTCCGGAAGCGTGACGAGTCGGCCAGCCAACGGTGCAGCTCATCGGCGAGCGCGCCGTCCTCGCGGCCATCGAGGAGGTAGCGGACGAGTCGCTCGGCCGCCGTGCCAGGTACGGTCCCGGGCGCCATGCCGGTAGCGTACGCGGCGTCCCGCGAAGGGGACGCGCACCCTGGGGACGCAGCGACCGTCGCGCCCGGCCGTCAGTCGTTGTCGTACGGCTCGAGGACGGCGATCGGGATCGGATCGGGCTTCCTCGTCTGGTATCGCGCGAAGGCGGGAAAGCTTTCGACGGCCAGCTGCCACCATGCATCGCGCTCGGCGCCGCTTACCTCACGCGCCCGGTACTCGCGCCTGACCGCGCCGTCTTGGAGCTCCACGCTCGGATTCGCGATCACGTCGTGATACCAGTGCGGTCGCCTCGACGTCATGTCGGGCGAGTCGACGAGCGCGTAGCGGCCGTCGCGTTCGACCCGCATCAACGGCGTCTTCCGGAGCTTGCCGGTCCGCGCGCCGACCGACGTCAGGACGACGATCGGACGGCCGCCGATGTGGCCCGCCTCAGCACCGTTCGACGCCTCGTAGAGCTCCGCCTGCCTGCGTGCCGACTTCGCCGTCCCCGGCGCGTACTCACCTCTCAGCGGCACGTCTCGGATCCTCCTTGGACACCGTCGTCAGCGCGTCGATCCACGTGGTCGCCGTCACCATATCCCCGACAGCTCGAGCGACTCCTCGGTTCGGCTTTCCTTGCCCGAGTGCGCCAGGGGCGCCCAACGTCCATGCTCGGTTGGCTGAGCGCTGTCTCGCCGGGCGCGGGACTCGCGGTGGGCGTCACGTGCCCGCGCGGCAGCGTCAGGCTCAGCGCGACGAACGCCACGACGGCGAGCAGGATCACGACGGCCGCGATGACGAGCGTCGCTTTCCCATGTCGGGGTACTCCCGCAACGGCGGCGGAGACGGCCGCTTCCGCCCGATGATCATCGAGAGCCACCGTACTCGTCAGGCGCGACGGGCGACAACAGGCGCGAACGGCTGGCGGGGACCCGCCGAAGCAGATGCGGCCCCCGAACGACGCAACCTGAGGCTCAAGACCGACGACCGCGCGTTCTGCTGAGTCAGGGGCGATAGCTGAACTCGATCGTCGCGCCGATCTCCCGGGCGCCCAGCCGCTGCAACAGCGCCCGCGACGCCCCATTCGTCACGTCGAACTCGGCTGTTGCGGTTGATGCGCCCGTGGACCGCGCGGCACGGAGGGCCTGGGCAAGCAGAGCGGACGCGATCCCGCGGTTCCGATACGGGCGCACGACGCCGACCATCCCCGCTCGCGGGATCGGTCGGTTCATCCAAACCCGGACGAGGCCGACGTAGTCTCCGCTGGCCGCGTCGACGGCGATGAGGTAGGTGTTCGAATCGAATGCCGGGTCGTCGAACGTGTTGGCGTGGAACTCCTCGGGGCTGCTGCGCCAGCCCGACGTGCCCGGCACGTCGTCCCGCAGCTCGTTATCGAGCAGCCTCAGCCGGTCGACGTCCACGTCGGCGGCGGATCGGATGACGACTCCAGCGGGCATCCGAACGTCCCCCAGTGCCTCGAGAGCGTCGTCGAGCGCGAACTCCACGACGCTCTCGCGCCTCGACGCCACGAACCCTGCTTCCAGTAGGGCTCCAACCTCGTCCTGTGCGTGCTCGTCCACCATCGTGATCGCCGTGACCTGACGCGACCTCGCGAACGCGGCTGCGGCGAGAGCCCGGTCGGTCGTCCAGTGCTCCTGCGGTCGCACCACGCAGCGCCCGTCGGGTCGTAGGTGAGTGCTAAACACGCGGGACAAAGTACCGTCGCGTGTCGCGCCGGATCTCCCCGACCACGCTCGCTGCCGGGACGGTCGTCCGGAGCCAGGCGGCGGTGGCCGCGATCGCGCTCGGCGTGTGGTTCCTGGCGCCGACGTCCGCCGGACTCGTACCCGGGCTCGGGCCGTTGGTCGGTCCGCCAGTAAGGGACGTCCGTGGGGGAGTTCCGTGACTGAGTCGTGCCTCGACGGTAGCGCGAGAGCACTCGGGGTTGCGGGGGACCGGTCCCACTATCCTGATCGAAGGATGGACCGCCTCAAGATCCGGTTGACGGCGCATCAACAGAGCGAGCTCGGTCGCTGGACGGCGGTCGAGCTCCGGGTGAACGGCAGGGATCTCAAGGATCTGGTTGCCGACTATGAACGGAAGCTCGGCTACGAACCGTTCGGCGGCTACGCCTCGATCTCGCTTGACGGGCTTCAGGGCGCCCTGGACCGTCTAACAGGGACGCCGAACTCCTGGCCCGGAGATGGGCAGACCGTCCTGCTCGTCTGCGAAGGTTGCCGCGAGGAAGGCTGTTGGCCGATCTTCGCGCGGGTCCGTCTCGGCGAGGAAACCGTCGAGTGGTCGGACTTCGAGCAGCCGCACCGACCCGCGCGTGACTACTCGAACCTACGCTTCACCTTCGACCGCCGGCAATACGATGAGGAGATCGCTCGAGCCTTTGGCCGACGCTAGGAGTGCGGATGAGCCGTCCGGTGCCCCGGGAGGAGGGTGCAGCGGCACCGCGGTTGCACCTAGACGTCTCACCGCGTGCGCCGCCGGACTTACTCCGTGTCGGTCGTGTACAGGTACTCCCCGGTGCTCGCGTCGATGTAGACGTAAGCATGGCGAATGACGTGACCAGGCAAGGGGGTCCCACCCTCCACGGGTGGGCCGGGATCCGTTATCGATAGTCCACCGTATCGGACCAACCACACTGGTCGGTCGACGATCGGCGGATCGGCACGAGTGAAGCTCGGGTCTGTGATCGCCACCAGTTAGGCGTCGACGCTGGCGCCGGCGAAGTCATGTCCCGCCACCTCTGCCCTCCGTATGGCCTCGTCCCGGGTGATGGCACCGGTGGCGTCCGCGGGACGCGCCGTGATGCCGAGCGCAAGGACGTCAGGCGGCAAGGCGAGACCAGGCGTTTCAGCAAAGGCCGATGCGGCCGGCGAAGCTTCTCGGGATGCGAGTGGTGCTCCGGACGGGTTCGTGCACGCCGAAAGCACGCCAAGGCAGACCAGCGCGACAGCGGACGCCGGGATGTGAGCGCGCATCTGTTCTCCGTTGCCCATCCTATGCGGGGCGCCAAGCGCTGCTCCGGGGCGAGTGGAGGGACTCTGACGATGGGAGGGCGATCGACGAAGCCGCTCATCAGGAAGGTCGACGCGCTCGAGATACCGGTCCCGAGCCTCGAGGAGGGGCTCGCCTTCTATCGCGACAGGCTCGGCCACGAACTCATCTGGCGCACGCAGACGGCGGCCGGCCTGCGGCTGCCCGACACCGATGCGGAGCTCGTCCTGCAGACCGACCTGACCGGCCTCGGCCTGTCGCCCGACGCCGCGCGCGACCCGGCCGTGCTCTTCTTCCACGACGTTCCCGATGAGATCACGGCCGAAGCGATCGGTCGCGAGCCCTACCAGTCGAGCAGGCCGTTCTCGGAGCCGTGGCCGCTCTCGCGCTGGCCGGGTGTGCCCACGAGGGTCCTGATCGGGCGACACGACCGGCTCTTCCCCGCGGAGTTCCAGCGGCGGGTAGCCCCCGCGAGCGGCTCGGCATCGCCGCGGACGAGATCGACGGTGGCCACCTCATCGCACTGAGCCGGCCGCGCGAGCTCGTCGATCGCCTCGAGGAGTACCGAACGCACACGGACGTCACTCGGACGCCGGAATAGGCAGCGGCCCCTCGCTACGGCCCGGAGTACTCGAAGGGCCCGTACGCCGTGTAGTGGCCGGAATGGTCGTATCGCACGCCGTCGTTCACGCGGTACGTCTTCGACGAGGCGAAGTGGCCCTCCTTGAAGATGAAGCCCTCGGGAAGCTGCACTGACGGATGCGCTTCGACGCCGGTGACCGGGTTGCGGATCGGCTCCATCTCGAGCTCCATTAGGTCGCCCGCGCGTGCCTTCGTGTGCCGGTCCCGTAGGTCGAGCTCGAACGGGACATAGCGAGCCTCGTGGACGTTCGTCCACGTCCTTCGGAGGATCGCCCATGGGCCGCCCACGGTCCCACCCAGCATGGTGGTGATCGCCTCCCGCTGGCGCTCGTCGGCCCGCTCGTCGACGAACACGGCGGCCTCGCCGTTGCCTTCGTGGATCGCGCCCGGCCAGTCGGCGAAGATCGCGAAGTTCAGGCCGTCGAGGCGCACGTCCCCATACGACCCCTCGTCCACGTGCCAGATCCAGCCGCCCTCGCAGTTACCCTGCGTGGGCCGCGCGTTGAAGTTGCACGGGCACCCGTAGTCGCAGTTGCAGGCTACGCTCACCCTGCCCTTGACGCGCCACGCCGTACCGGCCGCTGTCGTCATCCTCGTGCTCCACTCTCGCTGATGAAGTCTGTCAGTAACGCTCCCGCTTCCCTGCGTCACATCGGGAGCCGTGCGGCGATCTCCGGCCGCAGCAGGACCGAAGCGGCGAGGACGAGCAGCAGGCCGCCCACGACGCGCGCAGCCGCGGTTCCCGCAGGGACGAGCTTCTCCGCGAAGACGATGAGGGCGATGAGCGCGACCCAGGCGAGCCCCATCGCGCCCGCCGCGACGAGGACGGCCATCAGCCCCCAGCAGCAGCCGACGCAGTACGCGCCGTGGTCGACGCCGAGCCGCAGGCCTCCGAGGAT
>JADDQH010000028.1 GCA_016781485.1 Chloroflexota bacterium | reverse complement strand
CGTGCCGTTGCGTGAGCCGCAGGATGGTGGCGACGACCTGGCTGAACATCGGGCCGAGGTCCGCGCCGGGATCCTTGGGGTCGTGCACTTTCGCGCCGAGCCGCGTCTGGCACACCGCGAAGCCACCCGCGATCGCGCTCGTCGTCATCCAGATGTCGATGCCGAACCTGCTCACCTCCGGGGTCCAGTCGTCCAGTGATAGGTAGTGGCGGACGAGGTCGCCGCTGACGCCGAAGTCGCCGCCGATGGGCTGACGGATGCGCAAGCCGTAGAGCGCGCGGGTCAGCGGGTAGGTGACCGTGTTCGTGATCGTGCCGTCGTACTTGTAGCGGCTGTACAGCGGCGTCACATAGTCGAAGCCACCCTTGAGGATGGGCCCCGCAAGCAGCTCGATCCACTCGGGAACGATCGAGCGCAGGTCGGAATCGACCACCACGAGCGCCTGCACCTTGAGCATCTCTGCGATCCGGAAGATCGTGCGCAGGGCGGCGCCCTTGCCGCCCACGCCCTCCACCTCGGGGTACGTCAGGCTGATCCGCTGCAGCCGGTTCCGAGGGCGCACGAGCAGGATGCTCTCGACGTAGTCGGGCGGCTCCGTGTCGACGACGACGCGCTGTGTCCCGTCGGGGGAGCCCGCGTCCGCGTTCACGAGGACCGGCCGCAGGTCTGGGAAGTATTGGACGAGCCCCGCCTGCGCCGCGCGCACCACGTACCCGATCGTCGCCGCGTTCTTGAAGCTCGGGATGCCGACCATCACGTCCGCGCTTCCGAGACGCTCCACCTCGCGCCTCAGAGCGGCCGGAAGCTGAGAGCCTGGCATCGAGGGGAGCCTAGCAGCCTTGCCGGCGCGGGTGGCGACTGCTCGACTTCGTCCGAACCGCGGACGGGACACGGCGACCGCGGGGAGAAGGGGATTCAGAGAGCGGGCGCGACCGCGATCGGTCGCGGCTCGTCGCCGTAGATGAGCAGCGCCGGGTCGGCCTCGGGCAGGGGCGGCCCGTGGTCGATCGCCCGCTCGAGGATGTGCATCACGTGCTCTCGTCGGGGGAGCTGTGCGTCGACGGATCCCGCAGGCAACCCCTGCAGCAGCGGCGGGTCCGGATCGGGCAGCCGGCAGCGCAAACGGCGCCCGGCGAGTCGCTAGATGCTCTCCATCAGCGCCACCGCGCCTTCCCCTGTCCCCGCGAGCAGTCCCACGTGGAGCGCCAGGTCCGGGCGCCCACCGGAGAGCGGCAGGACCGCGAGCGCCGGCGCCCCGGTGGCGGAATGAGCCACGACGACCTCGCCGCGGCGTACGTGTGCCTCGAACCGCGCCTGTGTCAGCGCCTGAACGGACCACGGACGGTATTCGTAGAGGCCGCGACCCGAGTGGAACGTGGCGTCCCCCTCCACCAGCGACCACAAGCGTCGCGACGCCGGCTCGTCCGGCAGGCCGAGACCGGCCTCGCGGAGCCGCTCCAGCAGACGCTCGGGGTCGACGCGCTCGCCCTGCTCCTCCTCGTCCCCGCCGTACCTCCGCCACGCCCCCGCCAACGCGAATCCGTGGCGGGCGCCCAGGCGGTGCGAGGCCTCGTTGTCGGGTGCCGTCGCGTAGCGGACGACGCGCGCGCGGTGCGCCACGGCCCACCGGAGCTCCGCCACCTGGAGGTGCGTCGCGACCGATCGCCCCCTGACCCGCGGATCGACGCGCAGACCCTCGAACCAGATCTCACCCTCGGCGAGCACCGCTACGCGGGTGACCGCGACCGGCCGGTCAGGGTCGAGCGGGCGCCCGTCGGAGTCCGTGGGCCCGGGGCCCCCGGCCGGGGGAACGGGGGTCGCGACGAGCAGGATCCCATCGCTCGCTCCGATCCAGGGATCCCAGACGTCCGGGATGTAGTCTCGGCCGCCCCAGGTGTTCGCGGCGAACGACAGGACGGCCTCGCGGTCGGAGGGACGTGCGAGCCGCACGCGGATGGGCCAGCGCGCCGGCTGGAAAGGCTCGGTCAGCGGGTCTGTCGTTCGCTGCGCACGGGCGTCACGTTCGCCCCTTCTGCAGCCCCGAGACGAGCGTCCACTCCTCCGTCTGCCGCGCCGGGACGTAGCGACTGTTCGCGGCCTTCATCACGATCCCTCTGAAGCCCGCACTCTTCCACGTCAGGAGCCATCCGCCGAGCGGCGGCTGCGTCCACGGCGACACCCGCACGCGGTCGCTCACGATCAGGAGGCTCTCGAGCAGCCGCTTGCGCTCGAGCAGCGGGACGTCGAGCAGGCTCTGCCCGTCGAGGCACAGGACGTCGACGGCGACGAACGCGACCTTCGCCTGCCCCGGGTCCTCCGGCGGGCCGATCACGTCGACGTCCGCCCTCGGCTGAAGGAAGAGCCGACCTGATACGTTCCAGGTGGTCCCCTGGAAGGTCCCCTCCCCGGTGCGGGTGGCCTGGGGCGTCAGGAACCCGTCGAGTACGCAATCGAACGCCGTCACTGCGGTGAGCAGCTCCTGGGCGACCAGCGGTTCGCTGTCCGTGGCGTCGTCACCCTCGTCGTCGATCAACCGCAGCAGGGCGCCTCCACCCTCCCCGCCTTCGCTGTCGTAGTGGACGAGGACGCGCACTCCTTCCCACTGGGGCTCCAGGATCGGGTTCGTGATCTTTCCCGGTCGCTTCGTCGGGAGCGGCACCTGCGGGCGCCACTCCAGGGGGTCGTGAGGGATCGGGCGCTCGGTGCGCGAACGGTTCACGCGTGGATGCTACCGCCAAGACGGGGCGGACGACCGACGCGACCCAGGCGGCGGGTCACCGCGTCGCCGCGGCACGCTCCGGCTCGTAGCCCGCCGGGTGACGCTGGCGCCACTCCCATGCCGAGCCGATCATCTCCTCGAGGCTTCCGCGTCTCGGCTCCCATCCGAACAACTCCGTAGCACGCTCGTGTGCGGCTACCAGGACCGGCGGATCGCCCGGCCGCCGCGGGCCCACGTCATGTGGGACCAGTCGCCCGACGACCCGCTCGGCCGCCTTGATGACCTCCCAGACGCTGAACCCATGCCCAGAGCCCAGGTTGCAGACTTCGAGTCCCTGCTTGGACTCGCCGGAATAGACCAGAGCAGCCAGGTGCGCGTCGGCAAGATCGAGGACGTGGATGTAATCGCGGATGGGCGTCCCGTCCGGAGTCGGGTAGTCCGTCCCCATGACGACGAGCCGCTTGCCGCCGAGGTAGGCGTTGAGCGTGTTGGGGATCAGGTGGGTCTCGGGCTCGTGGTCCTCACCGAGCCGCTCCGAGGCGCCCGCGGCGTTGAAGTAGCGCAGCGATACGCTCCGGAACCCGTGCCCCGCGCCGTACCACGCGAGGGCCCCCTCGAACGAACGCTTGGTCTCTCCGTAGGGGTTGATGGGGCGCAGGGAGTCGGTCTCGCGGATCGGCGTGGAGTCCGGCACGCCGTAGACCGCGGCGCTCGAGCTGAAGACGAGCCTCGTTACGCCCGCCTCGCGCATCGCCTCGAGGAGCGCTACGCCGCCGGCGACGTTCTCGCGGAAATAGAGCGCCGGATCCTGCATCGATTGGCCGACGAGCGATCGCGCCGCGCAATGGAGGACCGCTTCGATGCCGCGCTCCCGCAGCAGCGTGGCCACCATCGGGGTGTCGGCGACCGAGCCGACGCGGAGCTCCGCTCCCTCGACGACCGCCGCCCGGTGGCCGGTGACGAGCGTGTCGAGGACGGTGACCTCATGGCCGTCGGCAAGCAGCCGTTCCACCGAGATGCTCCCGATGTATCCCGCGCCGCCTGTGACCAGGACCCGCATCAGCTCATCCTCCGCATCGCGGGAGTCCCTGTGCCCCCATTCCTCGTGGATCGTGTCACGCGCATGATGGTCTCAACCGCGCAGGAGCCGCCCGAGGAAGCCCTTGCGCCGTCGCTGGGGTTCGCCATCGCCTGCCGGTTCGTCGTCGCTCGCAGTGTCTCCGGTGCCCTCGGGTCTCGGAGGAGACCCCGCGACCCCCGAAGGCGTCGCCGACACGTCTGCGCGGCGAGGTCCCGGTCGTCCGAGGCGGACTGAGCTTGACCTCGCATCCATCGCCGCCTCGACGAACGCCGGCCGCCGGACTCGCTGTCCGCGAGCGGTGAGGATCTCGGAGAGGCGGGCTTCCATGCGCAGCGCGGGCTGGTTCTGAGGGTCGAGCTCGAGCGCGCGCCTCACGTGCTCGTAGGCCGCGCCCTCGTCACCACGCTCCAGCGTGACGCGCGCGAGACCGACGACGGCGATCGCGTTCTTCGGGTCCTGTTCGGCAACGAGCCGGTAGAGCCGTTCGGCCTGGTCGATCATGCCCACCGACAACGCCCTGTCCGCCTGGAGCAGCTGCTCGATCACGACGCTCCCGTCTCGACGAGCCCCATCTCCGACGCCCACCGGCGCGCGTCCGAAAGCAGGATCTCGCGCCGGTTCCGATCGGGTTCCGAGATGACGGACTCGAGCAGGCGCTCGAGGAGTCGGCCGACAGCGGGGCCCGGGGGGATGCCCAGGGCCTCCATCAGGTCATGGCCGTCGAGAGCGAGATCGGCCAGCGACATCGGGGCGTGCCGTTCGCGCTCGGCCTGGACGCGCGCGCGGAGCTCGTCGAGGTGCCCCGCATCGGGCGATTTCCCACTGCCGACGTTGTCGGCGGCGCGGAGCAGCAGCAGTTCCTCGACGCGGTGTGGTCCGACCCGGCGGAGGAAACGCCGGATCGCCGCGTCGCTCCAACCCTGCTCGTACCCGAACATGTGCCACCGGACGAGGGACGCCACC
The DNA here is from genome assembly GCA_016781485.1 of Chloroflexota bacterium. Lineage (GTDB taxonomy): Bacteria > Chloroflexota > Limnocylindria > Limnocylindrales > CSP1-4 > YB3-1. Next base: position 27,505 of record JADDQH010000028.1, on the reverse strand, counting down.
GCCTCGCACTCCCGGCGCGGCACCGCGAGGCGAGCAAGGAACGCGTCGGCGATCCGCGCGCCCACGACGTCGTGATCCGGGAAGTGCCCGTCGGCGTAGGTCTCGGGCTTTCCCACGTCGTGCAGCAGCGCGGCGAGGAGCAGCCGCTGCCGGCCGGGAGCGAGTCGCGCCGCCGCGTCCAGCGTGGCGAGCGAGTGGTCCAGAAGATCCATCCCGGGGATCTTGTTCTGCGGGATCCCGCGCTGCGCTGCAAGCTCCGGGAAGAGCGGCTCGAGCAGTCCCGTCTCCTCCAGGATCCGTAAGCCTCGGGACGGTGGCTGAGCGCCCAGCATCTTGCGGAGCTCCTGGCCGATCCGCTCGGGCGACAGGTAGCTGACGAGGCCAGCACGCCTCCCCATCGCCGCCCTCGTCTCGGCTTCGATCTGGAACTCGAGATGGGCTGCGAGTCGAGCGCCGCGGAGGAGCCGCAGGGCGTCCTCGTCGAACCGCATGTCCGGGTCTCCCACCGCGCGGAGTAGACGCGCGTCGAGATCGGCGCGCCCTCCCGTCGGGTCGACGAAGCTCGGCTCTCGGTGCGACTCGCCCTCACGTCCCCACGCGATCGCGTTCACGGTGAAGTCCCGGCGCGCCAGGTCCTCCTCGACGGAGTCGCTGAACGTCACCTCGTCCGGGCGGCGATGGTCTCCGTAGCGGTGATCGCGCCGGAATGTCGTGATCTCGAGTCCCCCGGCCGACACGGTCCCGAACCTGTTCTCGTAGTGACTGCCGGGGAAGAGGCGGAGGAGCGCGTCCGGCCGAGCGCTCGTGGCGATGTCCCAGTCGGCCGGCGTCCTGCCCAGAAGCGTGTCGCGAAGCGAACCGCCCACGACGTACGCGGCGTGCCCGCCGCCCCACAGGCGCTCGAGAGCGGCCCGGACGTCCGCCGGGATGTGCGGTTCGGTCACCGAGACGGGCCGGGACGCGACGCGCTCAGCAGCGGCCAGCAGGGTCAGTGGCGGCCGAGGAACAGATACGTCCGCCAGCCCTCGTTCCGGGGGTCGGAAAGGTAGGCGGAGAACTGCGTGTAGACGTCACAGCGGGGCTCGAACGGCTGGCGAAGGGGCCGCATGTGCGCCTCGTCGGGGAGCTTGCCGCCCTTGCGGTGGTTGCATGCCTTGCACGCGGCCACGAGGTTGTCCCACGTGTGCGTGCCACCGCGATGCCGCGGCACGACGTGGTCGAGCGTCAGGTCGTGGGTCTCGCGGCCACAGTACTGGCATGTGTATCGGTCGCGCGCGAATACCTCGCGGCGCGTGAGACGGACGCGCGGTCGCGGACGCCTGACGTGGTACTGGAGCCGGATCACGCTGGGCGCCCGGAACAGCTCGCGGGCCGTCCGGATCTCGTGGTGGTCGTACTCGATCACCTCCGCCTTCTCGCCGAAGAGCAACCGGAACGCCCGCCGCACGTTGCACACGTTGAGCGGCTCGTAATCGGAGTTGAGCAGGAGTACGACGGCTTCCACTGGCTCCAGGATCGAGGGACCGACTAGGGACGCATCGTAACAGGGGTCCCGTCCCGCACACGTCGGGCGATACCGGTACGAATGGGGGGCGTTCGTCCCCGCCCTGCGCCGGTAGGTTCCCTTCCGATGCAGCAGCCGCACTTCTGCTCCCACTGCGGACACCAACTCGACGCGCATGACCGCGCCTGCCCTTCGTGTGGGAACGCGGCGGGTGCCCCAGCCGCTCCTCGCAGGATGAGCTTCTCGGAGATGTACCGCTCGGAGTCGGGGTCACCACTCGAGCCGGTCCTCCCGTTCGGCCAGCCCGAGCCCGTGATGCGCCGCGGAACGATGCTCGTCCTCGCCGTCGCGGTCCTGATGCTCGCGATCACCGGGGGCACCGCCTTCTTCGTCTTACAGCAAGAGGGTGACTCCTCGGCCTCCCGTCCGGCCTCGTCCCGCAACGACTGGCCAGTGATCATCGACGGCGCAGCCGCCGCCAGTGACGCTGTGGGTACTGCGAGGAAGCCCGATAAGACGCCACGCGCCGCGGGGCCCACCAAGCCGGGCGCGGGTCCGGGCACGGGCAACGACGCAAAGCCCCGAACGACGCCGGGTGCGGGCAAGTCAGGGGGCACCGCGGGCGGCGATGGGCCGATGGGCACCTTCCTCACGAAGATGACCGATGAGAAGCTGACGTTCCGCGTCGACTGCACGGGGACCGTGAGTGCCGGCAACGAAGACTTCGACTTCGACATCCAGATGGACGTCGCGGGCACGGACTTCTCCGGGAGCATGGCCTTCACGCAGGGCAGGGTGACGTTCGCGGCCGACATGGTCTCGAAGTCCGGCACCTCCTACCTGAAGCTCAAGGGCGCATCCTGGGAGGTGCTCGAGGGCGGCTCCGCGGGGATGCCGGACGTGAATCCCCTGGCGGACGTGCGCCAGAACGAGTCGCTGGAATACGTCGGGCTGGTGACCCGCGGAGGACGTTCGGTGCATCACTACCGAGCCCCGAAGGAGCTCACCGACCTGGGCGGATCGTTCCTCGACGAGTACGGCGGCGGCGCGACGGTGGACGATCTGGTGATCGACTTCTACGTCAAGAGTGATGGGACGCCGGTCGCCGCAGCCATCGTCTTCGAGGGCAGCGTCACGGCGGCCGGCGTCGAGATGCAGCTCGGCATCGATGTGGAGTACGCGTTCTCCGATTTCGGCGCGCCGATCCGGATCAGGGCGCCGCGGGTCGACTCCTCAGGCGACAGCTCCAGCTAGTCACCTCCCTGACCCGGCCGCCGAGGGCGGTGGACCGGCAGCGAGGAGAGGCTGTCCGGTGGCGGCGTCCCATCCGCCGGCCTGTCCGACTTTCGTCGCCAGCCTCCGGCTGAGGACATGGCTGATGAAGCGCGCGGCCGCGAGCACACCGTCGAGTCGAACCCCGTGCTCGATCCCGAGGCCGTCGAGCAGGTAGACGAGATCCTCTGTCGCGAGATTGCCCGCCGCGCCAGGCGCGTACGGGCAGCCGCCGGTGCCGCCGGTCGAAGAGTCGAAGCAGCTGACGCCGTCCTGGAGTCCCGCCACGACGTTGGCGAGCGCTGTCCCCCGCGTGTCGTGGAAGTGGTAGGCGAGTCGGTCGAGCGGGAGCCCGGCCGCGAGTACCGCGGCGGTCAGCTCGTGCACCTGCTTGGGCACACCGACCCCGATCGTGTCGCCCAGGCAGATCTCCTCGGCGCCGAGCTCTGCGAGACGCATCGTGACATCGACGACCCGCTCCGGGTCCACCCGGCCTGTGAAGGGGCAGCCGAACGCCGTCGACACGTATGCCCGGGTCCACCAGCCTCGCGCCCGCGCTGTCGCGAGCACGGGCGCGAACACGTCGAGGGATCCCTGGACCGTCATCCCGATGTTGCGGAGGGTGAACGCGTCGGTCGCGCCCGTGAACACGGCGATCGCCGTCGCGCCCGCCGCCTCGGCTCTCGACAGGCCCCGTTCGTTCGGGACGAGGACGGGATAGCGAACGCCGTCCACCTGGGGAAGGCGCGGTAGCAGCCCGTCGGCGTCGGCGAGCTGCGGGACCGCTTTCGGTGACACGAAGCTGGTGGCTTCGATCTCCTTCAACCCCGCTTCCGCGAGCAGGCGTATGAACTCGAGCTTCGCGTCCGTCGGGACCGCCGTCGCCTCGTTCTGGAGGCCGTCTCGCGGCCCCACTTCGTAGATGCGCACGGTCGTCGGTAGGTCCATCACGTCGGGAATCTAGACCGGAAGCGGCCTTGGCTCGCGAAGTCCGCCGTACGCCCCTGCTACCCCAGCTCGACGAGGGGATCGCCGCGCTGGACGGTCTGGCCGGGTCTGACGAGGACGCGCAGCACTTCTGCGTCCGCGGGAGCGGTGACGTTGTTCTCCATCTTCATCGCCTCGAGCACGAGGAGGGTTCGTCCCCCTTCGACGCGGTCGCCTTCGGAGGCGCGCACCGCGAGTACGGTGCCGGGCATCGGAGCGGAAACGGCCCTTGATCCGCCGCCCTCGCGCGCGGCCTGCCGTACCCTGGCGTCGACGGTCGGTGCCGGGACGAGGCGGACTTCGAACGACCGCCCATCCACGTCGACGAGGACCACGCTCGTGCCGGCGGCGCTCCGGACCGGCGCCACCGGTCGCATCGCCCGGCGTCGCTGCTTCACCGGGATCACCCGCTCCTGACCGGCGATGCTGACGCGGAGCGATCGAGGTGCGTTGAGCCGGAAGGCGACGAGCCCGGACGCGTCCTCCAGCTGCGAAGCCAGTGCCTCGGCGCCCAGTTGCCAGGCCTGCTCGGGAACGTCGGGCTCCGGATGCCACCGCCGCTCGATCGTGTCGGTCCGCGCGTCACCTTCGCGGATCTCCCGAAGGCGGAGGAGCCATGACAGGAAGCCTCGGTTCGATGTGATCCCGTTGACCCGCGTCGCTGCCAACGCGCTCTCCAGTCGCTCCAGCGCCTGGGCCCGGTCCGCGCCGCGGCAGATGACCTTCGCGAGCATCGGGTCGTACCGTGTCCCCACCCGGTCGCCTTCGCCCACGCCGGCATCGACCCGGATCCCCTCACCCGCGGGCCACTCGACCTCTTCCACGGTCCCTGTCGCCGGGACGAAGCCTCCCCAGGGATCCTCCGCGTACAGCCTGGCCTCCATCGCGTGGCCGGTGAGCCTCACGTCCGGCTGGCCGACGTCGAGCGGCGCCCCGGCCGCGATCCGCAACTGATCGGCGACGAGGTCGCGGCCGGTGACGAGCTCGGTCACGGGATGCTCGACCTGGAGACGTGCGTTGAGCTCGATGAAGTAGAACGCGCCGGCATCGTCGACGAGGAACTCCGCGGTCCCCGCGCCGACGTAACCGGCCGCGCTGCCGAGTCGGACGGCCGCCTCGCCGAGGCGATCGCGGAGAGCGGCATCGACGGCGGGAGACGGAGCCTCCTCGACGACCTTCTGGTGACGGCGCTGCAACGAGCAATCGCGCTCGCCCAGGTGGATCCCGTTCCCATGCTGGTCGAACAGGACTTGGATCTCGACGTGTCGAGGATGCTCCAGGTACTTCTCGAGCACGAGCCGCTCGTCGCCGAAGGCGCCACGTGCCTCTCGCCGTGCCCGTGCCAGCGTCTCCGTGAGCTCTTCCGGGGCGCGGACGACGTGCATCCCCTTCCCGCCTCCGCCCGCGCTCGGCTTCACGAGCACCGGATGGCCGATCCGCACCGCCTCGCTCGCGAGCCTCTCGTCCGACTGTTCGGTGCCGTCGTAGCCCGGGACCGTGGGGATCCCCAGCTCGTCCGCGAGCCGGCGAGCCGCTGCCTTGTCGCCCAGCTTGCGCATCGCCGAGGGAAATGGGCCGATCCAGGCGAGGTCGGCGGTCAGCACCCGCTCCGCGAAGTCCGCGCTCTCCGCGAGGAAGCCGTACCCGGGGTGGATCGCGTCAGCACGTGCCACCGTCGCAGCGCGTAGGACAGCGCCGGCGTCGAGGTACGAGCCGTCGAGCCGGACGCGCTCACTGACCTGGCGCGCCCACCAGGCCTCGCGCTCGTCGTCGCTGACAAGAGCGACGCAGGTGACCCCGAGGCCCCGACATGTCTGCGCGATCCGCACCACCAGCTCGCCGCGGTTCGCCACGAGCAGGCGGCGGATGGGACGGTTGCGCGGCGGGTCTGCGGTGAGCTGAGGATGCTGGAGGAGGGGCACGAGGCTGGCCGCGTCGATCTTCAGCCGAGCCCCGACGCGGACAGCGGGCAGACGCCCTTCTCGGACCCACCGTTGGATGGTTCTCGCGCTGACACCAAGACGACGTGCCGCGTCTCCCGGCCCGAGCAGCTCTCGCACGTCGCGAATGTCGCGTTTGTCGCGTCGTTCGTCAAGCGGCAGGCGCGGGCGCCGGAGTGACTAGCCCGACCAGGACCAACAGCGTATGGCGCAGCCGCGGGCAGCCAGCGAAGATCGACTAACGCGCCCCGCTGCCCCTTTCCGATAGGAGCGGTGCCAGAGGTGCGCACGACGAGGTGTGATGCAGCCGACTTCGGTGCGACGCGGAGTGGCCCTTGTTCTCCTGGCGGCGCTTGCCGCCGGGATACTGCCGCGATCCGTGTCCGCGGGCACCCCGGCCCCTACCGACCGCGTCGTCCTCGCCGATCGGTTCCGTACGCTCGAGGAGGCGACGGCGGCGGGCTCCCTTGACCGCGCGGTGTCGGAGAAGCTGCGTGCGAAGGGATCGGTCGACGCGCTCGTCACCTTCGACGCTGATCCCGTCCTTGCCGGCGCCACCGCTGTCGCCGGGAACGGCCCGGATCGGAGCAGGAAGATCATCGCGTCGATCGCCCCTGCCTTTCGCGGGATGAAGGAGCGAGCGCTCACGGCGGCGGGCCGCGGCGCCGCGCTTCTTCGTGACTACGAGACGCTCGCGACGGTGTTCGTCCGGATCCGTTCCGCATCGGCACTCCTGCGGCTGCTGAGTGCCGAGGGCGTGACCGGAGTCAGGGAGGACAGGTTGCACAAGCGTGCGCTCGCCGAGAGCCTCGCGCTCGTCGACCAGCCCGAAGCTGCAGCGGCGGGATACAAGGGGTCGAACACCTCCGTCGCCGTCCTCGACACCGGTGTCGACTACACGCGCACCGCGTTCGGCAGCTGCTCCGCGCCGGGCGGGACATGCAAGGTGGCGTTCGCAAGAGACTTCGCACCGGAGGACAACCTCCGTGATGCCGACCCGCAACTGCACGGCACGAACGTCTCCGGGATCGTGCTCGGCGTCGCTCCGGACGCGAAGGTGCTCGGCCTCGACGTCTTCCGCGCCGAGGGCGCATACACGTCCGACATCAACGCCGCGATGAACTGGGTGGTCGCTAACCACGCGACCTACAGGATCCGTGCGATGAACCTCAGCCTCGGGTCGACGGAATACCGGACAGGCACCTGCTGGCACAGCCCCTCGGCTCCGGGCTTCGCCAGCGCGAGAGCCGTCGGCGTTCTTCCCGTCGTCGCCGCGGGGAACGACGCGTACGACAGCACCGGGTTCCACAACGGCATCGGCGACCCCGCCTGCGCCCCTGGTGCCTTGAGCGTCGGCGCCGTCTACGACGGCGATATCTCGCCCTACACCTTCGGGTGCGGCGACCGGACGACGGCAGCAGATCGTGTCACCTGCTTCTCCCAGACCGGCCCGAACCTTGGGATGCTGGCTCCCGGCGCCTGCATCACTGCCGCTGACGTCGGAGAGGGCGACTGCTACGGCGGCACATCTCAGGCGGCGCCACACGTGGCAGGCGCAGCGGCGGTCCTTGCCGCAAAGAAGCCGGCCGCGACGCCGACACAGGTCGAGGCGGCGCTCAAGGGTAGTGGCCCGTCGATCACGGACTCGCGCCCGACGCCGTCGGTGACGAAGCGGCGGCTCGAGGTGGATGCGGCAGTGCAGGCGCTTCTTGCGCAGCCCCCCAGCGTCAGCTGGGAGCCTCCGCTGCACGTCACCCGCCAGGGGACGTGGAGCTTCGGCTCCTCCCTGTCGCGGACGACCAGCTACCTGCACACCGTCTACACGGACGGGAATCCGAGCTATCTCATGGTCGGCCACCGCAGGAGCATGAACGGCGGAGCGAGCTGGTCCCCGACCGTCCGCCTCAATCCCTCCACCGAGCATGGCGAGTGGGCCTCGTCGGCGAGTGCCGGAAGCTACGTTTATGCCGCCTGGACGAGCTTGGCGAACCCGGCCTCGTCCACGGCGAGCCGGGTGGTCTGGTTCCGCCGGAACACCAACCAGGGTCGCCCCACGTATTGGACGGCGCGGAAGCAGATCACGCCGAGCGCGGGCCGCGTCGATCAGGCAAGCATCGCCGCGTCCGGCGCATACGTGTATGTCGTCTGGACGGACAGCGCGACGGGAACCATCAAGTTCCGCAGGAGCACAGACCGGGGCGTCACCTGGAGCAGCCCGGTCAACGTCGGGAGCACCACGAACAGCGACTTCTATGGCAGAACGGGGCTCCAGACGATCGCTTCCGCTGGCGGCAACGTCGCGATCGCCTGGATGGCGAACCCCCATGGCGCGCTGAAGGCGAAGATCTCGAGGAACTATGGAGCCTCGTTCCCGTCGACGCCGACGTCGCTCGACACCGACAGCATGGACGGCGCTTCCGTCGCCGCGCTGGGCTCACGGGTCGCCTTTGCCTGGACCGATCTGAACAGCTACGGGTCCGGAGCGGCGCGACTCCGCGTCTGGGAGGCTGGCGCCTGGAAGACGACGGCACCTCGCACGGTCTCGGCCGCGAGCTTCTCGCCGAGCGGCTTCTACAAGCTGGGCTACGACCCGGCCGTCGCACTCGTGGGTACATCGGGTGTCGGCGTCGCCTGGTCGGCATGTCGCCGGCCCGACTGCTCCGACAGCGCGACATCGTTGCTCGGGATCGACCTCCTGTATCGGGAGTCGGCGAACAACGGCGGGACCTGGAAGCCGCAGGTGATCGTCGGAAACTCGGCCGAGACGAACCTGCGTCGGGTCCACGACGGCGCCGACATCGAGTGGGCGAGCGCGACGAAGCGCTACATCGCGTACAACGGTCGGACCACCGACTTTTCGACGCAGATGTACCAGAGGAACGCGACGGGGCCGCTCTAGCCCCGTTCGGTCACGTCACGCTCCTGTCGAAGATTCGTCCGCCACCTCAACGATCCCCGGGCTTCCGGACCCACGCCGGCTGCCGCTTCTCGAGGAACGCTCGCAGACCCTCCTGCCCCTCGTGGCTCGTCCGCTGCGTCGCGATGCGGCGCGCGGTGTGCCAGCGCGTGGACTCGTGCGGGAGCCCTCGGACCTCCCTGACGATCGACTTTGCCGCCCGAGCGGCAGTCGGCGCTGCCGCCAGGATGTCCTCGACCGCCGACTCGACGGCTGTGTCGAGCGCGTCGAGGCCTTCGACGACCTCGTGGACGAGCCCGATCCGGAGTGCACGAGTGGCGTCGAACCGCCGCCCGGACGGGAACAGTGCGCGCGCGTGCGTCTCGCCGATCTTGGCGATGACGAACGGGCTGATCACGGCGGGGAGGATGCCGAGCCGGGCCTCCGTGAACCCGAACTTCGCGCCGGACTCCGCGATCACCAGATCGCTCACCGCGCACAGTCCCATACCGCCGCCGAGCGCCGCTCCCTGGACCCGCGCGACGACCGGCACCGGGCACCGGTCGATGGCGTCGAACATCTCCGCCATCACCATGGCGTCCTGCTCGTTCTGCTCCCGGGTCAACGCAAGGCTCGCGCGCATCCACGTCACGTCCGCGCCTGCACAGAACGAGTGACCTTCGCCACCGAGGATCACGACCCGGAGCTGATCGGCGGGCTCCTCCTGGAAGCGACGGAAGAGTCTCCGGAGTTCCCCGATGAGCGCTGCGTTGAACGCGTTATGCACCTCGGGTCGGGTCAGGGTGACCCGGACGACCGTCCCGTCTGGACCCGTCCGTGCGACCCGCAGCAGCTCGCCCGTCTCCACGTCGGTTTGATGATGCAAGACGGTCGGTCTCGGCGCACGGATGCCGTGGACGGCGCCCTGTCGGCTGGGCTATCGTCCCTCGCGGAGCTTGCGGAGGGTTGACGAGGCCGAAGCGCGAGCGGTCGCACCTTCGCAGCGACGAAAGGAAACGATCGATGGTGACGGACCTCGAGCGACGTCGACCCCGTGCCTCCGCTCTCCTGGCCGCCGTACTCGTCGCGGCCTGCGGTACGGGCGGAGGGGAGACACCGGCCGCACCGGCGGCCGCGGGGAGTCCGAGCCCCTCGGGAGAGGCGATCGTCCGCAGCTTCCTCTCGAGGTTCGCCTCCAAGAGCGTCCCGTTCCACGTGAAGTTCGACGGCACCGTCACCGTCAGGCCCACAGGAGGTCGAGCGGCGGAGACGGTGGGCATGAGCGGCGGGTTGGACGCGCGTGGGTCGGATGCCGCAGGCACGATCACTCTCGAACTGCCGGGCGCCAAGCCGACCGAGGTCGGGGTCGTCATCGTCGGTGGGAAGGCGTACGCGCGACCCCCAGGGGGCGACTGGCAGCGGAACCCGGGATTCCGCCAGACGCAGCCGATCAACCCGTTCATGAAGCTCCGCGGCGCGAAGGACCTGCAGTACGTCGGCGTGGAGTCACGGGGCGGCGCCGAGCTCCATCACCTCCGCACCACGAAGTGGATCGGTGATGACCCGGCGAACGCCGCCGGCGCGGGACTGAAGGGTGCCAAGGTCAAGAGCTCCACCTTCGACATCTTCACCGAGTCGGACGGCACGCCGGTGGAGGCGGAGCTCAAGTTCGTCGTGGCAGGGAAGAGCGGCGGCACCGCGGTGGAGGCCGAAGGAGACATCGGATACGAGTTCTCGAACGTGGGAAAGCCAGTGAAGATCAAGCCGCCTCGGGTGCCCTGAGACGCTCCCCGCCCCCCGCTCCTCCGCGTGCGCTACATCCGGAAGACGCCGAACCTGGTTTCCGGGATGGGCGCGTTGAGCGCCGCGCTGATCGCCAGCGCGAGGACCTGGCGGGTCTGGGCGGGGTCGATGACGCCGTCGTCCCATAGCCGCGCGGTGGAGTGGTACGGGTTCCCCTCGCGCTCGTACTTCTCGAGGATGGGCGCCTCGAATCGCGCCCGCTCCTCGTCGGACGCCCAGCGGCCGCCGGGTAGGGATGCCTCGCGGACGGTCGAAAGCACCCGTGCAGCCTGCTGGCCTCCCATCACGCTGATGCGTGCGTTCGGCCACGTCCAAAGGCCACGGCTGCCGTAGGCGCGTCCCGCCATGGCGTAGTTCCCGGCCCCGTAGGACCCGCCCAGGATGACGGTGAACTTCGGGACCTCGGCGCAGGCGACGGCGGTCACGAGCTTCGCTCCGTCCTTGGCGATGCCGCCCGCCTCGTATTCGCGGCCGACCATGAAGCCCGTGATGTTCTGAAGGAACAGGAGCGGCACTCGGCGCTGGCACGCGAGCTCGATGAAGTGTGCGCCCTTGAGCGCGGACTGGCTGAACAGCACGCCGTTATTGGCGAGGATCGCGAGGGGATAGCCGTCGAGGTGGGCGAAGCCGCACACCAGCGTCTCCCCATAGCCGGCCTTGAACTCGTGGAACTCGGAGCCGTCGACGAGCCGTGCGATCACCTCCCGCACGTCGTAGGCCCGCCGGAGATCCGCCGAGACGACGCCGTACAGCCCCGTCGGATCCTCGATCCCGTCCTCGTCGATCTCCCACGACCCTGCGTCGTCCGCGCCGACGAGCGGCGGGCATGGGACGCGCCGCTCCCACGGCGGCTCCGGCTTGCGGCAGGCAAGACTCGCCACGATCTGCCGCCCGAGCGCGAGTGCGTGCTCGTCGTCCAGAGCCTCGTGATCCGCCACACCGGAGGCGCGCGCGTGGACCGCAGCGCCGCCGAGCTCCTCGGCAGACACGTCCTCCCCCGTCGCGGCCTTCACGAGCGGTGGCCCGCCAAGGAAGATCGTCCCCGTCCCGCGCACGATCACGGTCTCGTCGCTCATCGCCGGGACGTAGGCGCCGCCGGCGGTGCAGGAACCCATCACGAGTGCGACCTGAGGGATGTCGCGCGCCGACATCTGCGCCTGGTTGTAGAAGATCCGACCGAAGTGGTCGCGATCGGGGAACACTTCGTCCTGGAGCGGCAGGAACGCACCACCCGAATCGACCAGGTAGATGCAGGGCAGCCGGTTCGCGAGAGCGATCTCCTGCGCCCTCAGGTGCTTCTTTACCGTCATCGGGTAGTACGTGCCGCCCTTGACCGTGGCGTCGTTGGCGACGATCACGCACTCCACCCCGCTCACCCGGCCGATCCCGGTCACGATCCCTGCGCCCGGGGCGTCGCCGTCATACAGCCCCTCTGCCGCGAGTGGGCTCAGCTCGAGGAAGGGGGCGCCGGGGTCGAGCAGACGGTCGACCCGTTCCCGCACCGGCAGCTTTCCCCGCTCGCGGTGGCGGGCGATCGAGCGCTCGTCGCCGGCCGCTCCGTGCTCGGTCAGCGCGCGTGTCTTCGCGCGGAGGTCCCGCACGAGCGATCGCATCGCAGCGGCGTTCGCCCGCGCCTCCTCGCTCCGGGCGTCGACCCGGGTATGCAGAACGGCCATCAGCCGATGATACGGGGGCGAACTGCGGTATCGACTCCGCTCCGCGGGGAACCTCTATGCCAGCTTCGACCATCGCGGGACGGCCGCACCTGGAGCACTTGGCGTCTCGGCTCCTGGTCCCTGATCGGCTCGGTGGTCGGCACCTGGGCGAGCTCGACCGACGTGCGGCCGCAGGCGCCCGGCCCTACGGGCGCTGCCGTCCGATCGCGCCGAAGCGGCCGCGCGAGAGCAGCGCCCCGATCCCTTCCGGGCCGAGGGGCTTGCTGTAGAGGTATCCCTGCGCCATGTCGCAGCCGAGCGCCTGGAGTCGCCGGGCCTGGTCGCGTGTCTCCACGCCTTTCGCCACCGTCTCGAGACCGCGGACGTGCGCGATCCGCAGCAGCGCCTCGACGAACGCCGCGTCGGCGGGTGGGCCGGCTGCGTCGACGACGAAGGATCGATCGACCTTCACGATGTCGACCGGGAGCCGGCGGAGGTCGGCCAGCGACGACTGGCCGCCGAAGTCATCGAGGGCGAGCCGGATCCCGAGCTCGCGCAACTCCTGCAGCGCTGGGAGTGTCGGATCGATGCCTCCGCCGGCAAGCTCGAGCACGAGCGAGTCGGAAGGAAGATCGGCGGTGCGGAGGGTCTCGGCGACCGCACCGATGACTCGCCGGTCCTGCAACTGCCGCACCGAGACGTTCACGCTGACGTCGATCGCCACGTCCCCGCCCCTCGGGGAACCGAGCTGCCACGAGCGCCCCTGCGTGCACGCGCGCTCCAGGACCCAGGCGCCGATCTCCTCGATCTGGCCCGTCTCTTCCGCGAGCGGCAGGAACTCCCCTGGCTGGATCGTCCCGCGAACGGGGTGCCGCCAGCGCACCAGCGCCTCGACGGCTCGCACGGCGCCCGTTCTGAGCTCGATGACGGGCTGGTATTCGACGAGGAACTCCTGCCGCTGTACCGCGCCCCGGAGCTCTGCGGCGAGGTCCGTCCGATCTTTGCCCGCGCTCGTCCGTTCCACTACGCGCCCCCTCTGACTCGCTCGGGGCGCTGGACCCCACGACGCGAGCAAGCGTCACGGCTGTTTCTGGGCATGTCAAGTGACCCATCCGGCGCACCTCACCCCTACCGCCAGCGGCTACACCTGCCAGGGTTCCGCGCGTGAACGGAGCGGGTGTCGGGCTCGCAGGGATGGTCGTGCGATAATCCGGGGGAGGCGTGGTGACCGATCCTCCCCGTGCCGGGCATGACCCCGCTGTCGGGCGGATCGGCCGGTCCGCCCGCGCTGGATGAAGACGAGCGACGGGTCAGCGCGGGGGCCGGGGTGTCGCGCCAGCTGAGGCCCAGGACCTACCCACACGAATGAACGTACAGACATCGACCTGGGCGACCAAGAAGGGTCTCGCCCAGATGCTGAAGGGCGGCGTCATCATGGACGTCGTCACCCCCGAGCACGCGCGCGTCGCAGAGGATGCCGGCGCCGTGGCCGTGATGGCGCTGGAGCGCGTCCCGTCCGACATCCGCGCGGCCGGTGGCGTGGCGCGCATGAGCGATCCGTCGATGATCCAGGGGATCATGGACGCCGTCACGATCCCCGTGATGGCCAAGGCGAGGATCGGCCATTTCGTCGAGGCGCAGGTACTCGAGGCGCTGGGCGTCGACTACATCGACGAGTCCGAGGTGCTGACGCCCGCGGACGAGACGCATCACATCGACAAGCACGCGTTCAAGGTCCCGTTCGTGTGCGGTTGCCGCGATCTCGGCGAGGCGCTCCGCCGGATCGCGGAAGGCGCCGCGATGATCCGGACGAAGGGCGAGGCGGGCACCGGCAACATCGTCGAGGCGGTCCGACACACCCGCGCGCTCCAGTCGGGGATCCGCGCCCTCCAGGGGAAGCGGTCCGACGAGCTGTTCACGGCGGCAAAGGAGCTTCAAGCGCCCTACGAGCTGGTCAGGGAGGTTGCCGAGACGGGGAAGCTTCCCGTCGTCAACTTCGTCGCCGGCGGCATCGCGACGCCTGCGGACGCGGCGCTCGCCATGCAACTGGGCGCGGAGGGTGTGTTCGTCGGCTCGGGCATCTTCAAGTCCGAGGATCCGGCACGCACCGCGAACGCCATCGTGCAGGCGACGACGCACTTCGATGACGCACAGGTGATCGCCGAGGTCTCCAAGGGCCTGGGAGCCCCCATGCGAGGCATCGAGCTCGGCGCGATCCCGGAGGCGGAGCGGCTGGCGGTTCGCGGCTGGTAGCGCATCCGCCGAGGCGGCCGTGAAGATCGGCGTCGTGGCGCTTCAAGGCGCTTTCATCGAACACCTCGACCTCCTGCGGCGGCTCGGCGTGGAGGCCGTACCGGTGCGCCTTCCGGCGGACCTCCAGGACGTGTCCGGCGTCGTGCTTCCGGGGGGTGAGAGCACGACGATGCGCAAGCTGATCCACCGGTGGGGCCTGCGCGACCCGCTACTCGACCTCGCGACCCAGGGCGCGCCAGTGTTCGGGACCTGCGCCGGCATGATCCTGCTGTCCCGAGAGATCGTCGACGGTGACGAGCCGGTCCTTCCGCTCCTCGACGTGGCCGTGAAGCGCAACGCGTTCGGGCGGCAGCTCGACAGTTTCGAAGAGGACCTCGAAGTCCCCGTCCTGGGCGATCAGCCCGTCCACGCGGTGTTCATCCGGGCACCGGTCATCGAGCGGGTGGGACCGGAGGTCGACGTCCTCGCGCGCCTCGACGATGGACGGCCGGTGGCCGTCCGACAGCGCAACGTCATCGCGACGGCGTTCCACCCGGAGCTTGCCGGCGAGACGCGCTTCCACCATCTCCTGGCCACGATGGCGGCGGCATTCGCGGAACCTGGCGAAGGTGCAGGGAGGCGCCGCCACCCGACGCGACGCGCGACCGGCGGCGCTGAGACGGCGGGCACGGGCGAGCGATGATCGAGCGACCGGTGAGGCGGGTGCTGGGCCAGCGGGGCGGAACACGGCCAGGGAAGGTCCGGATCGCCAGGTTGACGGACCTCGCCGCCCTCGGCGAGCTTTCGAGGCTCTCGCACGGCGGAGATGGGACGGGCGAAGCCGTCCGATCCCTCGGGCTCCCCGTCAGCGCGAGCCACATCAGCGTGTTCAGCCTCTTCCGCCTGCCGCTCGGCGCGTTTCGGCCGCATGACCTGCTGTACGTCTACGAGGCCGACGGTCGTGTCGCAGGTCTGCTTCGCGTAGAACGGGATACGCACCGTGACGAGTGGACGATCGTCGAGCTGGACGCGATCGACCACGGCGACGCCGGTGACATCAGGTTCCGGCTCGTGCAGCACCTGCTTCGCGACGGCAGCAGGCGAGGAGCGGTACGGTTCCATGTCGCCTGCGCCGACCAGGGGGGCAACGTGGAGTTGTTCATGCAGGCGGGTTTCGCAAGGTACGGCGAGGAACGGATCCTCTACCGCCCGGCGGACGTGCCGCTTCCGGACTTGCCCAGCGATGCGGCCGCGGCTTCGGCCGGCATCCGGCCTGTCGAGCCCCTCGATGCGCTCCAGCTCAGCCGGCTGTACGGATCCGTGACCCCGACGCCTGTCGCTCGTCTGGAAGCCGTACGGCTCCCCGACTGGGAGCGTCAGGGGGACCAGTGGCGGGTGCCGCGGTCGTCGCTTGCCCCGATCCTGCGTTTCGCGGACGTCGAAGCCTACGTCCAGGAGTGTGCCGGACGGGGCGTCCACGGGACGCCCGACCTCGCCGCACTCCTCCAGGTCGGCGTCGCCAAGGAGGATCAGCCGCATTACCTGAAGGTGATGGGGCGCCCCGACCAGGACTGCCGACCGCTCATCGCGTACGGGCTGGGACTGATCGCGGAGCGGACGAGCGGTCGCGGATCCACGAGGCACCCGGTCGTCACCGCCGTCCGCACGTACGAGTCGCCGACGGATCGGCGGCTCGAGGAAGCCGACTTCGTGCCGATCGCAACCGTGTCGCTGTTGATGAAGGAGACCCTGGTGCGTGTCGCGGAGCCGGCGCTTGTGCCGGCACTTCCCCAGTGATCGAACACAGGGTGTGCATCCCCGGAGCCAGCGAGGAGGGCCCGTGAACACCGACGGACGTCAGGTCACCGATGATCTCCACGCGCTCCTCCGCGCGCTGCCTCCGGAGATCCTCGCCAGCCTGCAGTCACTGCCGCGGGACAAGGAGCTCATCGAGGTCGTGATGGACCTCGGGCGCCGACCAGAGGCTCGCTTCGGCGGCGGCGGCGAACAGGAGTTGCTCGACCGAGAGATCGAAGACGCGGACATCCAGTACGTGATCGATCACATCGGTTCGTTCGGCGAGGACAACCGCGCAGGGATCGAGCGGACGCTGCATCGGATCAGCGCCATCCGCAACCGGAGCGGCAAGATCGTGGGGCTGACGTGCCGCATCGGTCGTGCGGTGTTCGGCACCATCGAGATCGTCCACGACCTCGTCGAGTCGGGGAAGTCCATCCTGATCATGGGCCGTCCCGGCGTCGGCAAGACGACGATGCTCCGCGAGGCCGCACGCGTCCTCGCCGACGACCTCGACAAGCGTGTCGTCGTGGTGGATACATCGAATGAGATCGCGGGCGACGGCGACATCCCGCACCCGGGCATCGGCCGAGCGCGGCGGATGCAGGTCCCGAGCCCGGCGCTCCAGCACGCCGTGATGATCGAGGCCGTGGAGAACCACATGCCGGAGGTCATCGTCATCGACGAGATCGGCACCGAGCTCGAGGCAGCTGCGGCGCGGACGATCGCCGAGCGCGGCGTCCAGCTGATCGGGACCGCGCACGGCAACAACCTGGACAACCTGATGCTGAACCCCACGCTCTCGGATCTCATCGGCGGCATCCAGACGGTGACGCTGGGGGACGAGGAGGCGCGCCGGCGCCGGACGCAGAAGAGCGTGCTCGAGCGCAAGGCGCCACCCACGTTCGATGTCGTCGTCGAGATCCAGGACCGCGACCGCGTGATCGTGCACCAGGACGTCGCAGAGACGATCGATGGGATGCTGCGCGGCGACCCCATCGCCCCGGAACTGCGCTCCCGGGACGAAGCGGGCGTGCACCGGACACAGTCGCGGCCGCGCCCCACGCCCGCGCAGCTGGGTGGCGACCGGTTCGGCGGCCTCGTCGGCAACCCCGCGAGTGCGTGGCGGGTGGAGCCAGGATGGAGACCGGACGCGGACCGCTACGGGAGCGGGCGCGGCCAGCCCGGCTTCCAGGAGAGTCGCGGCGTCCGGCCGGGTTATCGGCCGGGCGCGAGTGGCGGATGGCGTGGCGCCCGTGGCAGGAGTGGCCAGGGTGGTCGGACGGGCGCGCACGGCGGAGGGCGCGAACCGTGGGAACGGGAACGAGCGTCGGCAGATCAGGTCCTCGGCTCGCCCTGGGCCGACGATGGAGCCGCTCCCTTCCTGACCGGCGAGATCGCGGACCGCGGACCGGTCGAGCGCGGGAGCACGCCGCCGCCGGAGCCGAGGGCGCGGGAGACGCGCGAGTTCGCTCGGCAGTGGGAGTGGCGAGAGTCGGCGGCACGCGCGCTCGAATCGGCGCGAGGGGACGACCAGTCCCGGATCCGGGCGACGCCGCCGGCCGGATCCAACGAGCCGGACCATGAAGCGCACGCCGAGGCGGACGAAGTGCCGGAGGAGGTCTTCGCGAGGGCGATCGCGGAAGGCGACGACCGTGCCGGGGACGAGGACGAGGACGAGGACGCGGACGACGACGCGGACGATGGTGTCGGCCAGCCTGACGGCCACGGACGGCAGGGGATGCCGACGATCCTCGAAACCCTGCGCGTCCTCGGGTTCGGTATCAGCCGCAAGCGGCTGGAGCAGGCGATCCGCGAGCTCCAGCTCCCGGTCACCGTCGTGCTCGAGGTCGAGGAAGCGGATGTCGTGATCACGCTCCGCAACTATTACCGGCAAAAGGCGCCGGCACTGCGCGAGGCGGAGGAGCGGGCGCTTCCCATCTACGTCCTCAGGTCGAACACCATCGTCCAGATGGAGGCCTGCCTCACCGCGATCTTCGCCCTCGACATCGACCCGCGGGACGCGGCTCTCCGCGAGGTGGAGGAGGCCATCGGGCTGGTCCGAGAGCAGGCGAAGCCGATCGAGCTGTCACCCCAGAACGCGTATATCCGGCGTCTTCAGCACGAGATGGCCGAGCGGGCGAACCTGCTGTCCCGGTCGCGCGGCCGCGAGCCGCGGCGGCGCGTGCGGGTGTATCCCGACGAGGCGCACGCCTAGCGGCGGTCGCCGGGAGCTCGTGGGTGGGGAGACCGAGCGACGGCGCCGGCGCCTACACTGGCCGCTCCATGCAGTCGACCAGTCCGAGCAGGGGACGCTTCATCACGCTCGAGGGCCCGGATGGCGCCGGTAAGTCGACTCAGGCCGATCTGCTGGCGGCGTCTCTTCGGTCCCTCGGTCACGCCGTTCGCCTCGTGCGTGAGCCGGGTGGGACCGCGCTCGGAGAACGTGTCCGCGAGCTGCTCCTGTCGTCCGACGCGCTCGACCATCGCCCGGCCTCGGATGCTCTGTTGTTCAACGCGGCCCGCTCGCAGCTCGTGTACGAGATCATCCGCCCCGCGCTGGCCAGGGGCGAGATCGTGCTCTGCGATCGGTTCGCCGATTCGACGCTCGCCTACCAGGGCTACGGGGAGGGGCTCGAAGTGAAGGCGCTGCGGTCGCTCGGCGAGTGGGCGACGGGCGGTCTCGCCCCGGACCTGACGTTGCTGCTCGACCTGTCCGAGGACGCGGGCGTCGCGCGACAAGCGGCACGTGCGGCGGGAAGCAACCGATTCGAGGCAGGCCGTCGCGACGACGGCAGCTTCCAGCGTCGCGTACGGCAGGGCTTCCTCACCCTTGCACGCGCCGAACCCCACCGCTGGCAGGTGTTCGATGCGGCACAGCCCGTGGATGTCGTCGCGCGCCGGATCCTCGAGGTCGTCCGGGAGCGGTTGAGCATTGAACCGTCCGCGTCTGCCGTGCGAATGAACAGATGAGCGACCGGCACGAGGACGCGTCCCCGCCGCTCGATGCTTCGGAGGTTTCCGACGAGATGCTCGTGCGGCAGGCAGCGGACGGTCACCAGGAGGGGGTGACCCGTCTGTACGATCGATACCAGGCTCCGGCGTATGCGCTGGCGGTGCGGATCACGGGTGATGCCGCGCTCGCCCAGGACGTCCTTCAGGACGCGTTCCTGGGCGTGTGGCGCAACGCCGCCAGGTACTCGCCGGAGAGGGGGAGTGTCCGGACATGGCTGCTGGCCATCGTCCACCATCGTTCCGTGGACGCCATCCGACGTCGCCGTCCGACCGTGGAGCTGCCGGAGGAGGGTGCCCCGCCGGCCGAGATGGTCCTCCCTGACGTCTGGGGCGAGGTGTCGCGACGGCTGGACCGTCACGCACTGCTGGGCGCCCTCCGAACGCTCCCGCACGCGCAACGCGAAGCCATCGAGCTCGCGTACTTCGGCGGCCTGACGCAGACCGAGATCGCGGAACGGACCGGAGCACCACTGGGGACGGTGAAGAGCCGCGTCCGGATGGGCCTTCTCGCGCTGAGGGGCGCGCTCGGTCCGAACCGGTCCGCAGAGGCGGGCGCCGACCTCGTCCCCCAAGCAGGGCTCGGGTCCGAGGCGAGGACGGGGTCATGACGGCACCTGCTCCCGTGACCCACGCCGAGGCGTTGGATCTCGCGCCCCTCTACGTCATCGGCGCACTCGATGAGCACGAGGCGGCGCGCGTCCGCGGGCACCTCTTCACGTGTCCGGAGCCGCACGCCGAGTTCGAAGAGCTCGGCGCCGTCGTGCCTCACCTCGCCGATGCGCTGGAGCCGGTCGACGCCCCTCCCGAGCTCCGAGCCCGGATCCTCGCAGCCATCGCGCAGGACGCCGCGGCCCGGCTGTCGCCAGCGACACCCGCGGCGGTCACTGCCCCTGCCCGGCTCCGAGCCGCGAGCACGTCGCCCGTCAGGGTCGCGTCGCTCGCAGGGCTGGCCCGTTTCGCCCTGCCGCTCGCCGCCGCGTTCGTCATCGCGGCGCTCGCAGGATGGAACATCGTGCTGCAGCGTGAGGCGGCCGAGGCGACGCAGCGTGCGACGCTCCTCACTCAGGCGGTAGCCACGCTCGGGACGCCCGGCACGAGCGTTGCGAGGCTCAGCGCGACCACCGGCGCGACCGGGGTCAGCGGCTTCGCCGTGCTGCCCCGCGACGGCTCCGGGTACCTGGTCCTGGTAGGCCTGCCGGAGGCGCCCCAGGGAAAGACCTACCAGGCGTGGTACCTGACCGGCGGCGCTCCCTCGTCTGCCGGCTTGCTGGCCGTCGAAGAGGGTGCGCCCGCCGTCCTCGCCGGGCTCCAGGGTTCGGGCGTCGAGCGGATCGCGGTCACCGTGGAGGCCGAAGGAGGCGCGACCGCCCCTACCTCCGCGCCGATCGTCGCCGGTTCGTTCGAAGCGTAGGTATCACGCGGTCGGTCTCGCCGGTCACCGAGCGCCGCTCCCGCCCTGGCTTCCCGCCACGATCGTGCCCGCGCCCTGGCGCTTCGCCTGCGCCAGCGCGTTCTCGGCCGCCTTGACGAGCTCCTGACCCGAGCTTCCGTCGTCGGGGAATCGAGCGACACCGGCACTGACGCTCACCGTCGTCCCCGCGGAGGGCTCGATCCCCGCGACCGCCGCCTGGATCCGCCGCGCCACGATGTCGCCTGCGGCGCCCGGCGCGAGCACGGCGAATTCGTCGGAGCCGAAGCGCGCGATCGTGTCCACGAGCCGGACGGTGTCGGCGAGCGCCGAGGCGACGCGTCGAAGGACGTCGTCGCCGACCTCGCCACCCGCGCGCTCCGTGATCGACGCGAGTCCGTCGATATCGACGAGCACGAGGCTCATCGGCGTGGCCTGGCGAGCGGCTCGGAGGAGCTCGAGCTCAAGCATCCGGTCGAACGAACGGCGGTTGGCGAGGCCGGTCAGCGGGTCCGTGCTGGCGACGCGCTCCAGCCACTCCGCACGCTCGAGGAGCAGCTGCTCGGTGCGGGCCTGACGGACCACGGCGGCGGCGAGATCGCCGATGGCGCCGACGAGCTCCTGCGCGTCGCGCGGGTCTTCGGGGCCGCTCTCGAACCCCGTCACCAGGACTCCTTCGATCTCTGAGCCCCCCGTCGGATCCTGCGCCATGAGCGGGGTCGACAGCAGTGTCCGCAGGCCCGGGTGGAGTGTCGTGAGCGGCGGCGCGGACGCCTCGGCGTCCAGCACCTCGCCCCGTCGCTCACGGACTGCCCGCGACGCGGGGTGCGTGGGGTCGTCGGCGTCGAGTCGTTGCCCCCCTCCATCGCCCTCGGCCGCCTCCCACCCGTCCAGGCCGTGCGAAGCGACCGGCAGCAGGACTCTCGCGTCTCCGTCGTAGAGGTAGATGACGGCCGCGGTGGCGCCCGTGAGCTCGTCGCCGAGTCGGATCAGCTCCTCGAGCCGCTCGTCCAGACCGCCGCCGCGCGCGAGCAACCGGGCTGCGTCGAGGAGTGTCGTGCGCAGGCGGGACGGATCGGTCGGCACGGGTGCGACGCCCCCTGGTGAACGTGCTAGGACGGAGGACTGGACGGCGACTGCGCGGGATCGACGCGAGCGAGTACAGGACGATGTGAAGCGGCGGCCATGATAGCGCCCTCTGCCACTGTCACCGATGGTTCTTCTGCGCCATCAGGCGGTGTTCTCCGCACCCTCGCCGCCGGGCCTCCCCACCTCCACGAGCTCCGCGAACCGCTCCGGATCCACGTTCCCTCCACTGAGGACGCATACGATCCGTCCCGCGTCCGGCAACTCGGCCCGATGGAACAGCCAGGCGGCCAGTGAGGTCGCCCCGGAAGGCTCGAGGACGAGGCGAGCCATCGAAGCCGCCGAGTACATCGCACGGGCGATCTCGAGCTCGGAGACCGTGATCACGCCGTCGAGATGGCGGCTGAGGTGGGCGAACGGCAGGTGACCGAGCGTCGTCCGCATCCCGTCCGCGCTCGTCTGCACGACCTTCTCGGCCGGCCAGGGCACGATCCGGCCCGTCGCCAGGGACTCCCGCGCGTCGGCCGCAAGCTCCGGCTCGACCCCGATCACGGTCGCGGCAGGCCGAAGCGTCTTGACGGCGACGCAGACCCCGCTCGCCAGGCCGCCGCCGCCGATCGGCACGATGACCGTGAGCGCGCGACGCGGACGAGCCTGCCCGTGCAGTGCGTCCAGCTCGTCGATCTGCTCCACGATCTCCAGCCCGACCGTCCCCTGTCCGGCGATCACTGCGGCGTCCTCGAACGGCGGGATGAGCGTCCGACCCTCCGACCGGGCCAGCTCCGTCGCGCGCTCGGCACGCTCCTCGCCGGAGGGACCGACGAACACGATCTCCGCGCCGTCGCCGCGGACCCCCGCGACCTTGGCAGCCGGTGCGTTCGAGGGCATCACGATGACGGCCCGCACGCCGAGCATCCGGGCCGCACGCGCCACCCCCTGGGCATGGTTGCCGCTGGAATGGGCGACCACGCCGAGCGACCGCCGTTCGGCCGGGAGCGCCGCGATCGCGTTGTACGCGCCACGCAGCTTGAACGCGCCGATCGGCTGCAGGCTCTCGGGCTTCAGCCAGACCCGGGGACGACAGTCGGGGTCAGTCGGGTCGGCCGGTCCGAAGCCGAGCAGCGGCGTCCGCACCACGACCCCGCGCAGCCTCTCCGCAGCGGCTCGGATCGAATCGATCGTGACCAGCTCGGGCTCACCCGCGACGACGGCGGCGCGTTCGTCCGACGATCGCTCGCCGGCGCTGGTCGCCTCTGCTCCGGGGGCTGTTCCTGGCGTGCCGGACGTGCCTGTGGGACCGCTCATGGCCGGTATACTGCCGCGAAACTCGCGACCCCTGTCTCGGAGGAGCCCCGGCCCTTGGTCCCGGCAGCGCCCAGCACCCGCGACTCTCGTGAAGCGGGCGCCGCGGTGCGCCCGACGCGCCGGTCCTCCAAGGTCGACTCGATCCGGGCCACGTACGGCTTCGATGAGGTCTCGCTCGCGCCCGGCGCCGCCACCATCGAGCCGGCCGACGTCGACCTGCGCCTCGACTTCGCCGGGATCCCGCTCCGCATCCCGATCCTGGCATCCGCGATGGACGCAGTCGTGGATCCGGGGTTTGCAGGAGCGCTGGCGCAGCTCGGCGGCCTCGCGGTCCTCAACCTCGAGGGGATCCAGACGCGCTACGAGGACGCGGACGCGATCCTGGAGCGGATCGCGACCGCGGAGGACGGCGAGGTGCAGGCGATCCTCGCCGAGGCGTATGCGGCGCCTATCCGCGACGAGCTGATCGCGCGGCGGATCGACGAGATGCACCTCGCCGGCGCGCCGGCCGCCGTGGCTGCCACTCCCGCCGCCGCTCGCCGGTTCGGCCCCTTCTGCGCCGAGCACGGCGCCGATCTGTTCCTGGTCCAGTCACAGGTGAGCAGCGCACGCCATCTCGCGTCCGGCTACGAGCCGCTCGAACTGCGCGACTTCACGCGGTTCATGACGATCCCGGTCGCGGTCGGCAACACGACCTCGTTCGAGGCGGCCCACCAGCTGATGGGGCAGGGGATCGCGGCGATCTTCGTGGGGGTCGGCCCGGGCGCGGCGTGCACGACCCGCGACGTGCTCGGCATCGGCGTGCCGCAGGTCACCGCCATCAGCGACGTCGCTGCCGCTCGCGACACCTACTACGACGAGACCGGCCGCTACGTGCCGGTGGTCGCCGACGGCGGCATGCGCCGCGGTGGGGAGCTGGCCAAGGCGATCGCGGCGGGGGCCGATGCGCTGATGCTCGGCTCACCGCTTGCTCGCGCCGAGGAGGCACCGGGGCGGGGCACGAACTGGGGGATGGCGGCTCCGTCGCCGACGCTCCCCCGCGGGACGCGGATCCGGGTCGGAACGAGCGGGACCCTCGAGCAGATCCTGTTCGGGCCGGCGCGCGTGACCGACGGCTCGGAGAACCTCCTCGGAGCGCTCCGGCAGTCCATGGCGGCCCTGGGCGCCCCCGATCTGCGGGCGATGCAGCAGGTCGAGATGGTCTACGCGCCGGCGATCGGCGGCGAAGGCAAGGCCTGGCAGCGAGGACGCTGACCGGACGCTGAGCTCGAGCGACCTCCGGACGACGTCCGAACGCGCCCGTCAGTCGTCGTTCCCCTTCCCTTTCCCGCCGCTTCCCTTGCCGCCGTTGCCGCCGCCCTTGCCGCCGCCCTTCCCGCTGTCGTCGCCCCCGTCGTCGCCCCCGTCGTCCTTGTCTTCCTGGTCCTGCTTGTCATCCTCCCTGGGAGGCTGGGCGGCGGGTCGGACGGTGGGACGGACCGTGGCTCCGACGGTCGGTCGAGGAGTCGGGCGCGGAGTGGGCGCGGAGACGGCGTTCGGCGCGGTCGTCTCGTCCGTGCCTCCGCCAGCGCCCGGCCCCGACAGTCCGGGCAGGGCGGCCGCGGCGATGAGGAGGAGCGCGAGGAGCGCGGTCGCGACCGCGGCGATCGGACCATGCCTCGTCCGAGATGGGGTCGGTCGGACAGGGGGCAGGATGCGTACGCGCGAGGGCGATCCCGATCCGAGGGAGCCGGGAGCGGCAGCGGCCGCCGGCATGACGACGGTCGCCGTGTTCGCGTCGACGGGACCGCCCTGTGGCACCGCGACGAGTGCCATGATGCTCGCCGGGAGCGGCACGTGCGAGAGCCATGCGTGGAGGAGCCGACCGAGCTCGGCTGCCGTCGCGACCCGTGTCGCCGGGTCCGGCTGCAGGGCCGCGAGCGTGATCGCCAGCAGGCCGGTCGAGACCCCGGGGACCACACGTGGGCCCGTCTGCTGCTGCTCGGCGAGCACGAGCGGCGTGTCGGCGGGGAACGACGGACGCGCGGCGAGCATCTCGTAGAGGACGGCGCCGAGCGCGAAGACGTCGACCCGCGAGTCGACCCTCCCGCCCGCGAGCTGCTCCGGCGCCATGTATCTCAGCGTTCCCACGACGGAGCCCGTCAGCGTCAGGCCCGCCTGAGCCTGCTCCAGGCTCCGCGCGATCCCGAAATCCACCAGACGCGCCCCACCCGTGACCGGCAGCATGATGTTGCCCGGCTTCACGTCGCGGTGGACGACTCCCCGCTCGTGCGCGTGCGCGAGCGCTTCCGCCACGTCGGCGGCGATCATCGCCGCCTCGCGTTCCTCCAGTCGACCGGCGGTCGCGATCCGGGCGGCAAGCGTTTCTCCCTCCACGAACTCGAACACGATCGCTGCTGCGTCGTCGCGGAGCACGACGTCGACCACGGGAACGATGCCGGGGTGGGCGAGCGCGCTGGCGGCACGCGCCTCCTGCGCGAACCGCTGGCGGGCCTTCGGCTCCGGCAACAGGTGTCGGTGCAGCAACTTGACGGCCACAGGTCGTCCCGAGGTCTCGTCCCGGGCGCGCCAGACCTCGGCACTGCCGCCGAACCCGAGCTGTTCCTCGAGCAGATACCGCCCGAACAGAAGCGACCCGGCGGCCACCGATGTCACCGCGGTCACGACGCGCGTCTGCTCCAAGCCGCTCGTGGGTGGTCTCTTCGTGTCCATGTCTCACTAAGGATGCCTCGCGCCCGCCGGAAGTATCGGGATCGCGCGATGTCGAGCGTTCAGCGATGCATCAAGAGAGGCGATCCGGGCGATGATGACGGGATGTCGCGGATCGAACCCCTCGGGACCTGGTGGCGAGAGGGAGTCTTCTACCAGATCTACCCCCGCAGCTTCCAGGACTCCGACGGCGACGGCGTGGGTGACCTTCGCGGGATCATCGAGCGCCTCGACCACCTGAACGACGGGACGCCGCATTCGCTCGGCATCGACGCGGTCTGGCTGTCGCCGTTCTACCGCTCCCCGATGGCGGACTTCGGATACGACGTGGCTGACCACTGTGACGTCGACCCTACGTTCGGCAGCCTCGCCGACTTCGACGAGCTCCTCGGGCAAGCGCACGAGCGCGGCATCCGCGTGATCGTCGACCTCGTCCCGAACCACACCTCCGACCAGCACCCGTGGTTCCGGCAGTCCCGGTCCAGCCGGGACGATCCCAAGCGCGACTGGTACGTGTGGGCGGACGCCCGCCCCGATGGATCACCCCCGAACGCGTGGCGAAGCGTGTTCCAGCGGGTCGGTCCCGCCTGGACCTGGGACGAAGCCACGCGGCAGTACTACTTCCACCTCTTCCTCCCCCAGCAGCCGGATCTCGATTGGTGGAACCCGGCGGTCCGTGACGCGATGGACGGTGTGATGCGCTTCTGGCTGGACCGCGGAGTGGACGGCTTCCGGGTCGACGTCGCCGCGGCTCTCCTCCACGACCGCCAGCTTCGCGAGCAGCCACCGTCCCGGCGTGCGCATCGGCGCTGGCCACGGCCGTGGGGGCTCCCGGAGGTCCACGAGATCCACCGACACTGGCGACGACTGCTCGACGCGTACGGCGACCGGATGGCGGTCGGCGAGGTGACGAACGATCCCGCGAAGGGGCTCGTCCGCTACTACGGAGCCGGGGACGAGCTGCACCTCTCCTTCTACTTCCACTTCATGCTGCAGCCGTGGAGCGCAACCGGATTCCGCCGCGCCGTCGGCGACCTCGAACGGTTGCTGCCGCCGGGGACCTGGCCCAACTACACGCTCTCCAACCACGACAGGCCGCGCGCGGCGAGTCGGTACGGGCTGGAACGCGCCCCGCTCGCGGCGATGATGCTGCTCACGCTCCGCGGGACCCCGTTCCTGTATTACGGGGAGGAGATCGGGATGACGGACGTCCCGATCCCGCCCGAGCGCGTCATCGACGTCGACGGGCGCGACCCCGAGCGGACACCGATGCAATGGGAGAGCGGCCCTGGAGCAGGGTTGACGACCGCTCAGCCGTGGCTTCCGATCGCCCCCGATGCGGACCACGTGAACGTCGCCGCGCAGGCGTCTGACACGGCCTCGATGTTCAGCCTCTACCGGCGGCTCATCTGGTATCGGAAGCGTTCCGCGGCGCTGCGTCGCGGGCTCTATCGACCGCTGCGCACGAGAGGCAGCCTCTACGCGTTCCTCCGCGAAGAAGGCGACGAGCATCTGCTCGTGGCGCTCAACTTCGGAGTCGACGCGGTCGATCTCGCGACGCGCCGCCTTCCCGACCGCGGTGTGCTCGACGTCTCGACCGACTCGGCCCGACCGACCGGTCCGGTCTCCCTGCGACCACTCACGCTGGCGCCGAACGAGGGCGTGGTCGTCCGACTGCTCCCCCCCGGCCCCGGTGCGGAGCCGAGTGCCTCAGCCCCGTAGACTATGCGTCGGGTCGGGGCGATCGGTAGGCGCGTGATGGCGGGCAGCGATTGAGAGAGGCGGAAACGGCGGAGGCGCAGCGGGCCGTCGGCGCGCGGGCGAACGCGGATCACGAGCGACCGCCCCCGCCTGAGCGCGGGAAGACCGTCCACGGCGAGCCCGCGAACGCGGGAC
>JADDQH010000095.1 GCA_016781485.1 Chloroflexota bacterium | reverse complement strand
CGGGACGGGCGGGACGACCGGCGCCGAGTCGCCGGCTGCTCAGCCGACCGCAGCCGAAGGGACCGAGGGGACGCAGGGCGGCGGAACGGGGACGGCCGCCAACCCGCCGACCGGCCTCTCCGGCAGCGTGTTCGTCACAGGCTCCTCCACCGTCGAACCGATCTCGTCCGAGATCGCCGAGCGCCTGAGGGAACAGAATCCGGGCCTCGAGATCGCGGTCGAAGGCCCCGGCACCGGCGACGGGTTCGAGAAGTTCTGTAACGGCGAGGCGGACATCAGCGACGCGTCCCGGCCGATCCAGGACGAGGAGCGCGCGACGTGCCAGGCGAACGGCATCGAGCCGATCGAACTGAAGGTCGCGATCGACGGCCTCTCCGTGATCACCTCGACCCAGAACGACCAGCTCGCCTGCCTCTCGTTCGCCGACCTCTACGCGCTCGTCGGTCCGGAATCGATCGGCTTCACGAACTGGTCGGACGCGCAGCCTCTCGCGAGCGAGCTCGGGTCGAGCACGCAGATGCCGGATGCCGAGCTCTCGATCACGGCGCCGGGAGAGGAGTCCGGCACGTACGATAGCTTCGTGGAGATCGTGCTCCAGGACATCGCGGAGCAGCGCGGCCAGGAGCCGGCGGCTCGCGCCGACTACAACTCCTCGCCGAACGACAACGTCATCGTCCAGGGGATCAGCGGCTCGCCGACCTCGCTCGGCTGGGTCGGCTTCGCGTTCGCGGCCGAGAACCAGGAGCAGATCAGGCAGATCCCGGTCGCAGCCGAGCCGAACGGGGAGTGCGTCGAGCCGACGCCGGAGACGATCGCGAGCGGCGAGTACCCGATCTCGCGACCGCTGTTCATCTACGTGGACAAGGCCAAGGCCCAGAACAATGCCGCCGTCCGCGGCTTCGTCGACTACTACCTCGGCGAGGGCGTCATCGCGGCGGTCCTCGAAGAGGTCCCGTACGTGGACCTGACGGAGGAGGAGCTCGACAGGACGCGCCAGGCGTGGCGAGACGCCGGCTTCGGCGAGTGACGGTGCGGCTGCGACGCATCGTCCGTCGGCTGCGGCCGCTCCACCGGACGCGACGCTCGGTCGCGAAGGTCGGGACGCGATGACCGAAGCAGCGGTCGACCGGCGGGGCGACCTCTCTTCCCCGCTCTCCGGCAGCCCGACTCGGCGTCGGAAGGAGGGCGTGATCAGGACGGTGCTGACCGCGGCCGCGATGACGTCCGTGCTCATCAGCGCCTTCATCGTGCTCACCGTGGCGGGCCAGGCCATCGCGTTCCTCGGCCAGATCGAGCTCCCCCAGCTCCAGGCGGTCGGCTGGTTCCCACGACGGCATCTGTTCGACATCGCGACACTCGTCGTGGGATCGCTCGTCGTGACGCTCGTCGCGATGGCGATCGCGACGCCGATCGGTCTCGCGTCCGGGATCTATCTCTCGGAGTACGCGAAACCGAGGGTCCGGCAGGTCGTCAAGCCCGTCCTCGAGATCCTCGCCGGGATCCCGAGCGTCGTCCTCGGCTTCTTCGCGCTGACCGTCATCAATCCCGAGTTCGTGCACCGCGTGTTCGTCGGCGCGGAGGCCTACAACCTCATGGCGGCCGGCATCGCCGTCGGCATCCTCATCATCCCGCTCGTCGCCTCGATCAGCGAGGATGCGATGCGGGCCGTGCCCCAGAACCTCCGCGAGGCGGCCTACGGGCTGGGGGCACGGCGGGTCGCGACGAGCCTCCGGGTCGTACTCCCCGCGGCGGTGTCCGGCATCGTCGCCGCCCTCATCGTCGGCATCTCGCGCGCGATCGGGGAAACGATGATCGTGGCGATCGCGGCGGGAGGCTCGGGCGGCGCGCTGTTCACGGTCGACCCGAGGGATCAGGGCCAGACGATCACGGCGGCCATGGCCGCGCTCGCGACGGGGAGCGACCAGGTCAAGGGCGGCAGTGCCGCGTTCCTGAGCCTCTACTTCCTGGGACTCGTGCTGTTCCTCATCACGTTCCTGCTCAACCTCGTCGCCGACGCGTTCGTCCGGCGGACCCGACAGCGATACTGATGGAGCCGACCGCGTGACCGCGACGAGCGTGACCCAGGTGGCGGTGCAGCGATCGCTGCGGACCCGTCGGACCGACTGGACGGGGATCGTCTTCCAGGCGCTGCTGCTCCTGTCCCTGCTGTTCTCGCTGCTGGTCCTGACGACGCTGCTCGCCGACGTCATCTCGCGCGGCTGGGTCGTGTTCGTGGAACGGGGTACGGACTTCCTGACCTCCGGGCTCTCGAGCCGAGCGGAGCAGGCAGGCGTCGCACCGGGCATCTTCGGGTCGCTCGTGATCGCGATCATCGTCGCGCTGTTCGCCTTCCCCATCGGGATCGCGACGGCCGTCTACCTCGAGGAGTACGCGCCCGACAACTTCCTGACGCGCGCCATCACGATCAACATCCGGAACCTCGCGGGTGTGCCGTCGATCGTGTACGGGCTCCTCGGGCTCACGATCTTCGTCCAGGCGCTGGGGTCGATCACGGGTGGGCGGAGCGTGATCTCGGGTGGCCTGACGCTCGCCGTCCTCGTGCTCCCGATCGTGATCATCACCTCGTCCGAGGCCCTGCGTGCCGTCCCGAACGCGCTCCGCGAGGCCGGGTACGGCGTCGGCGCGTCGCGATGGGAGGTGACGAGGCACCTCGTGCTCCCCGCCGCGGCGCCCGGGATCTTGACGGGTACCGTCCTTTCGCTCTCACGGGCGCTCGGGGAGACGGCTCCGCTGATCCTCGTCGGCGCGATCCTCGGGTTCTTCGCGACCGGGAGCGAGGCGACGCTCCTCGACCAACTCAGGAGCAACTTCACGACGTTGCCCACGATCGTCTTCGACTGGGCACGCGACTTCGAGCGCGACTTCCGCCCGCTCACGGCGGCCGCGATCGTCGTCCTTCTCGCCGTCACATTGCTCGCGAACGCCATCGCGATCTTCCTTCGCAGTCGATTCGAACGGACGATATGACCGACCGGACGGACCGCCGACGCGCCTCACCCGGCTCCGGACCCACCTCCCCGGCTACCATGGACGAACGCCCGGCGGACGGCGAGTGGAAGCAGACGACGATCGAGGAAGGGGCGGCTGACGGCACCGACACGCAGCACGAGGACGGCATCGCGACGGACGACGCACCGACCGAGACGGCGCGGCGGGTGGCGATCCGTGTCGAGCCGATGACGGCCACGGTCGGGGCGCGCGACACCCGACCGGCGGCGTCAGAGACGGCCGAGTCGAGCGTCCTCGCCCTCCGCCGCGCCTCGATGTACTACGGCTCGTTCCGCGCGGTCAACGGCATCGACCTCGAGATCGGGAGGAACAGGATCACCGCGCTCATCGGGCCGAGCGGCTGCGGGAAGTCGACGCTGCTGCGCGCGATGAACCGGATGAACGACCTCATCCCGATCTTCCGGCTCGAGGGCGAAGTGCTGTTCAACGGCGAGAACCTGTACGCGCCCTACGTCGACGCGGTCGAGGTGCGCCGGCGGATCGGGATGGTGTTCCAGAAGCCGAACCCCTTCCCGAAGTCGATCTACGACAACGTCGCGTTCGGACCCCGCGTCAACGGGTACAGGGGGAAGCTCGACGAGCTCGTCGAGCAGAGCCTGCGGCGCGCGGCGCTGTGGAACGAGGTCAGGGACAAGCTGCGTCAGTCCGGACTCGCGCTCTCCGGCGGCCAGCAGCAGCGGCTGTGCATCGCCCGGGCGATCGCTGTCCAGCCGGAGGTCATCCTGATGGACGAGCCCGCCTCCGCCCTCGACCCCCGGGCGACCCTCCAGATCGAGGAGCTCATGGCCGAGCTCTCGGAGCAGTACACGATCGTCATCGTGACCCACAACATGCAGCAGGCAGCGAGGGTCTCGGACGAGACGATCTTCATGACGATGGGCGACGACCGCGCCGGGTACGTCGTAGAGAAGGGGCCGACCGCTCAGATCTTCACGAATCCCACGAATCAGCTGACCGAGGACTACGTGTCCGGGCGATTCGGTTAGCGGGAGGTTGGCGTGACGGACGAGCGGCCGGTGAGAGTAGACACCAGGACCGAGCAACCGAAAGATCGGGATGGGGCGGACGGCGCGGGTACGGCGACGGAGCGGCCGGCCGCCGGGTCGGACGCGGCCGCCGCTCGGCGTCCGGGGATCCCGCGGCGATCCCGTGAGGTCCTCGACCGAGAGGAACGCGAGATCAAGGACGACGTGCTCCGGATGGGGAGCATCGTCGCGCATCAGATCGAGTCGGCGATCGAGGCGCTCGTGACGCACGACTCGGACCGGGCGACCGCCGTCATCGCCGGCGATGGGCGGATCAACGAGGTGCAGCGGAACGTCTCGTCGCTCATCGCGACCGTCATCGCGACCCAGCAGCCGGTCGCGCGTGACCTGCGGTTCCTGCTGTCGCTCGACCACGTCACGTACGAGCTCGAGCGCATCGGCGACCACGCCGTCTCGGTCGCCCGACAGGCGCGGAAGCTGGCGCCGCAGGCGCCGCTCAAGCGGTACGTCGACCTACCGGACATGGGGCGCATCGCGGCCGAGCTCGTCCAAGGGGTGCTGCGCGCGCTCGTCGACGTGAACGAGGTCGCCGCCCGGGACGTCGCCCGGCGCGACGACGAGATCGATCGCCTCTACCACGAGACGTTCGACGAGGTGCTCGCGCTCATGCGAGCGGACCCGGACAACATCGAGCGCGGCACCCGGATCCTGTTCGCCGCGCACTACCTGGAACGGATCGGAGACCGGGTCACGAACATCGCCGAGGACATCGTGTTCCTCGCGACCGGCGAGATCGAGGATCTCAACCCATGACGGACGGGGCAGGGCGCAGCATGCTCACCAACGCGTCGCGCGCCGCCGATGTCCCGCCCGGCTCGAACGAAGAGCGGATCCGGGTGCTGTTCGTCTGCACCCACAACTCGGCGCGGAGCATCATGGCGGAGGTGCTCCTGCGCGCACGCGGCGGCGAGCGGTTCGAGGTCCACAGCGCGGGTACCGAGCCGAGCGCCGTGCGGCCGCTCACCCTTCGCGTGCTCGAGGAAGCCGGGCTGGACACGAGCCGGCTCCGTTCGAAGTCGGTGGAAGAGTTCCTCGGTCAGAGGTTCGACTACGTCGTCACCGTGTGCGACCAGGCGAGGCAGACGTGCCCGGTTTTCCCCGGGAGGCACGTCTCGCTTCACTGGGGGTACGAGGACCCGGCGGCGGCCGAGGGGACCGAGGAAGAGCGCCTGGCGGTCTTTCGACGGGTCTTCACCCAGATCGCGTCACGGATCGGCCAGTTCGCCGCGATCGCCGAGAGGCAGCGGGAGACGCGAGCGGCGACGAGCTGACCGCGTCGCGGCCCCCGCTATTGCTCGCGGACTTCGAGGACCGGAAGCGCGGGGCGCCGATCCTATCCCGCCACCGGGCGAGGGACGCGGGGCGCGAGGCTCGCGGTGAGCGGCTGGAGTCGCGCCGCCACCGACCGTTCCAGGCTGTAGTGGACCGAGGTCCCGCGGCGCGCACCGCGAACGACCCGGCCTCCCGCAGCACCTTCAGGTGGTGCAAGATCGTCGGCTGCGAGACGGCGAGGAAGCGGGCCCGCTGAGCCGGTCGGGAGCGCCGGCGAGGCGGTCCACGCGGTCCACACGCGGGATCGCGAAGCTGAACGTCGCGCCCTCGCCCTCCAGGCTTTCCACCCAGATCCGGCCGCCGTGGCCGTCCGCGATGTGGCGAGCGATCGTGAGCCCGAGTCCAGTCCCTCCCTTGCCGCGCACCCGCGCCTTGTCCACCTTGTAGAAGCGCTCGAAGATACGCCCGAGCTCCTCGGCCGGGATGCCGGGTCCCTGGTCTCGCACGGCGACGACGACCTCGTCCGGCTCCTCGAGTACCGCGACGACGACCTCGCCGCCCGCGTCGGAGAACTTGACGGCGTTGTGAAGGAGGTTGACGAGCAGCTGTCCGAGACGCTCGGCGTCGCCGCGAACGAGCGGCGCTGATCCAGGCGTCTCGAGCCGCAGGTTGACTCCCTGCCGTTCTCCGAACAGGCGCAGGCGCTCGATCGCGAGCCGCGCGACTTCGGCCAGGTCGACCTCGTCGAAATGGAGCGGCGTCGTCCCCCGTTCGATCCGCGTCAGGTCGAGCAGCTCGTTGACCATCTGGACGAGGTGAGCCGTCTCCACGTCGATCCTGCCCACGCGGTCCCGGACCCTCGGCGGCACGTCGATCGCGGAAAGCTCCTGGGACAGGGTCTCGGTAAGGAGTCGGACGTTCGTGAGCGGCGTACGCAGCTCGTGTGAAAGGTTGTCCACGAACTCGGCCCTGATGCGCTCCAGTCGGCGCAGCTCCGAGACGTCCTGGAGGGCGATCCACGCGCCGCCCGACGCCGGGCGCGCGCGGACGAGCACGCTCCGCGGGTTCGCTCCGTGGGTCGTGACCTCGGCGCCCCTGCCGCCGTCGCCGATCGCGGAACGCGCGAGCTCCTCGACGAGGTGGTCGCCGAAGGCCTCCATCGCCGTGAGTCCGACGAGCCTGCCCGGTGGCCGACCGAGGACCGAATGAGCGGCGTCGTTCGCGACCCGGACGATGAGCTCCGCGTCGAGCCTGACGAGCCCGAGCCCAGTCGAGTCCGCGACCGACAGCAGCTCCTCCGCCGTCCGGCCGCCCACCGCCGCATCCCGGCCGGCTCCGGTCGTTCCGGCCGGCGCGTCATCCAGATCCCCTGCTCGTCGCCTCGTTCGGCCGGCTCGTTCCCGCGGCTCCCGCACCGACCGGCGGATGACGGCGGCGGCGGCGGCGGCGATCGCGAGGACCGCGAGGACCGCGACGACCAGCTCGAGCGCGAGCACGCGACTACGCCGCTACTCGGTCGGTCGTCGGAACACGTAGCCGACGCCCCGCACGGTATGGAGGAAGCGCGGCTCCCCGGGATCCTCCTCGATGTGCGCACGGAGCCAGTGGACGTGGACGTCGACCGTCCTCGACTCACCCGCGTAGTCGTAGCCCCACACGTTCGTCAGCAGCTGTTCCCGCGTGAACACCTGTCCGGGGTGACGGAGGAGGAACGAGAGCAACTCGAACGCCTTGGGCTTGACCGGGACCGGTTGCCCGTCGCGGAGGAGCCGATGCCCGGCGAGGTCGACCTCCACCCGCCCGAGCTCGACGACCGAGGGCGTCTGCTCGACCCCGGGCGGCTGCTCGGAGCGACGCAGCAGCGCGCGGATCCGAGCCTGGAGCTCCCTGAGGCTGAACGGCTTCGTGACGTAGTCATCGGCGCCCAGCTCCAGGCCCACGACCTTGTCGATCTCCGCGTCCTTCGCGGTGAGCATGAGGATCGGGACGCCTGACTCCTGCCGGATGATCCGGCACACCTCGACGCCCGAAAGCACCGGAAGCATCAGGTCGAGGAGGACGAGGTCCGGCCGCTCGCCGCGGAACTGCCGCAACGCCTCCTGCCCGTCGGCGGCCGTCACGACCCGGTACCCCTCCGCCTCCAGGTTCTCGGCGAGCGTCTCCCTGAGCGTCACTTCGTCGTCGACGATCAGGACCGTACGAGCCATCTGCGATGTCGAGTGCGTCAAGCCGATGCCGGCCGGACGAGCGATCACTGCGTCGGCGCCGCCGCGCCGGCGAGGACGTCCGTCGCTCGGTCGAGCCGCTCCAGCGTCCGCTCTCGTCCCAGCGCCACGAGCGTGTCGAAGAGCGGTGGCGTAGCGGTCCGCCCTGTCACCGCGACACGGATGGCCATGAACAGGTCTCCGGCCTTCCAGCCCCGCTCCTCGGCGAGCCGGCGGAGCGGCGGCTCGAGCTCGTCCGCCTCGAACGTGACCGGCCCGATCTCGTCCCTGATCACACCGCGCGCCGCCTCGAGCGCCTCGAGCGTCGTTCGCTGGTCCCACCGCTTCGGGACCAGCTGACCCGGTTCCACCGCAACCCGTTCGAGGAACAGGAAGTCGACGAGCTCACCGATCGCGGCCAGGACCGGCAACCGCTCCTGGACGAGCGGCACCAGGGCGCGTAGCTCGGCTTCCTCGGGCTGCCGGACGCGTTCGCCGGCGCTCGTCCGGCGCTCGAGGTGGCGCACCAGGAAGGGCGTCATGCGCGCCAGGAACTCCTCCTGCGACAGCCTCCGGATCCACTGGCCGTTCATCCACTCGAGTCGTTCACGGTCGAACACCGCCCCGCCCGACTGCACGCGGTCGAGATCGAAGCGCTCCACGAGCTCCTCGAGCCTGAACAGCTCCTCCTCCGTGCCGCTCGACCAGCCGAGCAGCGCCAGGTAGTTGACGAGTGCCTCCCGGACGAACCCTTCCTCACGGTACGCGCTGAGCGCGGTCTGGCTCTTGCGCTTGCTCATCTTCGTGCGATCCGGGTTGAGGATGAGCGGCAGGTGGGCGAAGGTCGGGATATCGGCGCCGAGGGCGCGGAACAGCAGGATGTGCTTGGGCGTGTTCGAGAGGTGCTCCTCGCCGCGGACCACGTGTGTGATCGCCATCTGCGCGTCATCGACCGCGACGGTGAAGTGGTAGAGCGGGCTACCGTCGGAGCGGAGGATGATCAGGTCGCCGCCCATGGTCCTCGTGTCGATCTCCACGTGCCCGCGGACGAGATCATCGAACGCGACGCGCTCGGCGCCGACCCGGAACCGGACGACCGCCTTGATCCCTTCAGCCTCACGCGCGCGCCGTTCCTGTGCGCTCAGCCGCGCGCAGCGGCCGACGTAATGCGGTGGCTGGCGCGCAGCCTCCTGTGCCTTCCGGTCCGCGTCGAGCTGTTCCGGCGAGCAGTAGCAGGGGTAGGCGAGATCCCCTTCCAGTAGCCGCTCTGCCGCTTCCCTGTAGAGCGCCAGCCGCTCCATCTGTCGGTACGGTCCGTACGCGCCGCGCGCCGCCAGCCCCGCGACCTCCGGACCTTCGTCCCACTCGAGCCCGAGCCAGTGGAGCCCGGTGAGGATGTCCCGCTCGAACTCGACCCTCGACCGGGCGACGTCTGTGTCCTCGATGCGCAGGATGAAGGCACCTCCCTG
Organism: Chloroflexota bacterium; assembly: GCA_016781485.1. Classification (GTDB taxonomy): domain Bacteria; phylum Chloroflexota; class Limnocylindria; order Limnocylindrales; family CSP1-4; genus YB3-1. Next base: position 454 of record JADDQH010000095.1, on the reverse strand, counting down.
CTTTCGCGCGAACAGGTAGTTGTAGAGCGCTGTCCGGACGCCGCCGATATGCAGCGGCCCCGTCGGGCTGGGCGCGAAGCGGCAGCGGACGCTCACCCTCGCCGAAACCCGACCCATGGCCGCGTGATCGGGATGTCGCGCGCGGCGGCGTACGAGCCAAGGAGATACGCAGCCACCCAGACGAGCACGGCGATCGCGAGGAAGGGCTGGGGCAGGGGTTGCGGTACCTGGATCGCCGAGTACACCAGGACGACCGCGAGTGCCGCGAAGCCGAACGTGAAGCTGCCGACGGCCGCGAGGTACGCCAGCCGCGGCAGGAGCGCAAGGGCAGCGAGGACAGCTGCCATCAGACCCAGCTGGATGGGCTCCACCAGACCCGTGCACGAGCTCGCCGCACGGTCGCAGCCAGTGAGCGCGCCGCCGCCGTACGCGATGGCGAGGGCGAGCGGAAGCC
>JADDQH010000094.1 GCA_016781485.1 Chloroflexota bacterium | reverse complement strand
CTACGGCGGCGGCGCGACCACAGGCGGCGCGACCACAGGCGGCGCGACCGGCGGCTTCGACGCGACCGCGCTGGACCAGCCGACAGGCGGCACGACGAGTGGCGGCACAGGCGACGCGACCCCGGGGACCATCAGCGACCCCGACCACGGCGAGGTCAATCCGAAGATCCTCGACCCGCGGATCGGCGTCACACCGGCGACCGAGACCAGCGAGTGGAGCTCGAGCCGCTCGGAGTGGCCGGGTTCCGATGCCGGGTCCGGCGCGAGCGACTGGAGCTCGGCGGGCACCGGCACGGTCTCGACGACGGAGCCGAGCTGGAGGCCGTCCGATGCCAGCAGCGACCGGGAGAGCTCGGGGATCCAGCGCAGCGGCGCGAGCGACGCCCGGGGGTCGAACCAGGGAGGCTAGGCCGCAGGATGCCCGAGGAGCGAAGGGACGACGAGAACGACGGCCGATCGGAGTTGCCGTCCACCCTCGAGCGCTCGCCGGAGAAGGCGCAGGCCACGTGGGTCAAGGCACACGACAGCGCCGTAGAGACGTACGGCGAGGGTGAGGCGGCGCACCGCGTCGCGTTCGCGGCGCTGAAGCACGGCTTCGAGAAGGTCGGGGACCACTGGGAGCCGAAGAAGCGCAAGGGACCGTCGGACCCGCGATCGAAGCAGCCGACGGAGGACGCCGTCGAGGGTGAGGGGGAGACGTTCGGCGGCGTCGACTACTACGGGCACACGAAGCAGGAGCTCGTGGAGCGCGCTCGCGACCTCGGGGTGACCGGGCTGTCGCGGATGAAGAAGGCAGACGTCGCGCGAGCCATCGCGAAGAAGCAGCGGTAGCCACGCCGGCTGAGCCGGAGCTGCCTGGACGGCGTCTGGGGGCGGAGCCGCACCGCTGGGCGACACGAGCGCGCACGACGTGCTAGGCTCCAGGAGTCCCTTTCGCTCCGGTCCTGAGAGGCCGGCACCGATCGGCCCGAGAGGCCGGCAAGGAGGACTTCTGGACTCGTCGTTCCGCGACCACCGCACCCGCCGGTCGGTGGTCTTTTTCATGTCGCTCGCGCCGCGCCCAGGTGCCGTCGCGGCCGGCCCCATCATCGCCTCGGGGGTCGCCTCGTGACCCTGCCGCTCCCCGCCGCGGCCGTCATCGACCCCAGGATCGGCGCGCACGGCCCTGCACTTCTCGCACTCGAGGACGGCCGCGTGTTCCGCGGCCTCTCGTTCGGGGCCCCGCTCGCGTCGGGCGGTGACCTCGTGGTCAACACCTCGCAGTCGGGGTACCAGGAGGTCTGCACTGACCCGTCGTACGCCGGACAGGTCGTCGTGATGACCTACCCGCTGATCGGCAGCTACGGGCGCGTCGCCGACGACGACCAATCGGAGCGGCCCTGGCTCCACGGCCTCGTCGTGGGGCACGCGACGGCAGCGGCGGTCGAGGAGGGCCGCCAGATCGTCCACCTCCTCCGCGATCGTGGCATCCCCGCGATCGCCGGTGTCGACACCCGCGCGCTCGCGCGTCACCTGCGCGAGACCGGCGGCCTCCGCGCATTCATCACCCGACCCCACGAGGTCGACGAAGGGCAGGCCGTCGAGGCGGCGCGCGGGGTCCCTTGCTGGGAGGACCGGGATTTCGTCGGCCGGGTGTCCGTGCGGGAGCCGTACGTATCCGAGCCGTACCCCTCGGAGCGGTACCCCTCGCAGCGGTACGCGTCGGAGCCCGTGCGGGGCGAGTGTCGCGGCGATGGGGATGACGTCCGGGGGGACGTCCCCATCGTCGCCGTCGTCGACTACGGGCTCAAGACGAACATCGTCCGCGCCCTTCGAAAGAGGGGTGCCCGCGTGCGCGTCCTGCCCCACACCGCCGACTCGGCGCTCGCGCTCCGGGGAGACGTGGACGGGATCGTCCTCTCGCCCGGTCCCGGCGATCCCGCACGGTTGCGGCTCCCCGTGGAGCTGGCACGCTCGGCGATCAGGGACGCACGGCCCCTGCTGGGCATCTGCCTCGGGCACCAGATCGTCGCTCGGGCCGCCGGCGCCGGCACTCGACGGCTCAGATTCGGTCACCACGCGGCGAACCACCCCGTCCGCGACGTGGACACAGGGCGCGTCCAGGTGACGGCGCAGAACCACGAGGTCGAGGTGATCGGGCAGTCGGTGCCAGACCGGAGCGGCTTCTACGTCAGCCAGCGGAACCTGAACGACGGCTCGGTGGAGGGTCTGCGGCACCGCGACCTCCCGATCGAGACGGTCCAGTACCACCCGGAGGGATCGCCCGGCCCACTGGATGCGCTGGAGACGTTCGACCGGTTCATGGCGCGGGTGCGCGAGCGCCACGCCGTACGAGTCGGGTGATCGAGGGACGTCCTTCGACTCCCGGTGGGAGTCCTTCTTCCGACCCGGTCGGCCCCCCTCACACCGTCCTCATCATCGGCTCCGGCCCCGTCGTCATCGGACAGGCTGCGGAGTTCGACTACGCGGGCACGCAGGCGTGCCGCGCGCTCCGCGACGAGGGGGTCCGCACGATCCTCGTCAACTCGAACCCGGCCACGATCATGACGGATCCCGGTGTGGCGGACGTCGTCTACCTCGAGCCACTCACCGTCGAGAGTGTCGAACGGATCATCGAGCGAGAGCGGCCCGACGGCTTGCTCGCGGGACTTGGTGGCCAGACCGCCCTCAACCTCGCGGTGGCACTCGCCCGGGCCGGCGTCCTGGAGCGGACCGGCGTGCGGCTCCTCGGGACGCCACTGCAGGCGATCGAGACGGCGGAGGACCGCGAGCGGTTCCGTGATCTCCTCGATCTGATCGGCCAGCCGTCCGCGCCATCGGCGATCGTGAAGGGGGATTCGGAAGAGGAATGCCGGGCAGCGGCCGACTCCGCTCTCGAGTCCATCGGGCTGCCCGCGATCGTGCGACCGGCCTACACGCTCGGGGGCTCGGGCGGCGGGATCGTCGGAAGCGAGGCGGAGTACCGCGAGCGGGTGCGGGCCGGTCTCCGGGCGAGCGCGATCGGCCAGGTGATGGTCGAACGGTGTCTCGTCGGGTGGCAGGAGATCGAGTACGAGGTGATGCGCGATGCCGACGACACGTGCATCGCGGTCTGCTCGATGGAGAACGTCGATCCTCTCGGCGTCCACACAGGCGACTCGATCGTCGTCGCGCCCGTCCAGACGCTGCCCGACCCGGTCCACCAGCGGCTCCGGTCCGCGGCGCTCGAGATCATCCGGGCGCTGGGCGTCGAGGGCGGTTGCAACGTCCAGTTCGCGCTGTCACCCGATCACTGCGACTATGCCGTCATCGAAGTCAATCCCCGGGTCAGTCGCTCGAGCGCCCTGGCTTCCAAGGCGACGGGGTACCCCATCGCGCGGGTCGCCGCCCAGATCGCCATCGGGAGGCGACTCGCCGAGATCCCGAACGCAGTCACGAAGACGACCGTCGCCGCGTTCGAGCCGGCACTGGATTACGTCGTCGTGAAGCTGCCGCGATTCCCGTTCGACAAGTTCCCCTCGGCCGACCGGACCCTCGGTTCGCAGATGAAGGCGACGGGCGAGGTGATGGCCATCGACCGGACATTCGGGGCGGCGCTCAACAAGGCACTCCGCGGACTCGAGCAGGCGGGTGCGGGCTTGCTGGCGGAGGACGAGGGGTGGGCCGAGACGCTGGAGTATCTCGCCGCGGGGTCGGGAGGACAGCCGGAGCTCCGGGCACGCGGGGTCGCTCTGGTGCCGCCACGGTCCGCTGCGCGGTCGGCTGACCCGGCTGCAAGCTCAGGCGGCCCGGCTGCCATCTCAGCCGTCGCGCCTGCAGCCGTGATCTCGGCGGATGTCGCCGCCTGCGCCCGGGACGCAGGGCGCCCGAGTACCGCTCGCCCCGTCGTCCTGCGCCGCTTCCTCGCCCCTTCGGATTCCCGTCTGTGGCGACTCCTCGCGCTGTTTCGCCGCCGGGTGCCTGCCGAGGAGATCCAGCGCGCGACGGGGATCGCGCCATGGTTCCTGAGCGAGATCGCCCGACTCGTCGAGCTCGAACGCCAGCTGGCCGAGGCGAGGTGGACCGCGGACCTCCCCGACGAGCTCCTCGTCGCGGCCAAGCGCGCCGCGTTCAGCGATCGCGACATCGCGGCGCTGACCGGCCTCCCCACCGCCGACGTCGCGTCGCGCCGCACCCGGCTCGGCCTCCGACCGGGCTACTCCATGGTCGACACCTCCGCGGCCGAGTTCCCCGCCGAGACCCCGTACTTCTACGCGACCTACGCCGCCACGGACTCGCCACCCGAGGCCTCCCCGGTGAAGCGACCTGCGGCGCTCGTGATCGGGTCCGGACCCGTCCGGATCGGCCAGGGGATCGAGTTCGACTACTGCGCCGTCCAGGCCGCCGACGTCCTGCGGCGGGAGGGGTGGGAGGCGGTGATGGTCAACTCGAATCCCGAGACCGTCTCGACCGACTTCGACGCGTCGTCGCGCCTCTACTTCGAGCCGCTGGACGCGGAAAGCGTGCTGGCCGTCGTGGACGTCGAAACGCAACCGGGGGAGGGAAAGCTCCCCGCGCTCGTGCAGTTCGGCGGGCAGACGCCGCTGAACCTCGCCGAGCCACTCGCGGACGCCGGGGTGCCGCTCCTCGGCATGAACGTGACGACGATCCACGAGGCGGAAGAGCGGACGCGCTTTGCGGGTCTCGTCGAGCGGCTGGGGATCCCACAGCCGGAGGGCGGCATCGCGACTTCGGTGGAGGAGGCACTGGTCGTGGCGGAGCGGGTCGGCTACCCCGTCATCTGCCGCCCCAGCTACGTGATCGGTGGCCTGGCCATCGACTTCGCCTACGGCCCGGCCGACCTGTACGCCCAGCTGGCCGCCGCCGCGATCGTGACGCCCGACCGACCCGTCCGGATCGACGCCTACCTGGAGGGGATGGAGGTCGACGTCGACGCCGTCTCGGACGGCCACGAGGTCCTGATCGCGGGACTCATCGAACACGTGGAGCGAGCAGGCGTCCACTCAGGCGACTCGATCGGCGTCTTCCCACCTCAGCACATCGCGCCGGCGGACCAGGAGCTGATCGTGGAGTCGATGACGCGTATCGCGCTCGCGCTCGGCGTCCGGGGGCTCGTCAACGCGCAGTTCATCGTCCGCGAGGATGGCGTCTACCTGCTCGAGGTCAATCCCCGCGCGAGCCGGACCGTGCCGTTCCTGTCCAAGGTGACCGGGCTGCCGATGGTCGAGCTTGCGACGCGGGTCGCGCTCGGCTCGACGCTCGCCCAGATGGGCTGGTCCCGGCGGATGCTGCCCACGCCGCGCTTGGTCGCCGTCAAGGCGCCGGTCTTCTCGAGCGCCAAGCTGCGCGGCGTCGATCCTTCGCTCGGCCCTGGGATGCAGTCGACCGGCGAGGTCATCGGGCTCCACCCGGATCCCCGCGCGGCGATGGCCAAGGCCCTCCTCGCGGCCGGGTCGCTGCCACCGGCTCCCGTCGGACCCGTGAACCTCGCGCTGCTCTCCATCGCCGACCGCGACAAGCCCGTGCTGCCGCGCCTCGCCAGGGCTCTTTCGGGCGCGGGCTACCGGTTCGCGGCGACTCGCGGCACTGCGGATGCGCTGCGTCGGTACGGGTACGAGGTCCGGGAGGTCGCGCGCCTCGACGAGGACGGCGGACTCCCTACGCTCCTCGAGACGATCGCGTCTGGCGAGGTCGCGCTCATCGTCAACACTCCCTCACCGAAGCCCGGCCCGGTGCGTGACGCCGCCGAGATCCGCCAGGCCGCCGTGCGCGAGGGTCTGCTCTGCCTCACGAGCATCGAGACGGCGGTCGCGGCCGCCGAGTCGCTGGATCCGCAGGTTCGCGCGTCGATCGCCGACGTTCGACCTTTGCGGGAGGTCCGCGCCCCGGAGCTTGCCCAGTCCCAGGTGTAGCCGACCGCCATTCCCGGACCCGCACTCGCCTCCCTGTCCGACGTTGGCCACACGTACAGACGGAAAGCCGGGGACCGCGACGCGAGCAAACGCGACGAGTGAGAGAATCGGCGCGCCGTCGAAGACGCCCGATCGCCTATCGCGGCACCCCCGAGTGGACCGAACGTGGAGGCTGCATGCCCGGGAACGACCCGGATCTCCCCATCATCCGATTCAGCGATCAGCGGCTGCCGAACGGGCTACGGGTGATCATCGCGCCGGACCACATCGCTCCGGTCGTCGCGATCAACATCTGGTACGACGTCGGCTCCAAGCACGAGCGGGCGGGCAAGACCGGGTTTGCGCACCTGTTCGAGCACTTCATGTTCCAGGGCTCGCGCCACGTCACGAAGGCGGAGCACATGAGCATCATCCAGGCCGCCGGCGGCGTGAACAATGCGACGACCTACTTCGACCGGACGAACTACTTCGAGACGCTGCCCTCCCACCAGCTCGAGCTCGGCCTGTGGCTGGAGGCCGACCGGATGGCCACGCTCCTCGACGCGATGAGCCAGGAGAACCTCGACAACCAGCGCGAAGTGGTGAAGAACGAAAAGCGGCAGAGCTACGACAACCGTCCCTACGGGTCGTTCTACGAGCGCCTCATCGCTGCCGTCTTCCCGCCCGAGCACCCCTACCACCATATCCCCATCGGGTCGATGGAGGACCTCGACGCGGCCAGCCTCGAGGACGTGGAGTCGTTCTTCCGCGCCTACTACGCGCCGAACAACGCCGTCCTGTCGATCGTCGGGGACGTCGACGAGGCGCAGGCCCTCGAGGCGGTCGAGCGCTACTTCGGCCCCATCCCGCGCAACGAGGCGATCCCCGAGCTCGAGCTCCCGGAGCTGCCTGCCCACATCGGCCGCGAGGTCCGCGAGGTCGTCCCGGACGCGGTCCCGCTCGAGCGGGTCCACTTCGGCTTCAGGACGCCGCCGTTCGGAAGCGACGCGTTCGACGCCCTCGAGGTGGCCGCGCAGATCCTGGCCGGAGGGAAGGGGAGCCGGCTGCACAAGCAGCTCGTCCGCGAGCGACGCATCGCGCAGGACGTCGCCGGGTTCAACCTCCCGCTCGTCGCCGGAGGGTCGATCTTCGCGGGCTGGGCGACGGTCCGTCCCGAGAGTGACGCCGGCACGGTCGAGGCGGCGTACCTGGAGCAGCTCGAGCTCCTCGCGACCGAGCCGGTCACCGACGACGAGCTGGCGCGCGCACGCGCGCTGATCGAGTCCGGTGAGCTCGCTGCCCTCGGTCGAGTGGAGGAGGTCGCGGACCGGCTGAGCATGTACGCGACGCTGTTCGACCGCCCGGAGCTCATCAACGAGCAGCTCGGGCGGTACCTCGCGGTCGACGCGGACGCGATCCAGCGGGTCGCGCGGGACGTCTTCCGCCCCGATAACCGAGCGATCATCACGTACGTTCCCGCGGTGACAGAGGAGTCGATCGCGGCATGACGACGACCGAACGGACCGAGGCGGCGGACCTCTCTGTCCTCGCGGCTCGCCCGCGCCCCGGGCAGCCTCGTGACTACCACTTCCCCTCCTTCACCCGCGAGCGGCTGCCGAACGGACTCACGGTCGTGCAGGCACACCTCCCCGGACGCCCTCTGCTGAGTGCACGACTCGTCATCGACGGCGGGGCCGGGACAGAGCCGCCGGAGGCGACCGGCGTGACGACATTGGCCGCTCGTGCCCTCACCGAGGGGACCGAGCGGCTCACGGCGATCGAGTTCATCGAGGCATCCGAGCGGCTCGGGGCCGACCTTCACGCCGACTCGGGCTGGGAGAGCCTTTCCGGGTCTGTCGAGGTTCCACGGTCTCGGTTCGGCCCGGCACTCGGGCTCCTATCCGAGATGCTCCTCCAGCCGAGCTTCCCGGAGACGGAGATCGACCGACTGCGCGCGGAACGCTTGAACGACCTGCTCCAGGCGCGGGCGGAGCCACGCCGGCGCGTGGAGCGCGTGTTCGCGGAGACGATCTACTCCCCCGAGTCGTCGTACAGCCGCCCCCTCGCGGGGACCGAGGAGACGGTGCCCGGACTGGCGCGGGATGCCGTCGCCGAGCGCCACCGGCGACTCCTTGACCCGTCGCGCGCGACACTGGTCGTCGCCGGAGATCTGGCCGGCGTACCGATCGCCGACCTGGCCGCAGAGCACTTCGGAGACTGGTCGCGATCCGAGCACGACGGGAGTCCGGGCAACGCGCTCGTCGACGCCGCCCACCCTGACGGTCGCCGGATCGTCCTGGTCGACCGGCCGGGATCCCCGCAGTCCGAGATCCGCATCGGTCACGTCGGTCTGCCCAGGCGCATCCCGGATTTCCACGCGGTCACGGTGCTCGCGGCGATCCTCGGCGGCCTGTTCAACTCTCGGCTGAACCGGCTGCTGCGCGAGGAGCGCGGTTACACGTACGGCATCCACGGAGGCTTCGACTTCCGGCGGGGGGCCGGCCCGTTCGCGGTGCGTACGGCCGTGCAGACCGAGGTGACAGCCCCGGCGATCGAGGACGTGCTGAGCGAATTGCGACGGATCAAGGAGGGACCCGTCGAGCCGCAGGAGCTCGAGGACGCGCGGAACTACCTCGTCGGCGTGTTCCCGCTCCGATTCGAGTCGCCCCCGCAGGTCGTCGCCGCGATCGTGGGACTGGTGCTGTTCCGGCTCCCTGACGACGAGCTCGACCGGTACCGGCCATCCGTCGCTGCCGTGACCGCGGACGGCGTCATGGACGCCTCCCGCCACATCGATCCCCATCGCGCCTCGATCGTCATCGTCGGCGACGCCGACCGGGTGGAGCCGGCGTTGCGCGCCGTCGGACTCGGCGACGTGACGGTCGTTCGTGATCCACTCACCCCCGCCCCCCAGGACGTGGAGGACGTCGAGGCCGCGGTGGGGCGGAGCTAGTCCAGCCAGTCTTCACCTCGCCTCCGCGGTCGCCTCCGGCGCGCTGCCTTGATTTCCAAGCCTCCCGCTGGATCCGTTCCCGGCTCGCCCGCCGGTCTCGATCTGGGGTAGGCTCGGGCCGTGATCGTCGTCCTCGGGCGACCGCGTCTCCGGGCCCACGCCCGTCGAGAGCCGTCCGCCAGCGTTCGGCCGCCCGCGCTCTCGGGGCTCGCGGCGCAGATCGCGCTTTCGGCGGCGACGGCGGGCTCCACCGTGGAGCTCGTGGGATCGATCGGCGACGATGGTGATGGTGATGCGGTGGCAGTCGCGCTCGGGCACGCGGGCATAGGCCACGCTGCGCTCCTTCGCGATCCTGCCTCGATCACACCTGTCGAGAGGGGCGAGCGCGAACGACCGCCCCGACTCGACGCGCGTGACATCGAGCTAGGCCTGCGCTACCTCGTCGACTACCGAGTGCTCGTCATCGCGGAGCAGTTGCCGCCGGAGGCCGAGGTCGTCGCCCTCGACGCGGCCGCGTACCACGAAGCCGCTGTCGTGGCCGTCGTGCCGCCGGGTGCGCCGCCCGGGGCCGCGCTGGCGGCGGCCGGGACGGTGTTCGAGGCCTCCCCTGAGGCAGGCGCCCCCTTTGCCGAGCTCGTCGGCCGGTACGCGGCCGCGCTCGACGCGGGCACTGAT
>JADDQH010000093.1 GCA_016781485.1 Chloroflexota bacterium | reverse complement strand
CATCGGTCAGGGCGGCCGGCGGCGAGATCCGCACGAACGCGCATGTCATCGCCGTCACCTCGGATGCGGGGAGGGTGCGCGGCGTTGCGCTTGCGTCCGGGCAGGAGATCGAGGCCCCGGTCGTGGCGTCGGGGTTGGACCCGAAGCGGACGCTGCTCGGCCTGGCGGATCCGACGGAGATCGGCCCGACGCTCGCCTGGCGGACCCGCAACCTCAACCTGAGGGGCGCCGTCGCCAAGGTGAACCTGTCGCTGTCGGGACTCCCGCGGTTCCTCGGCGCGGACGGCGCGGACGGCGAGCGACGCCTGCGCGGGCGGATCGTGATGGCAGCCGGGACCGACGAGCTGGAGAGAGCGTCGGATGCGGTGAAGTACGGCCGGATCTCGGAGGTGCTGTACCTCGAGGCCACGATCCCCACCCTTCTCGACCCGGCGTTGGTCGAGCCGGGGCGCGCCGACGGTGTCCGGCACGTGATCAGCGTGCTGGCCCAGTACGCCCCGTACCACCTTCGGGAAGGGGATTGGGACAGCGAACGCGAGCGGCTCGGCGACCTCGTCGTCCGGAGGCTGGAGGGATACGCGCCGGGCATCACGGACCTGGTCGTTCACCGCCGCGTCACGACGCCCTTGGACCTCGAGCGGGAGTACGGACTCACGGAGGGACACCCGCTTCACGGCGAGCAGGGCCTCGACCAGATCTTCGCCTGGCGGCCGCTGCTCGGCCACGCCCGCTACCGGATGCCGCTCGACGGGCTCTACCTGTGCGGCTCAGGCGCTCATCCCGGCGGCGGCGTAACGGGTGGTCCGGGGGCGAACGCGGCGCGGCAGATCCTTGCCGATGTCCGGAAGCGTCAGGGGAGATAGCCGATCGACCGCCGGCTCCTGCTCGCCGTTCTCGCCACGCTCGTCCTGATCGTCGTCGCGAACAACAGCAGCGGCTCGTTGGCGCAGCCGGCGATCGGCCGCGAGTTCGCGGCCGGTCCTGGCGACGTGGGGTGGGTCGTGTTCGGCTACAGCGCGACGTTCGCGATCGGGACGGCCGTATGGGGAGGCGTAGCTTCTCGCTTCGGGTCCGGCCGGGCTCTGGCCGTCGGGATCGTCCTCTTCGTGACCGGCAGCGCGGTCGCAGCGTTCGCGCCGAGCCTCCCATCACTGGTGGTCGCGCGGCTGGTCCAGGGCGTCGGCTCGGGGGCCATCCCGACCCTGTCCACGGCGCTCATCGCCCGCCACTTCGACGGTACAGATCGCGCTAGAGCACTGGGCGTGATCGTGGCGGCTGTCGGAACGGGACTCGCCGTCGGCCCACTGCTGGGAGGGTCGGCGCTCCAGCTCTTCGGATGGCGCGCTGCCGTCGCGTTCGGCGTCGTGGCGCTGCCCGCCGCGTGGCTCGTGTTCCGCGCCGAGGGCGCGTCTGCCGGCGCGCGGCACATCGACGTCCCCGGCGCCGGACTCGTGTCGATCGTCATCCTCGCCGCGACGTTCCTGATGAACCGGTTGCCCGTGCTCGGGGTCGTCCCGCTCACGGTCACCGCGCTCGTCGCTCTCGTCATCGGCGCGTTCGCATACGTCCTCTACATCCGCTCGCGGCCCGATGCGATCGTCCCCTGGCGCGTCCTCGGCAACCCTTCCTTCTACCGTCTCGCGGGCCTCGGCGGCATCGGCATGAGTGCCTTCCTCGGGACGCTGGTGACGATCCCCGTTGCCGCTTCGCGGGCGCACGGGCTGGACGGGATCGCGCTGGGACTGCTGCTGGTGCCGATGGCGTTCGTGGCGGCCGTCTCGTCACTCCAGAACGCGCGCGTCCAGGCTGTGATCGGGCGGAGCCGGACCACCACCCTCGCGCTCGGCGCGCTGGCGATCACCGCGCTCCCACTCGCGTTGCTGGGCGCCGAGGCCCCACCTCCGGTCCTCGCCGTGTGTCTGCTCCCGCTCGGGCTCGGCTTCGGATTGCTCGGGGCGCCGCTCGTGAACGAGCTGACGCGGCGGTTCTCCGGCCCCGATCAGCCGATCGCGGTAGGTGCCTACAACCTCGTGTTCTTCCTCGGCGGCTCGCTTGGTGCCGCCATCACCTCCGGGCTCCTCCAGACGGGCCTCGACCTGCCCGCCCTCGCGAGCGCCGTCCCCGGGTTCCGGACGGCCGAGCTGCTGCTGTCGCTCGCGCCCACCATCGCGGCCGTCTTCCTCGTCGCGTCGCGCATCCGAGCGCCGCGTCGGACGGCGTAGTGCGGGTCGAACGAGCTCGTCGGCCCGGGCGGCGGCAGCGTGAGCCGGTCTCCCGTATCCTGTCGGGCCCCGAGGGCCTGGGCCGCGATGTCTCTGCGCGTGCCGGAGCCCGCGCCCGACGGGGTCTCGAGGAAGGGAGAGTCAACGGTGGTGATGGGCGCGAAGGCCAGGAGAGCACTGCTCGTCGCGGTCGCAGCCGCGCTCGTCGCGTCGTGTGGCGGTCAAGCGACGCAGCAGGGGCCCAGCCCTGCCCCGACTGCGATCGTGCCCTCGACGACGGCCGCTGCCGCCTCTCCATCGGCGTCGGATCCGTCACCTGCGGGGACCGCTTCCCGATCCCCCGGCACGTCCGCACCGGCCTCCCCGACGTCAGGGAGCGGCGCGACCGCGCCCGCCTCCCCCACAGCCCGCCGGGAGGTGATATTCCGCGACGACTTCTCGGACAAGACGACCGGGTGGCCGCAGGACAGCTACGTCGGAGGCGCGCTCGAGGTGTCGCACCAGGGCGCTGGCGGACAGACGATCAAGCGACCGCTCCAGGTACCCGAGAGGGCGATCCTCATCGAGGTGAGGGCCGACACGGACGAAGGCGGTGCCCTTCCGGGCGTCATCTGCGAGTCGACGGCCGGCGATTCCTACGTCTTCTTCGTCAACCCCGCTACCGCCGAGTACGGGATCGCCGAGTTCGACGCCAGGGGGAGGGTGAAGGCGATGGTCTCGAGGGGCCGCCTGCTGCCCGATCTGGTGGAGGAGGGGGACCAGTACAGCCTCACCGCCGCATGCGCGCTCGGCGAGGGCGTGATCGGGCTCTCCTTCGGCGTCGGCAACGACCTCGTCGCGCAGGAACGGGTCGAGAAGACGTGGAAGGGGATCAAGAGGTTCGGGCTGTACATGAGCCCGGCGACCGAGGGACCCGGGACGACGCGCTTCGATGACCTCGTCGTGAGCAAGCTCAGCCGCGACTGAGTGAGCGCAGCACGGTCGGCGGGGGCCGTCGCCGCTAGCGGCGTTCGAGTTCGGGGTCGGCCTGGGCTTCGACGAGTTCGTCGAGCCGCTGCTCGTAGCGACTGTCAGCCTCCTCGGCCGGCTCGACGGGCAACGGTAGCGCCCAGTGCCATCCCGCGAGCGCCTCGAGCGAGGCGTGCGCGGTGAGATCGAGCTGGATCGGGGTGATCGAGACGCGCCGCTCGATGAGGGCGGTGTAGTCGGTCCCGGCTTCCCCGATCCCTGACGGTGGAGGTCCCCCGATCCAGTAGTACGGGATACCGCGGGGATCGATCCGCTGCACGAGTGTGTCCTCGTAGACACGCTTCCCCATGCGCGTGACCTCGAATCCCTGGCACTCCTCCACGCCGATCGCGGGAACGTTCACGTTGAGCAGGTGAGCGGCCGGTAGGCCCTGCTCGAGGACGTTCACCGCGGCGACGTACGCTGCCCGCGCAGCGAGCGTGAAGTCCGGGTGCTCGTAATACTCCTGCGAGACCGCGAGGGCCGGACACCCGTTGATCGCGCCTTCCATCGCGGCGCTCACGGTGCCGGAATAGGTGATGTCATCGCCGATGTTGGCGCCGTAGTTGATGCCCGACGCGACAAGGTCGAACGCCACGTCGAAGTAGCCGAGGAAGGCGAGGCTCACCGCGTCGGTCGGCGACCCGTCGACGGACCAGCCCGTCGAGCCGTCCGCGAGCGTGCGCTCGCGGACCCGGAGCGGGCGCATGAGCGTCTTGCCGTGACCAACGGCGGACTGATTCGTCTCGGGCGCGACGACGTACGTGTCGCCCACGGATGCCAGCGCGTGCCTCAGCGCCAGCAGCCCCCGCGACTCGATGCCGTCGTCGTTCGTCACCAGGATGCGCGGTCGTCGCTCCCATTCCGAGAGCGGACGCGGCCGCCGGGGCAGCGGCCGAGGATGCGGGATCCGTCGATCGGCCGAGAGCGGTTCCCCTCGCTCTCGATCGAGTGCCCGCCGTTCCAGTCGTGAAGCTTCGCGTTGCCCGTCTCGGTACACCCGCCTGCGGGGCTCCGCGGCCGAGCCGTCCGAGCCGTGGTCGTCGTTCACGAGACGGGCGGAAGCGTCACGAGCTCGGCTCCAGATCGACCCTCGTCGAGTCGACCGCCGGCCGTCCCTCGTGAAGTGTGGCGTCGCCGAACGGCGTCTGCCGCTCGTCCCGGGCCCCTTCTGTCGCCACACCCCCATGCCCCGGGGCGAAGTCGGCCGAAGCGGCCGATGCCGGAACGGGTCCGACCGCCGGGAGTGGCGGGGACGTGGGGACACGCACGTGCCTTCGCTGCCGTTCCCCGAGCCGCCGCGCGGCGCGGGATGCCACGTCCCGCGGCCCGCCCGCTGCGGTGCGGTTGAGGTAGTAGAAGAAGAAGCTGGACAGGACCGCGGCGATCGGGATGCCGAAGATCGCGCCGGGGATGCCCGCGAGCTTGAGGCCGATGATCACCGACGCGAGGACCACGATGGGGTGGATGCCGACCGCGGTCGCCATCAGGCGCGGCTGGATGACGTTCATGACGACGAACCAGCCGACGCCCATCACGGCGAGGACCGGGATGATGGCGTCCGGCTTGAGGAAGACCGCGACGAGCACGGGCGGCACCCACGCGAATAGCGGGCCGAAGAACGGGATCGCCATCGCGATCGCGGCCGTGAATGCCGAGGCCGGCATGTACTCGAGGCCGAACATGAGGTGACCGACCGCGGCGATGACACCGTAGATCACCCCCATGATCGCCTGGCCCCGCAGGAATCCGCCGAACGAGCTCGAGACGCTCGTCTCGAACAGCCTCGCTTCGTCCTTGTATCTGGGCGGCACGAGCCGGTCGATGAAGGCGACGATCCGGTCCCGGTCCAGGACCATGAACAGGGACAGGAACAGGATCAGCAGCAGGTTGCCGAGGATCCCGAGGCTCGCGAGCGCGAGGTCCGTGAGTGGCCCGACTACGTTGCCGCCGATGCTGCCGAGTCCCGCGAGGAGCTGGCGCGCCACCGCCTCGAGGTCGATCCGGAGGCCGACGGCGTCCATCCGCTGCTGCCACGGTTGAAGGATCTCGGGCAGCCGGTCCTGGAAGTCCGGGATGTTGCGGACGAAGTTCGCGATCGACGTCGCGAGGCTTCCCGCCACGCTGAGGGCAACGACCAGCAGGGCGAACAGGAGCCCCACGTAGACGGTCACGACGGCCGCTGGCCGGGGCAGAGTCGGGAGCAGGCGCTCGAGCGCCGCGACGAGCGGTGACAGAGCGAAGGCGAAGACCCACGCGAGCAGGAAGATCAGGAGGACGTCGAAGAAGTAGACGAACAGGTTCGCGACGAGCCCGACGAGCAGGAAACCGACGACGAACGTCCCGAGCACGAGCAGCGCGTGGAGCCACCGACGCTCGGACTCGGTGAGCGCGGGCGTGGGAACCATCGCCGGAGTCTAGCGCGCGCGGTGCCGCGCGCCCTCAGCGACCCCCCAGCCCCATCCGTTCGCGGCACTCCGCGAGCGTCTGTCGTGCGAGTGGCGCGAGGCGATCTGCACCGGCGCGGAGTACCTCATCCACGTAGCCCGGACGGGCCGCGAGTTCCTGGCGCCGTTCCCGCGCCTCGGCGAAGAACGCGATGATCCGATCCGCGAGCAGCCGCTTGGTGTCCACGCAGCCTGTGCGCGCGCTGCGCTCGCCGTCCCAGATCGACTCGTAGTCGTCCCCCAAGAACCTGTGAAGCTGGCACACGTTGCAGACCTCGGGCCTCCCGGGGTCTGTCCGAAGGATCCGCTGGGTGTCGGTGACCATGCGCATCACCTGCTTTCGGATCACGTCGGGCTCGGCCAGGATCTCGATCACGTTTCCCAGCGACTTCGACATCTTCTTGAGGCCGTCCGTCCCCTTCACGATCGGCGAGTCCGTGAACACCGCCTCCGGCTCCACGAAGTACTCGCCGTATCGCGCGTTCCAGGCGCGGACGATCTCGCGCGAAAGCTCCAGGTGAGCGGTCTGGTCCTTCCCCACGGGGACGTAGCGGGCGTTGTAGATCGCGATGTCGGCCGCCTGAAGGATCGGGTACGTCAGGAGCGCGTGGTTCACGTCCTGTGGCTGGTCGCGCCGCTTCTCCTTGAACGACGGCGTTCGCTCCACCCAGCTGACAGGAACGACGGTGCTCAGCAGGTACGCGAGCTCCACGTGCTCGGGTCGGTCGGACTGCCGGAAGAGGATCGCCCTGTCAGGGTCGAATCCCAGGGCGAGCCAGCTGAGTGCCATCTGATATCCGTTCCGCCGGATCACCGTGCCGTCATGGATGCTCGTCAGCGCGTGGTAATCCACGATGCAGTAGATCGCCTCGTATCGGTCCTGCATCGCCACGGCCTGCCGCAGCATCCCGAGATAGTTCCCCAGATGGGGCAGCCCGGCGGACGGTTGGATGCCTGTGAACACGCGGTCGCGAGTCAGCGCGGGCGGAGAGGCGGAGGGCTGTTGCGCGGAGGACAAGGCGCTCATCGGGCGCGGAGTGTAGCCGACTGCCCGGAGGCTGGGCCTGGAACCGCGTCCGGTGACTCCTACCCGATCCGCCCGCGTGCCGCGCGTCGATATCGGCAGTGGACGCTGCGACCCGACGCCCGGGCGGTAAGCACCGAAACGCTCTTCTCCTCCCTCGACCGGCCCGGACCTCCCACTCGTGTCAGTCCCCGGTAGGACTTTCGTCGGGGATGCGCTCATGACACAGGTACGGCTCAATGCGCGCAGATGCCGTGGCGAGCAGGCACCGCCATGTCCGGATCGGTTGGTTGGAGGACAGTGCGTAGCACGTACGGGCCGAGGAGCGATCGCGTGCGGCCACGCACCTCGGCGCTGCGCTCGATCCGGAGCTCGTTCCGACTGAGCCTAGAGCGCTACGTCGCCTTCGTCACACTTGCCGGGATCGCCTCGCTCGCACTGCCCGTCCCCTGGCAGCTCCCTGCCGATCAGTGGCTGCCGGCGTTCGTCGTCCTGACGGTGCTCTCGGTCGCGCTCGAATTCGTCGCCGTGCCGCTGCCGCGGGGCGGCTGGCTGTCGCTCTCGACGATCCCCCACGTGGCGACGATCCTGCTCCTCCCCCCACCGTTCGAGGCGCTTTCCATCGGGTCCGCCGTGCTGCTCGAGGAGGTCGTCAGCCGGGCCCCTGTGGTGAAGCTCGTGTTCAACGTCGCCAGCTTCGTGCTCACGGCATCGATCGCGTCGCGACTCGCGGGCACGCTGGGTAACGTGTGGGAGGCAGCTGCATCAGCCGATCACCTCACGCTACTCGCCATCTTCACGGTCACAGGGCTGGCGTACTACGGGATCAACGCCCTTCTTTCGGCCGGGGTGCTGGCGGCGGCGAGCGAGCAGTCGTTCGTCGTCCTGCTTCGGGCGAATACTCGAAACACCCATCTCAGCGAGCTCGGCGGCGCGACGGTCGGGGCGCTCTTCGCGCTCGTCTGGACGGTCCAGCCACTGTGGACCGCGTTCCTCGCGGTCCCCGCCGCCGTGATCAGCCGGTCGCTCCAGTACATCAGGCAGCTGGAGTCCGAGACGCGTTCGGCCGTCCGATCGCTCGCCGAGATCGTCGATCACCGCGACACATCCACGTTCCATCACTCGGAACGGGTGGCCGCGTACTCCGTCGCGCTCGCACGTGAGCTCGGTCTCCCCGACGAGACCGTCGAGCTCATCGAGCAGGCGGCCGCCGTCCACGACCTGGGCAAGATCGGCGTCCCCGACCGGATCCTCCTGAAACCCTCGGCGTTGAACAACGCGGAGCGCACGAAGATGTGGCTGCACACCGAGATCGGCGCACAGATCCTGCGTCACTTCGGGCTGTTCCAGCCGGGCGCCGAGATCGTGCTTCACCACCACGAGGCGTACGACGGGACGGGGTACCCGGGAAGGCTCGCGGGCGATGCGATCCCGATGGGAAGCCGGGTCGTCGCCGTCGCGGACTCCTTCGATGCGATGACGTCGAACCGCCCGTACCGCGCCGCGATGCCGGTCCCGGAGGCGTTGGCTCGCCTGCGCGCGGGGGCCGGGATCCAGTGGGATCCGCAGATCGTCGGCGCCTTCATCAAGCTCGTGATCGAGGAGCGGATCGAGCTCCCCGAGGCGCGCGGACACGACGCCGAGGCCGCGGGCTGGGATCTCCCACGCCGGGCGGAGGAGAGCCCCCGGCTCGCCCTCGTCCCCGCCCAGCGGGATGCCCTCCGGGACCTCGACCATCCCGCCGCGGCGGCAGTACCGGGACACGGGGAAGGGAACGTGACCAGACGGTAACGGCCCGGGTGAGACGAGACCGCGGAGCACCAGCGGGCTCCTTCCCGGCGCTCCGGTCCGGCCATCAGCTTCGTCCTGCCTGCAGCGCACCGACCGCTGTCTTGCCGTCTCTGCCGCCTAGAATCGCCGCGTGTCCATGCCCCGAGCAACGAAGGGACGAGCGGATCCCCGGCCGCTCGCTCGCCACCGCACCGACGCGCCACTCCGGATCGCACTGCTGGGGCTCGGCACCGTCGGGGGCGCGGTGGCGCGCGAGCTGCTGGAACGCGCGGGGGAGCTGGCACGCGCGGCAGATGGGCGCTCCCTCGACCTCGTCGCGATCGGTGTTCGCGACCTCCGCCGCCCACGAGACATCCCGCTTCCCGCCGAGCTGACCCTCACCGACCGGGTCGCCGATCTCGTCGCCGATCCGGGCGTGGACGTCGTCGTCGAGGTGATGGGAGGGCTGGAACCGGCTGCGGACCTCATCGTCGGAGCGCTCTCGAACGGGAAGGCGGTGGTCACGGCGAACAAGGCGCTCCTCGCGCGCGAAGGGGCGGAGCTCGAGCGAGTGGCGCGGCACGGTGACGTCCCGCTCCGGTTCGAGGGCGCCGTGGCCGGCGGGATCCCCGTCCTGTCACCACTCGCCCGCGATCTCGCGGCGAATCGCTGGACCAGCGTGGAGGGGATCGTGAACGGCACCACGAACCACATCCTGACGGCGATGACCGAGGACGCCGGGGCATACCACGAGGTGCTCGCGGACGCGCAGGCCCGCGGCTATGCGGAGTCAGACCCGAGTGGTGACGTCGAAGGGCGCGACGCCGCCGACAAGCTGGCCGTCCTCGTGCGCCTCGCGTTCGGCGCCTGGCCCGACGTGACCGCGATCCGCCGCTTCCCGCCCGTGCTCGAAGGCGAGGCGCCCCCGGGGATCACGGGTGTCGCACCGGAGGCCGTCGGGGCGGCACGGGGGCTCGGCCTCGCGATCAAGCTGGTCGCTCGCGCCGAGTTGCATGACGGTGTGCTCGATGCTTCCGTGCTCCCCTCCGCCGTGCCCGCCGGGTCGCCGATCGGGAGCACCGACGGTGTCCGCAATATCGTCTCGCTACACGGCGAGCCCGTAGGGCGCGTCGACCTCGCGGGCCCCGGCGCCGGTGG
>JADDQH010000027.1 GCA_016781485.1 Chloroflexota bacterium | reverse complement strand
CGGCGATGGGGCTCGCTGCCCGCTACCTCGGCCGCCGGGCAGGCCGGGCGTCGCAGCAGGGACTCGTCGACTGGGAGCGGGCCGATGCCATCGCTTCGGCGCGGCTCCGGGCCTCACGCGGCGCCCTCACCGACGCCGAGCTCCGCGCTGTCGAGCCCGCGTACGCCGAGGCCATGGCGCGCGTGGTGCCGCTCCTCGAACGGACGCTCGGCACTCCGCTGCCGGGCGTCGTCGACCGGCACGCCGTCGTTGACCGCGCGGAGTGGGCGAAGGCGAACCTCGTCACGTTCCGGCAGCTCATCGGGCGCCTCGAGGAGCACGTGCTGGAGCGCAGGCCACAGGAGCCGGGGCTGGCGGCGGGTCTCGCGGCGCTCGCGAACCGGTTCCTGACGACACGGCAGATCGCGTTCCTGCTCACCTACCTCGGCAACCGTGTGCTCGGGCAGTACGACATCGGACTGCTCTCCGCCGAGTCCAAGCCGGGGCGGCTCCTGTTCGTCGAGGAGAACATCCGGGCGACGGCCCATGCCCTCGACGTGCCGCTCCACGAGTTCCGGACCTGGATCTGCCTCCACGAGACGACACACGCGTTCGAGCTCGAGACGCATGCGTGGGTCAGGCCGTACCTCGCGGATCACCTGGAGCGCCAGCTGGCCGGGGTCCTGGAAGAGGCGCAGACGCTCCGAGAGCGAGGCCTCGGTGAGCTCCTTCGTCGCCTTCGAGAGCGAGACGGGGACCCGTTGCTTGCGGGGTTCCTGTCAGCCGAGCAGCGCCGGCTGCTGCGCGAGACACAGCTCGTGATGAGCCTGCTCGAGGGCTTCAGCGACTGGGTGATGGATGAGGTCGGATCCGAGCTCGTTGCCGACGTCGGACTGCTCCGGCAGCGGTTCGAGGCTCGACGCAGCCAGCGTCGGCGGGGCATCGACAGGCTGATCGCTCGCTTGACAGGGCTCGACATGAAGCTCGAGCAGTACCGCCGCGGGGAACGGTTCGTCGCAGGCGTCGCGGCCACGGGCGGGAATGCGGCAGTCGCGCGGCTCTGGGATGGGCCGGAGTCGCTGCCGACGGAGGCGGAAATGGCGGACCCGGCGGCGTGGGTCCGGCGGGTCATGCCGCCGCCGACGCCGGCATGAAGGTCGCTGCCAGCGTCGACGGCGTCGTCGGCCCCGGCTCCGGCCCCGGTGGCGTTCCTGCCGCCATCGCGCTGTCGCCCATCCTGTCCGCGCGCTACCGACCGGGTGACCTCCAGCGGATCCGGGAGGCGGCGCCCGATTCCCGGCTCGTCAGCGTCTCGGCCGAAGGTCTGGCCGACACCGATCTCTCCGACGTCGAGGTGCTTCTCCGAGGCCCGTTGCCCCCGGCGACGTTCGACCGTCTGGTGGCGCGTTGCCCCCGACTGCGCTGGGTGCACTCGGCGAGCGTCGGCGTGGAGCGCGTCCTCACGCCGACCGCGCTCGCGCGCGGCGTCGCGATCACGAACGCGCGCGGCGTGTTCAGCCAGCCGATCGCGGAATACGTCCTGATGATGATGCTCGCGATCTGCCGCAGGCTCCCGCAGCTGCTCGAGCTGCAGCGGGAACGGACGTGGCAGCCGCTGGAGGCGGTCGAACTGCGAGAGCGGACGATCGGGATCGTGGGGCTCGGCTCCATCGGGCGCGCCGTCGCCGGCCTCGCGAACGCGTTCGGGCCGCGTGTGATCGCCGTCCGAAGGCGGGAGGTGGACGAGCACATGGCCATCGGAGAAGACGCCAACGCCGATCCACGCATCGACGCGTTGCTCCCGTCGTCGGACCTGACGCGACTGCTGCGCGAGAGCGATTTCGTCGTCCTCGCGGTGCCGTTGACGCCCGACACGAAGCAATTGATCGACGCCGATGCGCTCGCTGCGATGAAGCCAGGGTCATGGCTCATCAACGTGGCCCGCGGCGCGCTCGTCGACGAGCGCGCGCTCGTGCGTGCGCTTCGGGACGGCCCGATCGGAGGCGCTGTCCTCGACACCTTCAGCGAGGAGCCGCTCGCCTCCGACTCCCCGTTCTACGGGCTCCCGAACGTGGTCGTGACGCCGCACACCTCCTGGTCCAGCGGACGGGTACTCGATCGCAGCATCGAGCTGTTCTGCGACAACCTCGGGCGGTTCCGGCGAGGCGAACGGCTGCGGAACCTGGTCGACCCGAACCTCGGGTACTGACCGGACGGCGGCGTGCAGATCGCGATCGTCGGGCTCGCGCGCTCCGGCAAGACGACCGTCTTCAACACGCTCACCCGGGGCCACGCCGAGACCGGCGGGTTCGGCGGTACGACCGTGAATGTGGGTGTCGTGAAGGTCCCGGACGACCGACTCGTTCGCTTGACGGCACTGTTCAAGCCGAAGCGAGAGGTCCCGGCTGACGTGACGTACGTCGACCTGCCCGCGCCGCCGACGACTGCGGAGGGACCAGGTGGGGAGGACATCCCGCCCGACCAGCTCGCCCGGCTGCGCAACGCCGATGCGCTGCTCCATGTCGTGCGCGCCTTCGACGATCCCTCCGTCCCGCACCCGGACGGGAGCGTGGACGCGTGGCGGGACATCGAGCGACTCGACCTCGAGTTCGTGTTCGCGGACCTCGGCGTGGTCGACAAGCGGCTCGACCGCTTACGCACGTCGGGAAGGCATGGCACGCCTGCGGAGCGAGAAGCGAACGAGCGAGAGGTGGTCGTCCTCGAGCGGCTGCAGCCCACGCTCGTCGCAGGTCGTCCGATCCGGGATCTCGAGCTCAGCCAGGACGAGTCCAAGGCCATCCGCGGCTTCCGCTTCCTGACCGAGAAGCCCGTGCTCGTCCTCCTCAACATCAGCGAGTCGGACCTCCCTCGCGCCGACGCGATCGTGGACGACGTCCGACAGCGGTACACGCACACGCGGAGCGAGATCGCCGCGCTGTCCGCACGCCTGGAGATGGAGATCGGGGAGCTCGATGACGAGGAGGCCGCGGTATTCCGCGAAGACATGGGACTCCACGAGTCGGGACTCCAGCGAGTCATCCACCTGAGCTATCGGCTGCTCGGGCTCATCAGCTTCTTCACCGCCGGCCCGGACGAGACGCGGGCGTGGACGATCCCCGACGGGGCGACGGCTGTGGATGCGGCAGGCGCCATCCACTCCGACCTCGCGCGCGGCTTCATCCGGGCGGAGGTCATCGGGTGGGAGGAGCTGCTCTCGTTCGGATCGATGAGCGAAGCCCGAAGAGCAGGGAGGCTCCGCTCGGAGGGCAAGACCTACCGGGTGCGGGACGGGGACGTCGTCGAGATACTGTTCAATGTGTGAGCGTGGGCCGGCGCCGCGACGCCGAGATGCGCGCGTGGGCGGGATACCCGGCCATGTGACACGAGCGTCCGCCTTCGTTCAGCGCGCGTCGTCGCCGTCGACGTCCACGAACATCGTGCGGTACCCGCCGCTGTCGTCATCCTCATCGTCGTATCCGTCTCGACGCGTCTCTTCGACACGAGCGATGAAGGTATCGCTCTCCTCCCGGGACACATTCACCGCGACTCGGAGCTGAGCGTCGTCGATGTGCAGGAACCCGTGGCGTCGCTGCAATTCGTTCGCGATCGCCTCGACGAGAGTGTCCTCCTCGAACGTGGCGATCACGTCCCGACGGGCCTCCAGGACCAGCTCGAGGAATTGGTCCTCATCGAACTCGACGTCGTGCGCGAGCAGCGTGTCGCTGTAGACGTCGTCGTCGCCCTCGTGCAGCTCGTAGAAGTACACGTGCTCTCCGCTCGGCGTTGACCGTGATCGGTCAGCGGACCCACTCTCGATCATAGGGTGACGCCGTGAGGTGATGGACGGCGGCAGTATAGGCGTCGGGACAGCTCGCTCGACTCCCTCTCCCACCCCTGACCTGGTGATCGTCGGGGCAGCCTCACGCGACGTCGACGCCGACGACCCGCGGGGGTGGCGGCTCGGGGGCGGCGTCTCGTACGGCGCTCTTCTTGCGGCGCGGCTCGGCGCACGCGTCGGCGCCGTCATCGGGCTCGACGAGGAAGCGCGGGGCGCGCACGAGCTCCTCCTCCTTGAGCGGGCCGGAGTCGACGTCGTTCCAGTCGCTTTGCGCAGCGGTCCGGTGTTCGAAAACATCGAACGCTCGCACGGGCGCGAGCAGATCGCGCACGGGCGATCCGCGCCCATCCCGGTCGGTTCGATGCCGGACTCGTGGGCGCGGTCCCCGGGCATCCTGCTCGCACCGGTCGCCGGGGAGCTATCCGACGCGTGGAGCGAGGTCCCCGGGGACGAGTCGGTCGTCGGGCTCGCCTGGCAGGGTCTGCTGCGAGATCTCACGCCCGGTCGACCGGTGGACCTCACATCCGCTCGCCCTCGCCCACTGTTCCGGCGCGCCGACATCCACGGCGTTGGCGTCGAGGATCTCCGTTCAGGTGGCGCTCGGCTGGTCGAGTTGCTTCCGCGGACGCATCAGGAGGTCGTGATCACGCTGAGCGAACGCGGCGCGCTCCATCTGACCCGGACCCTGGATGGGTTCAAGGGCCGGCGACTGCCGGCAGTACCTGCACGGGCGGTCAGGGACCCGACGGGTGCCGGTGACGCGTTCCTGACGACCTGGATCACGGCGCGGCTCCCCCGCGGCCCCTTCGGCACGACGCCGCTTTCGCCGGAGCGCGCGCTGTTCGTCGCTGCCGTCGTCGCGAGCCTCAGCGTCGAGGGGATCGGCCTGCCTGGGCTGCCCGATGCCGTGGCGCTCCGCGACCGGCTGCGCGAGCTCAGGCGCTCCTCTGGCACGCATGACGTCGGCGCATCTGAGCCTGTGCAACCGTCTCGGTAGGTCACGCTCGACGGAGCGAAGAGGACGTCCGAAGGCACGGGCGCGTTCCGCGAGAGCGCCGGCACGCTCCGTCGCGTGGAGTGCTCCGATGACGTCGCGCATCATGTGCTCCCGGTATTTCGCCACTTGCAGCCACGCGAACGCGGCGAACGGCCCGCCGCGTTCGGCGAGCCGGAGCCACGCCTCCAACGCCTCGTGGTGCCGCCCCGTCCTCGCAAGCGCCCGGGCGCGGTCAGCCGCGATCCGCTCGACGAGCACGGGTCTCCCTCCGGCCACTGCCGCTGCGGCGGCGTTCGCGGATGCGACAGCGCGGTCGAGGCACTGGAGCGCCTCGTGGTGGCGGTGCTGACGAGCGAAGGCATGAGCGAGGCCGAGAAGGTCGCCCGGATCGACGAGCGGTGATCGCGCGTCGTCGCGGAGGGCGCGACACAGCACCTCGAGAAGCCTCGCGAGCGAGACGACGTCCTGCAGGTTGTGGCGTGCGACGTCCAGCAGAAGGGACGGGCGCCCGCTCCGGAGGTACGCGAAGTAGCGGGCGGGGACCAGGGCTCCGGGTAGGTCGTGTCGCCGAACCACTCCGGCGACACCTACCTCGACCGTCGACAGTCGGGCATCCTGCAGGCGATGCCGCCATACCTGTCGGGCGACAGGAAGCAGGTCGAGATGGCCGGCGTGCGTCGGTGGCGCCCGGTGTCGCAACCGATAACGGGTGACGACGAGGGGCCAATCGAATGCCCGGCCGTTGTAGGTCACGAGCCACGCGTCGGGCGGGATCGCCGCCGCGAGCACGTCGAGGAACGCCGGCTCGTCCGACTGGTCGGGGAGGAACAGCTGGCGAACGCGGAACTCGTCTCCCTCCCAGCTCCCGAGGCCGACGAGGAATGGCAGCGTCCCCGCGGCCGTCCCGAGCCCCGTCGTCTCCGTGTCGAGGAACACGAGAGGCCGTCCGGGATCGATGGGGTAGGGAAGCCGCCCGAGTGCCGCGAGGTCGGCCGGAAGCCGCACCCGCGTCTCGGTCTCGACGACCACTCCCGTGGGTGTCGTGAGGAGGCGACCGCGGAGCGATCCCGCGAGCTGCCGCGCGCGCTCTCGGGCGACCGGCGAGTCGAGGGACGACGGGAATGGCCGCGGATGGGCTGGGTCCGCGTCGCGCTGGCCCGGCGGGCCGGGTCGCGTCTGCTGATGGAGCCGGAACCGGGCCAGCCGTCGTTCCCGGATCCGAGCCTCGTTCACGGCACCACCGTCGCCGGTTCCCGTGCCAGCTCTCGCGTCACGTCTCGCCGGCTGCTCTGGCGGGGCGCTGGCGGGATCGGCGAGGGGTGGCACAGCAGGGCGAGGAGCCGCTCAGCCATCCGCTTGCCGTCGCCCCCCGTTTCCAACCTCGGTCCCGTGCATGCCGGGCAGCCCCTCGAGCAGGCACAGCTCCTCACGAGCTCCAGTGCGCCGCGGACGAGCTCCTCGTGGCGCTGGAAGAGACGCGGAGCGAGCCCCACGCCGCCCGGCACGGCTTCATACAGATAGATGGCCGGTCGCTCGAAATGGGGTGAGCGGACCTGCGGAAGCAGGCCAAGGTCACGGGGGTCGCTCATCAGGAGCATGCCTGCGATGGTCTGGAGCGCTCGACCGGCGCCGACGAGCGCCACGTCCAGCTCGTCCCTCCGCCACCCCTCGAAATGGATCGGGTCGAGCGCGATCCAGTAGGCCGTCGTGTGGAGCTCGAGTTCCGGTAGGCGGATCCGTCCCCAGCCGAGGTTCTCGTGAGTCTCGAGGCGGAGCTTCTTGTAGATCGTCGCCAGGCTGCTCAACATCACCTCGCCGTGCACCCGCTCGCCCCCGGCCGTCTCGGAACCTTCGAAGGTCTCCAGCGGCTTGAGCGTGACGGCAAGCTCTGCCTGCGTGTAGTGGTCGACGTCGACGGGGCGCACGTACGCCTTGCGCTCCTCCCAGTCGAGTCGATCCACGTGGAATTGACGCGACTCGTGGAGGTAGATCGCTCCTTCGTGCACGAGGGTCGGAGCAGAGAACAGGTCGACCTCGCCGATGACCCGCGGACGTTCGCCGCGCCCCTCCGGCCCGGTGTCGATGACCACGACGTTCTCCGGTGCGGCGACGCGGAGCGAGATCTCGGCGGCGGGGAAGTTCTCGCTCGCCCAGTACCATCGCCCATCCGGCGCGTGTCGGACGTGGCCCTCCTCGGCGAGGAACGCGAGAAGCTCATCCGCGGCCGCCATCCCGAATCGCTCGCCTGGCGCGAACGGGAGCTCGAAGGTCGCCGCACGGAGGTGTCCGAGCAGGATGTGAAGGTTCTCGGGGTCCAGGCGTACCTCTTCCGGATCGCCCTCGAACAGGTACTCCGGGTGGTTCGCGACGTACTGGTCTGTCGGTGATGAGGTCGCGACGAGGATCGCGACGCTGACGTCCTGGCGGCGCCCCGCCCGCCCGATCTGCTGCCAGGTTGCTGCGATCGAGCCCGGGTAGCCCGCGAGGACCGCGGCGTCCAGCCGCCCGATATCGATGCCCAGCTCGAGCGCGTTCGTGCTGACGACACCGAGGAGCTCGCCCCGGCGCAGGGCGCCTTCGATCGCCCGACGTTCATTGGGAAGGTACCCGCCCCGGTACCCTCGCACGCGCTCCACCGGCCCGCGGCCCTCGCGTAGGGCTTCCCTGAGCCCGGTGAGCAGGAGCTCGACGGCGGTCCGCGTGCGACCGAACACGATCGTCTGGCGCCCCGTCCGGATGAAGGCGAGCGCCGCGCGTCGGGTGAGCCCGAACGCACCGGCCCGGATCCCGAGCTGCGGATCGACGAGCGGCGGGTTCATCACGAGGACGTGTCTCTCCCCGCTGGCCGCGCCGTTCCGATCGACGACGACGAACCGCCGCCCCGTCAGGGTCTCGGCGAGTTCGCGTGGGTTCCCGATCGTCGCGGAACAGCAGACGATGCGTGGCGAACTGCCGTAGTGGGCGCAGATGCGGAGGAGGCGCCGCAGGACGTTCGCCACGTGGCTCCCGAACACGCCCCGGTACGTGTGCGCCTCGTCGACGACGACGTAGCGCAACTGCTCGAACAGCTGGAACCACTTCGTGTGGTGCGGCAGGATGGCAGCGTGGAGCATGTCCGGGTTCGTGAGCACCACCTGCCCCGCCGCGCGGATGCTGGATCGGATCGGCGCGGGGGTGTCTCCGTCATAGACGGCAGCAGCGAGCTCGAGGCGGGAGGTCGCCGCCAGCTCCCTCAGCTCGGACGTCTGGTCCTGGCTGAGCGCCTTGGTGGGGAAGAGATAGAGGGCTCGCGAAGAGGGATCCTCCGCGATCGCCTGGAGGACCGGGAGGTTGTAACAGAGCGACTTGCCAGAGGCCGTCGGCGTCACGACGACGACATCCGACCCGCCCCGCAGCACCTCGACCGCCTCCGCCTGGTGCCGGTACAGTTCGACGAAGCCGCGCGCAAGGAGCCCGGCGCGCAGCCGAGCGTCGAGCCACTCCGGGAGCGGGCGCGTCTCCGGCGCGCGAGCTGGGAGGACGCGGTGCCCGACGACGGCCGCCTTGACCTCGGGGTCCTCGAGCAGCCGCGTGAGTGCTTCTCGCACGGACGAGTCGGCGTAGAGCCGCATCCCTACCTCCTTTAGCACAGGCGTTCTATTCGCGCCGGAGTCTAGCAGGCGGGGAAGCGCGCCGGCGAGCACGAGCGCGAGCAGGAGAGCGATGAGCACGGGTCGCGACTGGATTGACAAGCTAGCTGCGGCGTATCTACCCTCAGCACGATGACCGCCCAAGGCCCCGCCCTCCCGGCGACTCCGGGGGACCGAGGAGTCCGGGCGCCTCTCGACACGTCGGGGACGTCCGGTGTGCCCGCCGCCATCGATCGCCGCGGACGCGTCCTCTCGGCGTCGCGGCTGCGAGAGATGCGGCGCGCCTTCGGACGACGGCACCTGGGGCTCGTCGTGGGCGCGCTGATCGCGCTCTGGCTGGTGCTCGTCTTCTCGCGCGCCGTCACGGAGGCTGCCGCCGTGAACGAGGACGCGGACGCGGTCCGGCAGCAGATCGCGGAGCTCCGCGAGCGGCTCGATGACGCCCGGCGCGAGGTGGCGGTGATCCAGAGCGGCGAGTTCGTGCTGCACCGCTCCCGTGCGTTCGGGATGGGCGAGACGGGGGAACGCGTGTTCTCCCTGGAGCCCGGCGCTCCTCCGGCGCCGCAGATCAGACCGCTGGGCGAACCCGTGGAGCAGGAGCCGACGACGCCCCTCGAGGACTGGATCGCGCTGCTCTTCGGCGGCTGAACTTCGGTTCGCCCGCGCGCGGTACCGCGCGCGCGGCCGCGGAGCCGATGGGAAACATCGACCAGCTCACCGTCCTGGGCAGTGTCGGCGACTCGGACGTCGTCCGGACGACGACACGCACGGTGACGGGTCGATGACCATCGGGGGGCTCATCTCGCGGTTCGACCGCGGCCGGCGCCGAACCGCCGGCTGATCTTCCGGTCTGGCGCGATGTCACCTGACGTTCGCGGAGCGGATGCGCGGGTGGAGATCGAGACGTGCTCGGTCTCCGCGCTCGCGACGCCCACGTGATCCGCAAAGCCGGTGGTCTCGCCACCGACGTGCACCCCGAGCTATGGCAGCCGCTCCTCCTGCGAGCCTGCGACGCGTACCTCCGGCCACGGGTCGGTCCATCTCTTATCGACATCCGCCACGACCTCACCGCCGCGGCGCTCGATGATGTGCTTGACCTCGCCGATCCGCTCGTCGCGGAAGCGACCCGCGAGGACGGTCAGCCGATCCGTTCCGTCGCCGGCCGTCCCCAGCGGCGCGACCGAGGCATCGTCCGGTCCGAGCTGATAGAGGTCTCGAAGCTCGCGGAGGACGCCTTGAGCCGCCTGCCGATCGTTGAAGGTCGCTGCGAGTACGCGCACGGTCATGTACCTCCCCGCCGTTGTCTCGGGGTCGGCGGGCATCCCCACCTTGGCGCCGCTGAGGTTCGCCCGGCGTTGTGGGGGCAAGACAGGCGCTAACAAGTCCGTTGCAAGGGGCGTCGATGGCGTGGGATCGACTGGACGGGCGGGCTTACAATGTCGGGCCTCGCCGCCGCCTAGGACGAGAGGACCGTGGTCACGAACGACGCGAAGCTCGACGCCACCGAACGACTCCGCGAGGCTCTGGACGAGCGCGGGAGACGCCAGCCGGGCACCATCGAGTTCGACCGCGCGCAGGGTGAGGTGGACCGGCTCGTGGTGGAGTTCGTGGAACTCGGTCCGGCCCAGGAGGGGACCGTGACAGGCGGCGAGGAGTCGATCGACGCTGACCGGACGAGCGACTGAACCCGAGATGGCGGATCGGTACGAGCATCCGGCGACCCATACCGGCCCTGGTACGCCCCGATCGCCGGACGCCGGCGTCCAGGACGAGGCGCCCGCCGACGCACTCACGCCGGGCAGCGACGCCGCGACCCGTGCCATCGTCACCGGGGCCACGACGAGCGGCCACATGAGCGAAGCCGGGGCGGGCACGGCGAACCGGAGTGGCAGCGGGGGCTCGGGAGGTTCCGGTGAGGGTGCGACGGAGGAGGAGGGGAGCGCGGGCGCGAGCCTCGAGGAGCTTCTCGGAGCCGACGAACGGCCGGGGGACCGCACGGGCTGATCCGGCGGGGGCAAGGGATGATCGACGGAGTCCCCGTGCTGGCGACGCCTGGCGAGCATCGGAAGGAAGGCTGAGAACGGGATGACGCTCACGCTTCGCACGCTTCTGCTGTTGATCGCGGTGATCTGCTTCGTGCTCGCGGCGATCGGCCTCGACCTCGGGACGATCTCACTCCTCCCCCTGGGTCTCGCGTTCTTCGCGGGCGCGTTCCTCGTCCCGGATACCGCACTCGCCAGCGGCCGCCGCCGCTAGCGCATACCGGCGTCTCGACACGCAGGGGCAGCGTTTCGTCGCGACGCGATCGTCGCACCGCGCCGAGCACGTCGAGGTGGGCGTCTGGAAGTCGGTCGAGCGGTGCCCCAGAAGAACGGGTCGCGACGCACCAGGCGTGCCTCCCAGCCGAGCTGCGCGAGTCGCTCCGAGAGCTCGTCCGGATCCCACAACACCTTGACGATCCGGAAACGCCGGCCATCGGCCAGCTGGCGGTACGCCGTTTCGGACCCCGACTCGGGCGCTCGCTCTTCTCGCCACAGTCCATGACGCGTTTCGTCCATCAGGAAGACGCGGCCTCGGGGCGCGAGCATGGTCCGGACTCCATCCCAGAAGGCCACGAACCGCTCGGCGGGGACGTGCGACAGGAGGAACGTGAAGACGACGAGGGCGGCCGGCGCCGTGGGGCGCCACACGAAGACGTCCGCGACCACCCGCTCGACGTCGGCGGCCGGGACCTTCGCTCGGTTGAGCTCGAGCATCTCCGGCGCAGCGTCCACGCACGTAACGCGGCGCGCGATCTCGGCCACGACCGCCGTGAACGCGCCCGTCCCGGCACCCAGCTCGATGGCATGCTCGACCGGCGCGAGTCGACGCAATGCATCTCGCGCTTCAGCGCTGATCGCCGCAAACGGATCGTCCTCCGGACGCGTCGTCGCGTCGTATTCGGCTGCCCGCTGCCGGTAGTAACGGATCTGCTCCTCGATCAGGTCGTCCATCGCACCGGATCCTCCTCGATCGGCCCCTCATACCGCTGCAGCAGGAGATTGACGCGGCGCGTGCACGCCTCTATGGTTGCGCGCTGCACCATCGGCAGTGGTGCGGATCCTCCAGCTCATACGGGAGACGCTAACGGATGAAGAGCACGTCTTCGAAGCTCCTCGCCACCGCCGGCGCGATCACTCTCCTGGCCGGATCACTGGCTGGATCCGTCCAGGCGCGCGTCGGCACGGCGCCCTCTTCGGAGGATTCGACGGTGAGCGCGCCCGCGGAGCGATCGCACTACATCGTCCGCCTCGCGGACGCGCCGCTCGCCACGTATCGCGGTGGCATCCCAGGTCTTCCCGCTACCAGCCCTCGGGCGCTCGGCCGAGTGAAGCTCGATCCCGAAAGCCGCGCAAGCCGCGCATACCTCGCCTACCTCGCGAGGCAGCAGGCTGACTTCCGAGCGCAGATGGAGCGAGCGCTCGGGCGTGACGTCCCCGCTCGGTTCCAGTACCGCTACGCGTACAACGGGCTCGCCGTCTCGCTGACGGAACGCGAGGCCGCGCGTGTCGCTCGGCTTCCCGGCGTCACGCGCGTCCAGCGCGACTTCACTCGCCGGCTGCTGACCGATGCGGGGCCGGCGTGGATCGGCGCGCCCGCCGTCTGGAGCGGCAGCGGCACCGGTAGCCTGTCGGGCACGAAGGGCGAGGGCGTCGTCGTCGGCGTCATCGACACCGGGATCAACCACGACCACCCCTCGTTCGCGGACAAGGGCGGCGACGGGTACGACCATGAGAACCCCCGCAACGCGTTCTACGGCGCCTGCGACCCCGTCCTCGGCACGCCATTCTGCAACGACAAGCTGATCGGGGTATGGGACTTCACGGGGACGACGCCCGAGGACACCAACGGCCACGGTAGCCACACGGCGAGCACGGCGGCCGGCAACGCCCACGGCGCGAAGATCAACGCGCCCACGCTCTCGCTCACGCGCGAGATCTCGGGCGTCGCACCGCACGCGAACCTGATCACCTACAAGGCGTGCATCACGAGCTGCCCCGGCGTGAGCCTCGTCGCCGCGATCGATCAGGCGACCGCCGACGGCGTCGACGTCATCAACTACTCGATCGGCGGCGGCCCGTCAGACCCGTGGCACGACTCGGACTCCGAGGCATTCCTCGGCGCCCGGGACGCCGGCGTCTTCGTCTCCGCGTCCGCCGGGAACAGCGGCCCCGGCGCCGAGACGATCGGCTCGCCCGCCAACGCGCCGTGGCTCCTCTCCGTCGGCGCGAGCACGCACGACCGGGCGTTCGTCAACTCGCTCGTCTCCATGAGCGGTGGTGCCACGACGGCCCCCGCCGACATCGAGGGCGCGAGCTTCACCTCCGGCTACGGCCCGGCGCGCATCGTCCACGCCGCCGCCTACGGCGATGCCCTCTGCAGCGCGCCGTTCGCGCCGGGGACGTTCCACGGCGAGATCGTGATCTGCGATCGCGGCATCAACCCGCGCGTCGAGAAGGGACGCAACGTCGCGGCCGGCGGCGCCGGCGGGATGGTGCTGACGAACACGGCGGCCGAAGGCGAGTCGGTCGTGGCCGATCCGCACGAGCTGCCGGCGGTGCACATCGGGTACTCCGATGCGCAGGTCCTCACCGCCTGGGTCCGCGACGGCGGTACCGGTCACACGGCGACGATCGCTGGCACCACTACGGACGTCTCGAACGAGAACGGCGACGTGATGGCCGGCTTCAGCTCCCGCGGCCCGAACAAGCCGGTGCCGGGCGTCCTTAAGCCCGACATCACGGCGCCTGGCGTGGACGTTCTCGCCGCCGTCAACACCACCGCGACCGTCGAGCCGGAGTACGCCGTCCTGAGCGGTACCTCGATGTCGAGCCCGCACATGGCCGGGTCAGCGGCGCTCGTGCGCGCCCTGCACCCCGACTGGACGCCCGCGGAGGTGCAGTCGGCGCTGATGACGACTGCTCTCGACTCGGGCGTTCGCAAGGAGGACGGCCTGCGCGCCGCGGACGCGTTCGACATGGGGGCGGGTCGTGTCGAACTCCGCAACGCTGGGAGGGCAGGGCTCGTGCTCGACGAGCAGGTCCCTGACTTCGTCGCTGCCGAGCCTGCCGAGGGAGGTGACCCGACGACCCTGAACCTGCCGAGCCTCACGAACTCCGACTGCGTAGGCACGTGCACGTGGACGCGCACAGTGCGCGCGACGACGGCCGCGACGTGGTCGGTGAAGACGAGCGGGCCGCGGTCGCTGAGGCTGACGGTGACTCCCTCGCGGTTCACGCTCGCCGCGGGCGCCACGCAGACGCTGACCGCGACGGCAGACGTCTCGAAGCTGCCGGCCGGCAAGTACGCGTTCGGCAGGGTCTCGCTCACGACCACCGACGGCGCGCCGGGGGCTCATCTGCCGCTCGTCGTGCTGCCCGGCGGCACGCCGCAGCCGGTGGGTATCGAGACGACGGGCACGACCGGCACGCACACGGTGACGATGACATCGCCGATCGAGATCAAGGACTTCACGACCCGCATCTCCGGGCTCGAGCAGGGGACGGTGGAGTCCCGGACGCTCGAGCAGGATCCCACGCCGCTCCTTCCCTACGACACGTCGGTCGGGACGTTCACCGTCCTCGTCGACGTGCCGGCCGGCTCGCGGTTCATCGCGAGCGAGATCGCGAAGACGACGTCCACGGACATCGACCTGTTCGTCGGCCGCGACGACGACGGCGACGGCGGCGCCGAGCTCAGCGAAGAGCTCTGCCGGAGTGCATCCGACACCGCCCTCGAGTCATGTCGGCTCGGCGACCCCGAGAGCGGCAGGTACTGGATCCGCGTCCAGAACTGGCTGAGCGGTCAGGTCGTCGACTCCGTCGACCTCGTCGGGACCGTCATACCGGGCACGGACAACGGCAACCTGACCGCGAGCGGTCCCAAGTCCGTCGCGGCGAACACCCCGTTCGACGTCGCGCTCGCATGGAACGAGCCGAGGATCGACGCCGGCGAGACGTGGTTCGCGCTCGTCGAGATCGGGTCGGACAGGAAGAACCCCGCGAACGCCGGCTCGCTCTTCGTGAGGCTCATGCGGTCGCAGTAGCACGCGTTGGCGCGAGCCAGAGGAGCCGCGCCGCGTGCGCGGCTCCTCTCGTTTTTCCCGTCGTTCCTTGACCGCCGGCGCAGCCTCGCCGACCGGCGGCCTCACGGCGGCCCGGCCTCGAACGTCCCCACCGCTGGCGGGTCGGAAGCAGCTCGAACCCGGGCGAGGAGACGTCAGGTCGAGCTGAGCCGCGCGGGGCGTCGTGGTCGCTGCGCTAGACTGTCGCCGCGTCGACGCGCGAAACGGCGGCGGAGTAGCTCAGTGGCAGAGCAGGGGACTCATAAGCCCTTGGTCGGTGGTTCGAATCCGCCCTCCGCTACCAGTTCCCGTTTCCTCGTCGGCTCCCGGGGAGCGGCGGTGGTCGCTCAGCCGCCGCGCGGGCGCCCTGCGCGGCCAGCGGTGCGGGGCGACACCGGGACGCCTCACTTCTCCGGTGCGCGCACGCCGATCCGGCCGCGCACCTCCTGCGAATCACAGTAGAAGGCGGAACGCCGCCTATAATCGGTGAGTCCTGCCCCACCTCGCAGGCTCACTTCGACCTTTCGGAGGCCTCGGCTCCCTTGAACACCCGCTTCTTCAGGAACGGCATCGTCACGCTCGTCCTCGTCGTCGGGACGCTGGCGCTGCTGTACATGTTCTTCTTCCCCACCGGGCAGCAGCAGGAGATCCCCTACAGCGGCGCGGACGACTCCTTCGAGTCCCTCGTCATCCAGGGCAAGGTGGCTGAGGTCACCAAGAGTGGCGACCAGCTCGAGGTCAAGCTCACCGACAAGGACCAGCGGAGCCAGAACGTCGTCCGGATGACGCGCGTCCCGAGCCCGCTGACCGACATCCGCAAGGACATCAGCGAGTTCTGTGGCCAGGGAGCGCAATGTGCCTCGAACCCGCCCGACGTGAAGATCGCGAACCCACCCGACAACGGCCTGTTGCTCACGCTCCTCACCGCCGTCTTCCCG
This sequence comes from Chloroflexota bacterium, assembly GCA_016781485.1. Lineage (GTDB taxonomy): Bacteria > Chloroflexota > Limnocylindria > Limnocylindrales > CSP1-4 > YB3-1. Next base: position 17,158 of record JADDQH010000027.1, on the reverse strand, counting down.
ATCCTCCTCATCGGCCTGTTCCTGTTCTTCATGTTCCGACAGGCACAGGGCACGAACAATCAGGCCCTCAGCTTCGGCAAGAGCCGTGCCCGGATGTTCCTGGGCAACAAGACGGTCGTCACGTTCTCTGACGTGGCCGGCGTCGACGAGGCGAAGACCGAGTTGCAGGAGGTCGTCGAGTTCCTGAAGTACCCCGAGAAGTTCAACTCCCTCGGCGCGCGCATCCCGCGCGGCGTGCTCCTCGTAGGGCCTCCCGGCACGGGGAAGACACTCCTCGCACGCGCGGTCGCGGGTGAGGCAGGAGTGCCGTTCTTCAGCATCTCCGGTTCCGAATTCGTCGAGATGTTCGTCGGCGTCGGTGCCAGCCGCGTCCGCGACCTGTTCGACCAGGCGAAGCGCAACAGCCCCTGCATCGTGTTCGTCGATGAGATCGACGCCGTCGGTCGTCAGCGTGGCGCCGGCCTCGGCGGCTCGCACGATGAGCGCGAGCAGACGCTCAATCAGATCCTCGTCGAGATGGACGGCTTCGACACGAACACGAACGTGATCGTCGTCGCAGCGACGAACCGGCCTGACGTCCTCGACCCCGCGCTCCTACGGCCGGGTCGATTCGACCGGCAGGTCATCCTCGACCGCCCCGACATGAAGGGGCGCCTCGAGATCCTCAAGGTCCACGTCAAGGGCAAGCCGCTCGACAAGGCGATCGACCTCATGACGGTGGCGCGCCAGTCACCCGGGTTCTCCGGCGCCGACCTCGCGAACCTCGTGAACGAGGCCGCGATCCTCGCGGCGCGTCGCAACAAGAAGGTCATCGGAGGGCCCGAGTTCAGCGAGGCGCTCGAGCGCGTGGTCGCGGGCCCGGAGCGCAAGAGCCGGATCATCAGCGACGCCGAGAAGGCGATCATCGCCTACCACGAGGGTGGGCACGCCATCGTCCAACGCATCCTGCCGAAGTGTGACCCGGTCGCGAAGGTGAGCGTCATCAGCCGAGGCATGGCCCTGGGCTACACGATGGGGCTCCCTACCGAAGACCGGTACCTCCAGAGCAAGAGCGAGTTCGAGGACAAGATCGCCGGCATGCTCGGCGGCAACGTGGCGGAGAAGCTGATCTTCGGCGATACGACGACGGGATCGTCGAACGACATCGAGAAGGCGACCACGCTTGCGCGCCGGATGGTCACCGAGTTCGGCATGAGCGAGAAACTCGGCCCGCTCGCGTTCGGGAAGCGGGACGAGCTGGTGTTCCTCGGTCGGGAGATCGGAGAACAGCGGAACTATTCCGACGAGGTCGCGAAGCAGATCGACGAGGAGGTCCGCGCGATCATCGACCGGGGCTACGCCCGGGCGATGGACGTCCTCACCCGGTTCAAGGATCGGCTCGTACAGCTGGCCGAGCGGCTGGTGGCGGAAGAGACGCTGGAGCAGGACGAGTTCGAGAAGTTGTTCTCGGACCTTCCGGACCCGCGCCGCGAGCAGGGGAGCATGACCCCCGTGCCGCTCACCGGCCCGCTCCATCGGCCGGCACCCGAGGATGGCAGGAGCGGACCCGCGCCCAAGCCCGCGCCCCAGCCCGCCTGAAACGCGCGCCCGGCGTGGGGGAGACGCCCCGGCCGGGACCTGGATACAGAGCCAGAGGGAGACGCCGGGCGGACGCGCCCGTCGACGCCCATGTCCATCGGAGTGCTCGACCGCGCCGCGGCGTCCCTCCGGATGAGCCCGGGAGATAGAGGGTGACGGACGATCACGGCGATCTCGACACGTACCTCGAACGGACGGCCGCCAAGCGCCTCGACGACTACTTCGCGTTCCTGCGCATCCCGAGCATCTCGGCGCTGACGGAACACGAGGATGACGTTCGCGCCGCGGCGAGGTTCGTCGCCGACCACCTGCGGGAGAGCGGAATCGAGAACGTCGAGGTTTCGGAGACGGGCGGGCATCCGGTCGTGTACGGCGACTGGCTCCATGCCGCCGACGCTCCGACCGTAGTCGTCTACGGTCACTACGACGTCCAGCCCGTGGATCCGCTCGAACTGTGGCTGCGGCCGCCGTTCGAGCCAAGCGTCGAGGGTGACCGTGTGTACGCGCGCGGTGCCGCCGACGACAAGGGACAGATCCATCTCCACCTATGGGCCGCGCGCGCGTGGCTCGCGGTCCGCGGACATCTCCCCGTCAACGTCCGGTACGTGTTCGAGGGGGAGGAGGAGTCGGGCTCGGTGAACCTCGACCGGTGGCTGGAGGCGAATGTCCACCGGCTCCGGGGCGACCTCGCGGTCATCAGCGACACGAGCTTCTTCGAGGGTAACCTGCCGGCCATCACCGTCGGATTGCGCGGCCTCATGTATGCGCAGATCGACGTGACCGGACCCAAGCTCGACCTCCATTCGGGGAGCTATGGCGGCGCCGTCCAGAACCCCGCGAATGCGCTCGTCCAGATCCTCGGCGGGCTGAAGGCACCGGACGGCCGCGTCGAGATCCCGGGCTTCTACGACGACGTGGCGGAGCTCACGCCGCAGGAGCGGACGCACCTCGCGCGCATCCCGTTCGACGAGGACGCGTTCCGCGTCGGCATCGGGGTTCCGGCATTGTTCGGGGAGCCGGGCTATACGGTCACCGAGCGGCGCGGGGCTCGGCCGACGCTCGACATCAACGGCATCTGGGGCGGCTTCCAGGGTGAAGGCTCCAAGACGATCATCCCATCTAGCGCCCACGCGAAGATCAGCTGCCGGCTCGTCCCGAACCAGGAACCCGACGTCATCTTCGAGCGGCTCCGGGAGCGAGTGTCCGAGCTCGCGCCTCCGGGCGTCAACGTCTCCCTCAGGCTCCACAGCGGCGGACGCCCGAGCGTCACACCGATCGACCATCCCGCGACCCAGACCGCGGCTCGTTGCGTGCTCGAGGTGTTCGGGCAGGAGCCGCTGTATGTCCGTTCGGGAGGGTCGATCCCGGTCGCCGCGTCGTTCGAGTCGATCGCAGGACTGCCCGTCGTGTTGCTCGGGTTCGCGAACCCGGACGATCAGGCGCATGCACCGAACGAGAACATGCGCCTGGACAACTACGAAGGAGGGCTGCGGACGATAGTCCGTTACTGGAGCGCCCTCGCAGTGCTGCGACCGGTCGCCGCCTGACCTCCCCTTCATCTCTCGACCACGGACGCCGGACGGCCCGGCCGAGCAGGATCCGACGAAGGGGAACCGAGCGTGGGGGGCCGTGACAAGCCTGACGCTCCGTCTTTCGCCAGCAGGGACGCTCGTCGAGGGCGAACGCGTGACGCCGGGGGGCGAGGTGCCGGACGCCGATGCCGTCGGCCTGCGGCTGCGGGTGACGTCGCAAGACAGCGATCGCAGCTCGGCACTGTCGGCGCGGATCTTCCGAAACGGGCGGCCGGAGCCCGGCTACGACGTCGACCGACCCTGGGACCGGGGCGCGAGGACGGAGACGCTGGACCTGCTCACGCCGTACGGACGCGCGGGCTTCACGCTCGACCCCGGGGATTACCGGCTGGAGGTCTACCGCGACGGCTCGACACGCGCCGAGATCGAGTGGACCGTGCCCGAGGACGCTCGGGCGACACTCCACCTGACCGCCGACGAGTTGCTGGCACTCCTTCGCGATGACGGCATGGAGTGCGTGGAGGCGGGCGAGGGGGATCACCGCCCGCGAACGGATTGCGAACTGTCGTCACCGGACGGGCGATGGCACCTGAAGGCAGAAGTCTCGCGTGACCCGCACGGAGGCATCGGTCGATTGTTCCTCCAGGCGGACTCCCTGACGGATCCGCCGGTAGCGCCACATGCGCGTCCCTTCTTCGGGCGGATAGTGACCGAGCTTTACGGCGAGGAGCGCGCGCCAGAGGCGATCGGATGGCTCCGTCGACAGGGCGAGGAGTACGCGCAGCTGCGGATCGCGGGGACGTACCTGACGGCGTACGGCGAGGGAGAGGCGTTCCGGTTCCTCGAGATCGTGCCCGTCGAGCCCTGATCGCTCGAACGGACCTCCGGCGTCCCCGAAAGTCGCGGTGCTGTAGGAGTTTCGTTCCCTCCCGAGCGGTCCTGCGCGGTGCTAGCGTCGGGAGCATGCACCGAGACCCTCGACTTGCCTTCCTGCGCGACCGGTTCGCGCAGCCCCAGGCCGAGACCACCGCTGCCCGGCGCGCCGAACCCGACCCGTTCGTCGTACGACCCCCGATCCGACCTGCCCCGGCCCAGCCCCCCGCCCACGATCGCCCCGAACCCTCTGCATATGCCGCGCCGCCGCCCACCTATCCATCCGGCTCGGGCCCGGCGTATGGAGCACCAGCGCACTCGCCGATCCTCACGACTGAAGCAGCGCCCTCGGGTGCGAGCGAGAGCGAGTGGCGCGTCGAGGGTGACACGGGAAGCATGGCCCCCCTCTCCGCGCTCCAGGTCCTGTCGACGCTCAACGACAAGGTCACGAGCGGCCGCGGCGTCGCCTACCAGCCCGTGCCGCTCGGCTTCACGCCGTTGGACCGGACCATCGGCGGTGGGCTTCGTTCCGGCGAGCTGCTCCTCATCGGCGGTGCGCAGGGGACCGGCAAGACGACACTGTCCCTCCAGATGGCGCGCAATGCCGCGCGGAGCGGCCAGACCAACGTCCTGTACATCTGCTTCGAGCACGACGAGGAGTACCTGCTCTACCGCCTCATCGCGCTCGAGTCCGCGTTGGGCACGATGCCGCCCGGGAAGAACGCGGTCAAGATCCAGGAGGTCCGCAAGGAGGTGGTCGGGAGCTCGGCGAACGATCGCGTCGACCCCGCTCAGCTTTTCGCGAACCCTCGCCTCCGACCGTCACTGGAACAGATAGCACACTACGGCCAGAGCCTGTTCCTGCTCCGTGGGACACAGACCGCGAGCACTGTCCCGAACATCCGGCGGCTCATCGAGGAGCACAAGGCCCTCTCGGGTGACAAGCGCCTGATGGTGGTCGTGGACTACCTGCAGAAAGTGCCTGTCGTCCCCGAGCCCGCGAGCGAAGCCGACAAGGTCACGTTCGTCGTGAACGGGCTCAAGGACATCGCGCTGTCGCTCGACGTGCCGATCGTGAGCATCGTCGCAGCGGACAAGGAAGGCCTCAAGGCGGCACGGCTGCGCAGCCACCACCTGCGGGGCTCGTCCGCGATCAACTACGAGGCCGACGTCATCCTGATCGTCAACGAGAAGTACAACATCGTCTCGAAGGTCAACCTGGAGTACAACCCGTACCACGCGCAGCGTTTCCGCGAGTGGGTCATCGTGACGGTGGAGAAGAACCGCGGTGGCCAGGACAACCTCGACCTCGAGTTCCGGAAGCACTTCGAGTACAGCTGCTTCGACCCGAACGGCCAGCCGGTCCAGGAAAAGCTCGTCGAGGAGCGCCTCTACAACGAGTGAACCGGCCCGGAGGGATCGGCCGGTAGACTCACCGGGTGGCCGAGGTGGACAGGTTCCCGAGCGCCGTCGAGATCGTCGTAGAGATCCCGCGCGGCAATCGGAACAAGTACGAGTTCGACGAGACGGCGGGGGTGTACCGACTCGATCGCGTCCTTTCGTCTGCTGTCTTCTACAACTTCGACTACGGCTTCGTCGAGGGTACCCGCGGCGGTGACGGCGACCATACCGACGCCCTCCTCCTCATCGACGAGCCGACGTTCACGGGCTGTCATGTGTACGCGCGGGCGGTCGGCGGACTCGCGATGCAGGACGACAAGGGTGACGACTTCAAGGTCCTGTGCGTCGCGCTCGCCGACCCGCACTACTCGCATATCACCGATCTCGACCAGGTGCCGCCCAACCGGCTGCGCGAGATCGTGCAGTTCTTCGAGACCTACAAGATCCTGGAAGACAAACGGGTGGACGTCCTCGGGTGGCGGGACCGCGACGCGGCGCTGGAGGTGCTGCGGGTCGACCGCGACCGGTGGCTCGAGGAGTCGGACGGGGCGTCGGGCGCCGGGCACGCGCTGCCCCCGACCCCGGCGTGACGGCCCTCGTGCGCCTTCCACGACCCGATCTCATCTTCTTCGACGTCGGCGACACGCTCGTACGCGCCGACCCTTCCTGGGCCGACGTGTATCTGCTGGCGTGCCGGGAGTTCGGGTTGGATGTCGACCGCAACGAGCTCGAGCGGGCGCTGTACACCTCGACAAGCTCGGGTGGATGGTCGGATGAGGGGCCGTTCGAGGCGTCCGCCTCCGCCTCGTACGATCGGATCAAGGAGTTCGACGCGCTCGTCATGGCCGAGCTCGGATACGCGGATCTCCCGGAAGCGTTCTTCCGGTGCGTCTGGAGGGCCTTCGACCGCCGAGACGCGTGGCACGTGTTCCCCGACGTCCCGCTGGCCCTCGATGCCGTCGCCGCGGCCGGCATCAGGCGCGCGGTCATCAGCAACTGGCTGTGGGAGGCACCCGAGCTCTTCCACACGCTCGAGCTCGCGAAGCACTTCGAGGCGCTCGTCATCAGTGCCCGGGTCGGCTACCAGAAGCCGCACCCCGCGATCTTCCGACACGCGCTCGACGTAACCGGCGTGCCCGCCCAGCGGACGCTCCACATCGGCGACTCCTACCGTGCCGACGTCCTCGGCGCCCGCACGGTGGGCATCACCCCCGTCCTCATCGACCGCGGTCAGGCCTCCGTCCAGGACCCGAGCCGCGTCCATGGCTCCCCATCACCTCGGGAGGACGTCCCGGTCGTGCGGGATCTCTTCGGCCTGCTCGACCTGATCGGGGTCGACCGGCCCGCCCTCGCGACGTCGCCCTGACGACGCAGCGAGTGGACGACGGGCCGGCGCCGCGAGGACCGCGGACCGAGCGCTGGCGGCTGTTCATCGCGGCACCGCTCCCGGACTGGCTCCGCGAGGAGATCGACGCTCGCGTGACCCCAATGCGGTCCGCGTCCCCGCACGCTCGCTGGGTCCATACGGCGAACCTCCATCTGACGCTCGCCTTCCTTGGTGACACCCATCCCGGGGACGTGCCACAGATCGTCGACGCGATGCGGGGCGCGGTCAGCGGCCGCGGCGCGTTCGAGGCGCGGATCGCCGGCGCCGGGAGCTTCGGGGGCGGTCGGCGTCGTCCGCTCGTCGCCTGGCTCGGGTTGGAGCCGGGAGCACGCGAGCTCGTGGACTTGATGCGATCCCTGCAGGTGCTCCTCGGGATCCCGCCGGAAGAGCGATCGCGCCGACGGGAGCAGGTGCACCTGACGATCGCCCGCGACGCGGCGCCGGACCTGGTCGAGCGGCTTCGCGAGATCATCGTCCCGCCGCTGCCGGCGTGGGTGGTCGATGCGATCTGGCTCTACCGGAGCCACCTGGGATCGGGGCCGCCGCGATACGAGGAGTTGGAGCGAGCAGTCCTGGCGGGCGGCGACGGTGACGGCTGATCGACGAAGGTCGCCGCGAGCGTCCGCTCCTGACGGGTCGCCGGCGCGTTCGTGCCGTCAGGCGTACCGCGTCTTGGACAGGTCGACGAGTCGGTGGCGGAGCGCGAACGCGACCGCCTCGAGCTTCGAGTGGACCCGCAGCTTGCTCATGATGTTCTGGACGTGGGTCCGGAGGGTGTTCGGCGCGATGTACAGACGGTCACAGATCTCTTTCGACGAGAGGCCCTCGGCCAGCGCCTTGAGCACCTCGATCTCGCGCGGCGTGAGCTGCTCCATGCTCGACTTGGTGTTGCCACGTCGCCGCGCGGCGGCGACCCGCTGCGCGATCTCGAACACGACGGCGCGGGGCAGGAGGATCTCGCCGTCGTGAGCCGCGCGCACCGCGTCGACGACCTCCTCGCTGGCGCGGTCCTTCGTCAGGTAGCCGTCGGCGCCGGCCTGGATCGAGTCGAGGACGGTCTGGTCGTCGGTGATCGCGGTCAGCATGACGACCTTGACCGACGGCCAGCGAGCCTTGATCGCTCGCGTCGCATCGGCGCCGGTGCCGTCGGGCAGCCGGTAGTCCATGAGGACGACGTCCAGCGGCTCGTGAGCGGCGGCCTTCGCCTCGCCGACGCTGCCGGCGATGCCGACGACCTTCATGTCGGGTTCCCGCGAAAGAAGACCGGCGAGCGCCTGCGTCAGTAACTGGTGGTCGTCGACCAGCAGGACTCGTATCGGCGGCGTGACGGTGCCCCCATGCATCGACGTTCCCCTTCTGGGCTGCGCGCGATGATAGCATCGGGCCGAGTGGCGGAAGACGGGCTGGGGGCGGTGCGCGGCGCTACTGGCACTGCTCGCGCCACCCGGACGGACCGCGAAGCGGTCCTCGTCGTCCCGACCCGGAGGGTCATCGGGGATGACCCGTGGAGGGGTGTCCGGACGGACGGGCTCGAGTGGTACGGCGCCCTGATCGAGCGCGAAGGCACGTTCCGCCTTCGCAGCGAGGTCGAGGAAGACCCTGCCTGGAAGCAGGTGATCCCATACCTGGTGTTGCGCGACGGAGCCCGGCTGTTCCTCATGCAGCGCACCCGGGGCGGGGCGGACGCGCGCCTGCACGACCGTTACTCCATCGGCGTCGGTGGTCACATCAACCCCGGGGACGGCGGCGTCAGGGGAGGGCTCGAGCGCGAGTGGCGCGAGGAGCTCGACGCAGACTTCGAGCCTGAGTTCCGGCCCCTCGGGCTGCTCAACGCCGACGATGATCCGGTGGGCGCGGTGCATCTCGGCGTCGTGTACGAGGCGGACGCGGCCGGGCGGCGCGTCGCTGTCCGGGAGACCGACAAGCTCAGGGGCGAGTTCGTGTCGCCAGACGAGGTCGCGCGGGTCCGGGATCGACTGGAGACGTGGAGCGCGCTCCTGTTCGACTTCCTGGTCGCGCCGCCGTCGATGCCGCGGCGTGAGGGACCCAGGAGCGATCAGGGGGGCCGCACCGGGCAGGTGCGATAATCATCGGCGCACACCGATGACCAGAGCCACCACGCTCCGACTCGTACATCCGATCGGTGCGGCCGTTCTTGCGCTCGGGCTCGCACTGCTGCTCGCCTCCGAGGGACGAGCCTCGAGCCACCGGGTCGTGGTCCTTCCCACGACCGGAGTCGTGGACCAGGTGATGGCCGGGTACATCCGCGACGGCCTCGCGCGCGCGGCGCGCGATGGCGCAAGGGCCGCGGTGATCAAGCTCGACACCCCCGGCGGATCCCTCGAGTCGACGCGCGAGATCGTGAAGACCCTCCTCGATGCCCCCTTGCCGGTGATCGTGTGGGTCGCTCCTGCAGGCAGCCGGGCGGCGAGCGCGGGCACGTTCATCACCCTTGCCGCGCACGTGGCGCTCATGGCGCCCAGCACCAACATCGGCGCGGCGACCCCCGTGGGCGGCCAGGGCGAGGACATCGAGGGCGCGCTCGGCCAGAAGGTGATGAACGACGCCATCGCGACCATCAGCGGGATCGCCAGGGAGCGGGGTCGGAACGTCGAGTGGGCGGTGAGCACCGTCAAGGAGGCGAAGTCCTATACGGCGGACGAGGCGGTCGCGCAGAAGGCGGTGGACGGTAAGGCGGACTCGCTCGAGGCCGTGCTCGCGTTCGCGCACGGGCGGACGGCCCGCGTCGCTGGAGCGGACGTCGTCCTCGACACCCGGGGAGCCGCGACGCAGGAGCTGGGGATGAACTTCCTCCAGCAGTTCCTGCACCTGCTGACCGACCCGAACATCGCCTTCATCCTGTTCACGATCGGTTTCTACGGGATCCTGTTCGAGCTTCAGAACCCGAATTTCGTGACCGGGATCCTCGGCGGCATCTCGCTCATCCTCGCGTTCATCGGGTTCGGCAGCCTGCCACTGAACGTCGGCGGGCTGCTGCTCATCGGGCTCGCGATCCTGATGTTCGTGCTCGAGCTCACGGTGACGAGCCACGGCCTGCTCGCGGTCGCCGGCGTCGTCTGCTTCGCGCTGGGCGCCGCGGCCCTGTACACCGAGCCCGGGCCGACCGCGCCTGACGTCACCGTGGCCTGGCCGCTGATCGCGATCATGACGCTCGCGACGGCGGCGTTCATGGCGCTCGTGCTCGCGGCCGCGATGCGGACCAGACGCTATCCGCCGGTCGTCCTCGGCAGCGCCGGAGTCGGCGAGGCACCGCTCACCGTCGGCGGACCCGCAGAGGTGCGTCGTCCGCTCGATCCGCTCGGCTCGGTCTACGCGGGCGGCGAGGAGTGGACTGCACGCACCGCCGATGAAGCACGCCTCGAGCGCGGCACTCCCGTCCGCGTCGTCCGGCAGGACGGTCTCGTCCTCGTCGTCGAGAAGGCCGACCCGAGGGGGTCGTCCGCCTAGCAGGAGGTCTCCGTGGATCCCGTCACCATCGCCGCGGTCGCGCTCGTCGCGGTCATCGTGCTCGTCCTCATCTACCTGTCGGTCCGCGTGGTCAACGAGTACGACCGGCTCGTCGTGTTCCGGTTCGGTCGGACCGGCCCCGAGCTCATCAAGGGCCCGGGCCTCGTGTTCCTCATCCCGGTCGTCGACCGCCCTGTCCGTGTCGACCTGCGCGAGCAGTTCATCGAGATCCCGAGCCAGACCGCGATCACAAGAGACAACGCTCCGATCAACATCGACTTCCTCATCTACTGGCGGATCGTGGACGGCCTGCGGAGCGTGGTGAACGTCGCGTTCTTCGCCGGCGCGCTCCAGGGCATCGCGACGACGACGCTGCGCGCCGTCATCGGCGACATCCTGCTCGATGACGTGCTGTCGAAGCGCGACCAGATCAACGAGGTGCTGCGCGTCAAGCTCGACGAGCAGACCGAGCGCTGGGGGGGCAAGGTCACGGTCGTCGAGATCCGCGAGATCATCCCGCCGCGCGACATCCAGGAGGCGATGAACCGGCAGCTGAGCGCCGAGCGGACACGGCGCGCCGTCATCACCGAGTCAGAGGGGACCCGGCAGGCGACCATCAACGTCGCCGAGGGCGACAAGCAGTCGAACATCCTGCGGGCCGAGGGAGAGCGGCAATCGGCGATCCTGCGGGCCGAGGGCTTCAGCGAGGCGCTCCAGCGGATCTTCGGCGCCGCCCGCGGCATCGACGAGAAGACCATGGCGCTCCAGTACCTCGACGCGCTCAAGGCGCTGGGATCCGGTCCCGCCACGAAGTTCATCATCCCGCTCGAGTTCACCGAGCTCATCCGGCCGCTGGCGGCCTACGTCGACCGGAGCGGCGACGGGCAGGGGCCGGGCACGCTCGGGTCGGGGGCGGCAACGGGTGCCGGGGCGGAAGGTCGCACCGGGATGGGCGCGGGGATCGACCGGGCGGGCTGATCGGACCCAGCCGGCCGACAGGGAGGGCGACAGGGAGACATCCTCTCCCGCGCCTTCGCTCGCTTCCTCGTACCCGGTCGCTACAGCCACCATGGCGGGAGCGCCAGAGGCTCGGCAGGACGTACGCGACGGGAGGCGGCGGTCGCGACGGCGGTTTGTGTGAGCGCGCGCTAACGTCCCGATAAGTCCCCGGCAGCCGTTGGGTGAGTCTAGCCGGCTAGCTTCGCCGCGTGCTCGCGACCCTCGTCACCGCGGTGGTCAGCGGCCTGCGCGGGGAGCTCGTGCGGGTCGAGGTCGACGTCGCGCCCGGGCTACCGGTCTGCCACATCGTCGGGCTTCCGGACGCTGCACTGTCCGAGGCCCGGGAACGCGTCCGGGCGGGCATCCGGAACAGCGGCCTCGAGTACCCGAACAGCCGCATCACGGTGAACCTGGCGCCTGCGGACCGACGCAAGCATGGCGCCGCGTACGACCTCGCGATCGCGATTGGGATCCTCGTCGCATCGGGCCAGATCCGCGCCAGTGGCGGACCGTGGGCGCTGCTCGGCGAACTGTCACTGAGCGGCCGTATCGAGGCGGTCCCCGGAGTACTGCCGATGGTCGCCACGCTCGCACGCGCCGGCTATCGCAGGGTCGCGCTCCCCGACGCGAACCTGGCGGAGGCGCGGCTGGTCGAAGGCGTGGAGGCGGTGGGGGTGACGGGCCTGGACGACGCGGCCCGACTCGTTGCGGGTCCGCGAGGACGACGAGCGGGACGCGCCGCTCGCCCTGACCCCGTCGCCGTCTCGACCCCGACCCGTACCGACGGCGATACCGATGAGCGCACGCCTCGTGCCGCCCCGGGCGGTCTCATCGGCGGCGTGGAAGCGGTGGACCTGAGGGAGGTGCGGGGACAGGCGAACGCGCGATGGGCACTCGAGGTCGCTCTCGCCGGCGGGCACGATCTGCTCCTCGTGGGTCCGCCCGGCGCCGGGAAGACCTTGCTCGCGCGCGCCATCCCGGGCCTTCTGCCGCCGCTCGGCGATACGGAGGCGCTTGAAGTCACGGTCATCGAGAGTGTCGCTGGCGTGCTCCGCGAACGCGGCGGGCTTCGCCGACAGCGCCCGTTCCGTGCGCCGCACCATACGAGCTCGTATGCCGCACTCGTCGGCGGCGGGCCCGCACTGATGCCGGGCGAGGGTCACCCTCGCCCACCGCGGAGTCCTGTTCCTTGACGAGCTCGCGGAATTCGACCGGGATGTCCTGGATGCGCTGCGACAGCCACTCGAGGAGGGGACCGTCGTCGTCTCCCGCGCACGCGGCCACGTGCGATACCCCGCTCGGCTCCAGCTCGTCGCGGCGATGAACCCGTGTCGATGCGGGTACTTCGGGGATCCAGAGCGCCGGTGCCGGTGTCCACTGGGAGAGCCCGAGCGGTACGTGCGGCGGGTGAGCGGACCGCTGCTGGATCGGATCGACGTGCGCGTCGAAATGGGGAGGGTGTCTGCGGCCGAACTGCTCGACGAAGAGGTGCCCGAAGACAGCGAGACGGTCGCGTCAAGGATCGCGGCCGCGCGCTCGCGGGCGCTCGAGCGGAACGGCAAGCCGAACGGCCTGCTGACCGGGATCGAGGCGGTCGAAGCGGCTCAGCTCCGAAAGCCGGCAAAAGACTGCCTCGAGGAACTGGCCAGCCGCGCCCTGCTGTCCGGGCGCGGCATCCATCGCGTACTCCGCGTCGCCCGGACGATCTGCGATCTGGCCGGTGAGGACGGGGTCGACGAGGTCTCGATCCTCGCCGCGGCCACGCTGCGCGAGCCTGGTGCCGGGGTCGCTCGGAGCCCGGGCGGCTAGCGAAGGTGGAGGCCAGGGAGCTTACGGAAGAGGAGGCATGGCTGGTGCTTTCGGGCGTGGAAGGGGTCGGCGAGCAGACGTTCTGGCAACTCGTCGGGACCTTCGGCGGTCCAGGATCGGTACTGCGGATGGCGCGTGAGGGGAGACTGCGTGACGAGGGTCCGCGGCTCCGGCAGGGAGACGGCGCCCGGCCGATCCCCCGTGTCGTCGTCGAGCGGATCGAGATCGCGTCCAAGACGCCGCTCCGGTCCCTCCGCCGGATCCACGAGCTCGGTCTGTGGACCTTGACCCCGGTGGACCCCGGCTATCCGGCTCGGCTCCAGGTCCTCGACCAACCGCCCCCCGTTCTCTACGGATGGGGTGACGCAGCGACGCTCCGATCAGCACGCTCCGTTGCCGTCGTCGGGACCCGTCGGCCGACACTCCACGGTCGCGCCCTCGCGGCAAGGGTGGCTGCTCGCATCGTCGACTGCGGCGCCACGGTCGTCTCCGGCCTCGCCATCGGGATCGACGGGGCAGCCCACGCCGCGGCCGTCGAGCGAAAGGGATCGACGGTCGCCGTCATCGGGAGCGGTCACGGTGAACCCGGGCCGCGATCGCACCGCGGGCTCTTGCAACGGATCGTGGAGAGCGGAGGGTCGGTCATCGGGGAACTGCCCCCCGACGCGGCCGCGACCCCCGGCACGTTCCCGCGCCGCAACCGTCTGATCAGCGCACTCGCGGATGCCGTCGTCGTCGTCGAGGCGCCGGCCCGGAGCGGCGCACTCATCACTGCCCATCACGCGCTCGAGCAGGGGAGACAGCTGTTCGTCGCGCCCGGTCGCCCCGCCGACGAGGCCGTGGCCGGGTGTCTGGCTCTTCTGCGAGAGACCCCGGCGCGACCGCTGGTGGGACTCGATGAGTTCGTCGCTGACCTCGGCTACGGCTTGCCGCTCGTGACCGGTCGCGCCGCGCGGCTCGATCGCGACTCGGCGCTCACCCTGCTCCCCCAGACGGAACTTGCTGTGGCCCAGGCCATCTGCGCGGCCCCGGGGACCGCCGACGCCGTCGCATCGCGGACCCGGCTGCCGCCGCCGGTCGTCGCCGGCGCGATCACGCTGCTGCTCATGCGCGGCTGGATCCAGTCGTCCGGGCCCGCCTATCTTCCTGCCGGCCCGCTCCTCGTCGAATCCGGTAGCCTCTCCGGGTCATCGTCACCGTGACTGTCGGCGGGTGGCGGCGGGCGCGTGTGCGACGTACGGTCACCGCGTGATTCGGAACGCCATCCTGCACGTCATCGGGGAGCAGCCACTGCTCGCCGATCTGCCCGAGTCGCCGTCGCCGAACGACGGGGGCGTGCTGTGCACGAACGTGCGGTACATGAACGGCAGGCGGCCGATCTTCATCGAGCAGCCCGACTCGGTGTTCCTGTTCCCGATGAGCCAGATCCGGTTCGTCGAGATCCCGCGGGCCGCGCCGGTGGCGGCCCTCGTCGACGAGGCCGCGCCGGACGACGAGAAGGCGGAGCCGGTGCTCGACCTGGACATCGACGAGGACTTCCTGAGGCGTATCCGGGAGGCGTGACGGGACGCCGCCGAGGCGCGCCGGGTGTCGGTGGAGCGACCGCGCGGAAGAGTCACGAGGGGACCGTGCGCACCGCCAAGGGGCGGTCGTGACGTCTCGGGCCGCTCGCCAGCGTCATCCGGAAGCACTTCCGAGGTGAGCGGCGAGCGAGTGGCCCGATGCTACACTCCCGGCCGATGCCGAAGCCCCCCAAGCAGACGAAGCAGACGAAGCAGGATCTCGTGGTCGTCGAGTCCCCCGCGAAGGCTCGGACGATCGAGCGGTACCTCGGCCCGGGGTACAAGGTCCTCGCCTCCTATGGTCATGTCCGGGACCTGCCGGAGAACCCGGGACGGAACAAGCTGGGCGTGGACGTCGAGCACGATTTCCAGCCGCAGTACGTCCTGGTCGAGGACCGCCGCAAGCAGATCGAGGGGATAGCCAAGGCGGCGAGACAGGCTGATGCCGTTTACCTCGCAACGGACCTCGACCGGGAGGGAGAGGCGATCGCCTGGCACGTCGCCGAGGCCGCGGGTGTGCCGCCCGGGAAGCAGCGGCGGGTGACGTTCAACGAGATCACCGAAGGTGCCATCCGGGAAGCATTCGAGCATCCCCGCGGCATCGACACCCACCTCGTCGACGCGCAGCAGACGCGGCGGATCATGGACCGCCTCGTCGGCTACACCCTCAGCCCACTGCTGTGGCGCAAGGTCCGCCGAGGCCTCTCCGCCGGCCGCGTCCAGTCCGTCGCGGTCCGGCTCGTCGTCGACCGCGAGCGCGAGATCGCGGCGTTCACGACGCGTGAGTACTGGACCGTCGACGTGACGCTGGAAACGCTCGAAGGGGCGCGCTTCGCCGCGCAGCTGGCGCGGATCGACGACAAGCCGCTCGAGATCCCGGACGAGGCGACGGCGCAGGGGCACGTGCGCGCGCTCGAGCAGGCGGAGCCTGTCGTGAGGAAGGTCGCCGTCGGGCGCCGCAAGAGGAACCCCGCGCCTCCCTTCACGACGAGCACCCTTCAGCAGGAGGCCAGCCGCAAGCTGGGCCTGAGCCCGAAGCGGACGATGCGCATCGCGCAGTCGCTCTACGAGGGGCTGGAGACCGGCGAAGGGCAGGTCGGGCTGATCACCTACATGCGGACGGACTCGACCGCAATGGCAACGGTGGCACAGGCCGAGGCGCGTGACGTCGTCCGGGAGCGCTTCGGCGAGGAGTACTTCGCGGCGCGTGGCCGCGGCGGCAGGACCAAGGCGAAGGGCGCCCAGGAAGCGCACGAGTCGATCAGACCGACCAGCTTCCATCGCCATCCCGACTCGCTCGCGGGGAAGATCGGCCGGGACGAGTCGCGGCTCTACCGGCTGATCTGGCAGCGCGCGATCGCGTCGCAGATGGCCGCGAAGGAGCAGGAGACGACGACGGTCGATCTGGAGGCGGGACGCTACGGCCTCCGCGCGACGGCCACCCGCACGGTCTTCGACGGCTTCTCCCGGGTGTACACCGAAGGGCGGGACGACGGGACCGAAGACGAGCAGGAGCGCGAGTTGCCCGCGCTGCGCGAGGGCGATCGGACGCGCGTCGCCGGCGTCGAGCCGCACCAGCACTTCACCGAGCCGCCGCCGCGCTACACCGAAGCGACGCTGATCAAGGCGCTCGAGGAGCACGGGATCGGACGTCCCTCGACGTACGCGGCGACCGTTTCCACGATCGTCGAACGGGGGTACGTGACGGTCGTCGAACGCCGGCTGCGGCCGGAGCCGGTCGGCGAGGTGGTCACCGACCTGCTCGTGCAGCACTTCGGGGAGTTCGTCGACCCCGAGTTCACCGCCCGGATGGAGGGCGAGCTGGACGAGATCGCGAGGGGAGACAGGCCCTGGGTACCGCTCCTCCGGGATTTCTACGGTCCGTTCAGCGCACTCGTCCAGGAGAAGTCAAGCGAGCTTCGACGGCGTGACTTCACGACGGAACCGACCGACGAGTTGTGCTCCGACGGCCACCCGATGGTCATCCGTCTCGGACGGTTCGGCAAGTTCCTCGCGTGCTCGCTGTATCCGGAGCACAAGGAGACGCGTCCGCTCGCTGCCGAGCAAGCGTCCAGCGATCGAGAGATCGCCGGGAGGGACGGTCTGACGGCTGCCCACGGCGATGGAGTCGCGCCGGCCGAGGTGTGCCCGGACTGCGGCCAAGGTGTCCTCCTCGAGAGGCGAGGCCGGTTCGGCCCCTTCATCGGCTGCTCGCGCTATCCGGACTGCGACTACATCAAGAAGAGCGGTCCCCCACCGCCCGAGCAGCTTCCCTTCGAGGTGGGCTGTCCGCGCTGCGGTCAGGGACACCTCGTGGCGCGGCGCGCGCGCCGGACCGGAAGCGTCTTCTGGGGCTGCTCGCGGTACCCCAAGTGCGACTTCACTACCTCGTTCCAACCGGTCGGCGCGCTTCACGAGACGGACGCGGGACCTGTCGCGCGGCGAGCGGAGGGCGGGATCTGCCTGATGTGCGGGGCGCCGATCGAGTTGCCCGAGCAGATCGAGGTCGGTCAGCGGCTCCCGGGCGGCGAGCCTGACCCGGGTGCGCT
>JADDQH010000092.1:8234-9662 GCA_016781485.1 Chloroflexota bacterium | reverse complement strand
GTGAAACAGTGGACGCAGTTCGAGCTAGGAGGTTCCTGTGAGGCAGATCAGGATCCAGCGGGGCCGCCGGCCCCGGTAGCACCTCCCCCGGCTTCGTCCAGCGCGCGGCGGACGCCTTGCAGGAAAGAAACCGCCGCGGCAACGCCCTCCTCTATCACCGCGCTCACGACGGCGGACCCGATGACCACGCCGTCGGCCGTGCGGGTTGCCTCCACCGCGTGCACGGACGTCGAGACGCCGATGCCGACCAGGACGGGCAGATCCGTCGCGGCCCTGCACCTTTCCGTCACCGCGGCCGCGCGCTCCGACAGAGACGCGCGCACGCCGGTCACGCCGAGAGACGAGACCGCGTAGACGAAGCCCGTGCAGGTCGCGGCAAGAGCCTCCACGCGCTTAGGGCTCGACGTCGGCGCGACCAGTGGGATCCACGCGAGACCTTCCGCGCTCGCCGCTGCTCGTAGCGGCCCCGACTCCTCGAGCGGCAGGTCGGGAACGATCAATCCCGTGATACCCGCGGCGACCGCGCGGCGACAGAACTCCGCCTCCCCAACGCGATGGATCGGGTTGTAGTAGGTCATGACGACCCGCGGTGTCTCTCCATCAGGGACGTCCTTCACGAGGTCCAGAGCGGCACGGGGGCCGATCCCGTTACGGAGAGCGCGCTCGCCCGCCGACGCGATCACGGGGCCGTCCATGAGGGGATCGGAGAAGGGCAACCCCACCTCGATCGCATCCGCGGACCCCGACACGGCCGCCAGCGCCTCGGCGAAGGCCCCGGGCTCGGGTACGCCCGCCATCAGGTACGGAACCAACAGCTTGCGGCCCGCGGCGCGCCGCGTCTGCAGGTGCTCCAACAGGCGGGTCACCGAGCCAGCGCCTCGGCAATGGTCGACACGTCCTTGTCACCCCGGCCGGACAGCCCGATCAAGATCGTCTCTCCCTGTGGTCTCGTCCTCTGCACGTAGGCCAGCGCGTGCGACGATTCCAACGCGGCGAGGATCCCCTCGGTCGACGCGAGCGCGGCGAACGCCGCGAGTGCTTCCCGATCCGAGACCGACTCGTAGACGGCGCGGCCCGTGGTGGCGAGCCAGGAATGCTCCGGGCCCACGCCCGGGTAGTCCAGCCCCGCCGAGACGGAGTGCGCCTCCGCGATCAGACCTTGCTCGTCCTGGAGGAGGAGGCTGCGCGAACCATGCAGGATGCCCGGCGTCCCCTTGGTGATCGACGCACCGTGACGACCATCGAGTCCTTCACCGGCCGCCTCAACCCCCACGAGGCGGACGTCGGTGTCGTAGAAGGCGCGGAAGAGCCCGATCGCGTTCGATCCCCCACCGACGCAAGCGACGGCGCGATCGGGCGCGCCTCCGGTTAGCTCCGCCACCTGAGCCCGAGCCTCTTCACCGATCACCGATTGCAGCGCGGCCACCA
>JADDQH010000092.1:0-7997 GCA_016781485.1 Chloroflexota bacterium | reverse complement strand
GCCTCCATCCCGAGCGCCCGCGTCGCCCGGAGCAACGGCTCGAGACCGTCGTCGAGGATGCGCACGATCAGCAGCACGGCGTCGGCTCCCGCAGCGCGGGCCTCGAGCAGCTGGAACTCGTCGAGGATGAAGTCCTTGCGAAGAAGGGGAAGCCCCGCAGCCTTCGCCGCCTCGAGGTCCTCAAGGGAGCCTTTGAAGTACTCGGGCTCGGTCAACACCGAGATCGCCGCCGCGCCACCGGCGGCGTAGGCCCTCGCGAGCGCGGCGGCGTTCAGGTCCAGATCGAGGGGCCCTCGGCTCGGCGTCGCACGCTTTATCTCGGCGATCACCTGCATCCCGTCGCCTGTCAGCGCCGCGGCAAAGTCTCGGGGCCCGGCGACCGCGGCCAGGCGTTGCTCCAGAGCCTCCTCTGTCACCTTCGTCTTGGCTTCCGCCACCCGCGCGCGGGTAGAGGAGACGAGATCGGCCAGGAACGGCATCGGCTGACCCTAACGAGAGCCGAGGAAGTCGAGCACGACCTCGCCGACCTCTTCGATGCCGCCGGCCGCGACCGCATGGGGGATCCGCCTCTGGGCGAAGATCGCCGTCGCCCGCAGGTATGCAGGAAGGAGAGGCTCCGACAGGGGCCGAGCGAGCGGCAGGTCCAGATCGAGAGCGATCCGGTTGAGGTCGTCGCCGGCGGGTCCGGGAGCGCGGAAACCTCCGCTGGTCACCTCGAGGAGGCCGATGACCGGCGGCCTCTCCTCCAGCCCGGCCAGCTCCTCGGCAAGAGCCCGGCTGCCGAGGTTGCCGCCATTCTCCGCCGTCACCTCCGCCCCCAACGCGACGAACTGCACTCGGTGATCCGGCTGCGCCACCCGCATGGCTCTCGCGATTTCGAGGAACAGCCCGATGTCGCGACCGTGCGGCGGGGTCCCCGCGGTGGTGTCGTAGAGGACGGTCACCACCGCTGCTATGGGCTCGCCTCCCGGGGGCAGGGCGACGACGTTGGTGGAGCGGACCAGATCCTTGTACGGGACCGACGCCAGGCGGACCTCGTACCCCGCCTGTTGCAGATGACCCGTGATGTAGCTCGCCGCCGCGAACTCCTGTTGCGAGCCCGCGGGGCGCTCGGGTAGATCCTCGTCGAACTGCTTCGCGTGCTCGGCAACCGCATCGATCTGGACCTCGGCCGGACCCGGCGCGTCGACCGCGGCCGCGGGTCCCGATCCGCCTCCGGTGCAGGACGCGAGCGCTGTGAACGTTGCCACCGCGGCTGTGAAGAGCCGGTACATGCACCTAGTATCGACGGCCATGGCAGACAACGAAGCTCCCGTGTCGTGGATGACGCTCGAGAAGGGGACGCGTGTCCTGTCCTCCGACGACGAGGAGGTGGGCGCGGTCGCGGACGTGGTCGCGGATACTCAGAAGGACATCTTCTCCGGCATCACGATCAGCTCCGGCCTCTTCAGCGCCGATCGCTTCGCTCCCGCGGAGCTGGTGAGCGAGATGAGCTCGGATGCCGTGATCTTGACGATCACCTCTGCGGAGGCCGAGAGCCTCGAGGTCTACGGAGCCTGATCTTCCGCGAACCGCTCGGCGGCGGCCACCGCTCGCAGTAGCGCCTCCGCTTTACGCCGAGTCTCCTCCGCCTCCGATGCCGGATCGGAGTCGGCCACCACTCCGGCTCCCGCTTGGACGAAGGCACGTCCGCCTGTGGCGACGATCGTGCGGATCGTGATGCAGGTGTCGATGTTGCCGGAGAAGTCGAAGTAGCCGACCACGCCCGCGTAGGGCCCCCTCCGGGTGCGCTCGAGCGAGTCGATGATCTCCATCGCCCGGATCTTGGGAGCGCCCGACACGGTTCCCGCCGGGAAGCACGCGGTCAGCGCATCGAAGGCATCGAAGCGCTCCGCGAGCCGCCCGCTGACGCTGGAAACGATGTGCATCACGTGCGAGTACCGCTCCACGGCCATGAGCTCGTCCACCGTGACGCTCCCATACGTCGACACGCGACCTACGTCGTTGCGCGCGAGATCGACCAGCATCACGTGCTCGGCCCTCTCTTTCTCGTCCGCCAGCAGGTCGCGTTCGAGCGCCAGGTCTTCGAGCTCGTCGCCGCCACGGCCGCGGGTTCCCGCGATCGGCCTCGTCACCACGTGGTCGCCCTGCACCTGCACGAGCGGCTCGGGCGACGAACCGGCGATCTCCAGCGGCCCCGCATCGTGGACGCCACCGAACCGAAGGAAGTACATGTACGGGCTCGGGTTGAGGGATCGCAGCGCCCGGTACGCGCCGAACGCCGGTCCGCGCAGCCGCGCCTCGAACCGCCGCGACGGAACGACCTGGAAGATGTCGCCGGCGAGTATGTGCTCCTTCGCCTCCGCCACCCACGCCGCGTAGTGCTCGTCATCGACGGGGGCCGAGGCGTCGACCGGCGCTTCGGTGTCGAGCTCCACCGTCGGGGCGGCCATGGGCGCTGCCAGAGCCCGAGCCATGTCGTCGCACCGGCGCAACGCGTCGGCGTAGTCGGACTCGACGTCACGCGAGGAGCCGGGCGACCAGACGTTGGTGACGATGAACGCTTTCTGAGCGAGATGGTCGAACACCACGAGCGTCCTCGTCAGCATCAGAGCGAGGTCCGGCAATCCGAGGTCGTCCGGCGGTGCGTCCGGCAGGCGCTCGAGCTCCCGCACGCAGTCGTAACCGATGAATCCGACCGCGCCCCCGTGGAACGGAGGGAGCCCCGGCAGAACCGGCGCCCTCAGCGCATCGAGCAACCGCCGCACGAACGCGAGCGGGCGCTCGTCCTCGGTCGGCAGGACCGGCGCCTGGCCGTCGATCGATACGACCCCGTCCTTCGCCGTCACGATCCCGAAGGAATCGCCGCCGACGAACGAGTAGCGAGCCCAGCGTTCGCCACCCTCGACGCTCTCCAAGAGGAACGCGTCGCGCCGCGGCTCCAACCTGAGGAACGCGCCGACGGGGGTCTGCGCGTCCGCGAGCACCTCGCGCCACACCGGAACGACGGGATGGCGCGCAGCCAAGGCGCTGAACTCATCGAGTGTGGGGCGATGCCCAGCGGCCGTCGCCAAGCTCAGTCGGTGGGGGCCGAGAGGCTCCGGTAGAAACAGGAGGTCTCGCCGGTGTGGCAGGCGGGCCCGGCCGCATCCACGACCATCAACAGGGCGTCCTGGTCACAGTCGTAGCGGAGGTCGCGCAGCGCTTGGGTGTTCCCGGAGGTCGCTCCCTTGTTCCAGTACTCGCTACGAGACCTGCTCCAGAACCAAGTGGTGCGGGTCTCGAGGGTTCGGCGCACGGCTTCGGCGTCGACCCACGCCAGCATGAGCACCTCTTTGCTCGTCGCGTCCTGCACGATGGCAGGCAACAAGCCGCGGTCGTCATAGACGAGGTCGGCGGGATCCATGGCCGGCCCTATGGGTTGAGGTGATAAGGGAAGGGATCGGTGAAGTGCTCGACCCCGTTGTCTGTTACCACCACGGTGTCTTCCAGACGTACCCCGCCGACCCCTTCGAAATAGAGCCCCGGCTCCACCGCTACGACGTCTCCCACCTGGAACTCGTCCGCGCGCCGACCCATCCAGGGCTGTTCGTGCACCTCCAGCCCGACCCCGTGACCGAGCGAGTGCATGAACCCCGAGCGGAGGCTGCCGGGGCCCGTATGCGTCAACTGCGTGGGATAACCCTTCGAGTCGAAGTAGCGCGCCACCTCGGTGAAGGCGTCTTTCCTGCCCGGTTTGATCGCCTCGAACGCGATCTCCAAAGCCCGCGCGCAGTCGGCGTGAAGCTTCTGCAGCTCGTCCGACGGGCGCCCCACGACGAACGTGCGCGTCATGTCGGCGTAGACGCCGGTGCGGCGGTCACGCGGGAAGCAGTCGATGATGCAAGAGGTGTCGGGGAGGATGGGGCCGGTCCCGATCTCGTGCCCGCGCAGGCAGGCATCCCCGGCGTGGATCAGGATGTCCTGGCTCTCGGTCCCTTGCGCGAGGAGCTCCGCTTCCATCGCCAGACGGATCAGCTCGGCGGTCAGGATCTCGCCTTCGAACCGAAGGAGCCCGTCTCGCGTGGACTCGGCGTCGCGCAGCATCCGGGCCGCGGTCAACATCGCGGTGTCGGCAGCCCGCTGTGCCCGCTCGATCCCCTCGAGCTCCCAGGGCGTCTTCTGCCGCCGTCGCCCGGCCCACGCCTGCTGGTCGACCCGCAGGGCGATCCCCTTGTCGCGCAGGTAGTCGGCGATCAATACCGAGAAGGCCGCCGGGACGCAGACCTCAGAGCTTCCGAGCTTCTGGAGGACCCGGAACACCATCTCCGCGTGCAGCAGATCGTGGGGGAACGACTCGTCCCTCAACAGCGCATCGAAGCCGAAGTCGTCGACGTTCCAGAACTCGTCGACGACGTCCTCGCGCGTCTCGAAGATCGCCTCTTCCAGCGGGCTTCCGACGACGATCCGACGGCCATCGAGCTCCATGAAGGTGATCGGGTCCATCACGGCTTCGCCCAGCTCGTGGCGCAGCTCGCGGCTCGCGAGCGCATCGTCGTGGAGGAGATAGGTCGTCATGGCTGCGGAATCCTAACGGGGAGCCCGCGCCGCACAAGCGCTTGTTTCGCCTCCCCGACGGAGAACCCGCCGAAGTGGAAGACGGACGCGGCGAGCGCGGCCTCGGCGCCGCCGCGCTCCGGGTCGACCGCGTCCGCCAGGTGCTCTGGGTCCCCCGCCCCTCCCGACGCGATCACCGGAACCGGGACCGCGTCCGACACCGCCCGAGTGAGCTCCAGGTCGTAACCATCCGTCGTGCCGTCCCGGTCCATGGACGTGAGCAGGATTTCGCCTGCACCCATCTCACACGCCATGCGAGCCCAGCGGACCGCGTCCAGTCCGGTCGGGACGCGGCCTCCCTGCACGAAGACCTCCCACGAGGCGTCGCCGCAGGAGACCTCGCGGCGGCGGGCGTCGATCGCAACGACGATCGCCTGACTACCGAACTCGGACGCGGCCGCACGGATCAGAGCTGGGTCTTTGACCGCCGCGGTGTTGACCGCGACCTTGTCGGCGCCCGCGTTCAACAGTCGCTTCACATCGGCGACGCTCCTCACGCCGCCGCCGATCGTGAGCGGGATGAAGACAGTCTCCGCCGTGCGGGCGGCCACTTCCAGGATGAGGTCCCGATCTTCGTGCGACGCCGTGATGTCGAGGAACACCAGCTCGTCGGCGCCCTCGGCGTCGTAACGCGAGGCGAGCTCGACCGGATCGCCCGCATCGCGGAGCTCGACGAACCTGACCCCCTTGACCACACGGCCTTTGTCGACGTCCAGGCACGGAACGATCCGCTTCGCGAGGGGCATCGGCCTGGACGCTAAGGCTCGACGAGGGGCGGCTGTTGGGCGCGGCCGAGAGCGACCTCGTCGGCGGCCAGGTTGGCGTCGGCGACCGAGAACCTGTGCTCGTAAAGCGCCCGGCCCACGATAGCCCCGGTCACACCCTCGTCTTTCAAACGCGCGACAGCCCGCAGATCATCGAGCGAGGAGATGCCGCCAGACGCAATGACGGGGCGCGACGTGACCTCGGCGAGCCGGCGCAGCCCGGTGATGTCGGGACCCTTCATCGTCCCGTCACGGCTCACGTCGGTGTAGATGAACGCGGACACGCCCCCCGCTTCGAACGCCTTCACCGCATCGAGCACGGGGATCCCCGTGCCGACCGTCCAACCGTGCGATGCGAGCTCGCCGCCGCGCGCGTCGAGGGATACGGCAACGCGGGGGCCGAACTCCTTGCACACCGCGGCCACCCCCGCCTCGTCCTCGAGTGCAAACGTGCCGAGCACCGCCCGGTTTGCTCCTGCGGAGAGGACGTCTTGGACGTCTTCGAACGTTCGCAAGCCGCCGCCGGCCTGCACGGGACACGACGCCAGCCTCACCGCCTCTAGCACCAGCTCTCGGTTCGCCGACACCCCGGTTCTCGCGCCGTCCAGATCGACGATGTGGAGCCATCGCGCTCCGGCCGACGAGAAGCCCAGAGCGACCTCCACCGGGTTATCCGAATAGACGGTCTCGGAACCGAAGCGTCCCTGCAGCAGACGCACGCAGCGGCCCTGCGAGATGTCGACCGCGGGATAGACGGTGAAGTTCACGCGGCTCTCAGCCACCCTTCGAGCAGCTTGATCCCTGCGCTCGCGCTCTTCTCCGGGTGGAACTGGACGCCCAGCAATGACCCGCGTCTGATCTCGGCGGCGAACCTGGCTCCGTGCTCGCACCATCCAGCAACGATGCTTTCGTCCTCGGGGTGCGCCGCGAACGAATGGTCGAAGTAGAAGTACTCCCCTGCCACCTCGTTCCAGCCGATGTGGGGGACGCGCACCGTCGGCGGGAGCTTGGTCACGACACCGCCGAAGATCCCGATGCCGTCGTGCCCGCCTTGCTCCTCGCTCGCTGTGAAGAGCACCTGCATCCCCAAGCAGATGCCCAGGTAGGGCTTGTCGTCCGCGACCCACTCCCGCACCACGTCCGTGAGGTTGCGCTCGTTCAGGTTCGTCATGCAGCGCCCGAAGATCCCCTGCCCCGGCACGCAGAGGGCATCCGAGCCCCTGATCTCCGCCGGCTCTGCCGTTACCGTCGCGTCGGCGCCGGCGGCCTCCAGCGCTTTGGCGACGCTGCGCAGGTTGCCCATGCCGTGGTCGAGGACCGCCACCTTCACAAGACGCCCTTCGTGGATGGCACCTCGCCGCGAGCTCGGGGATCGATCTGCACCGCGTCCGACAGAGCGCGAGCCAGACCCTTGAAGATCGCCTCCACGCAGTGATGCGGGTCGCGCCCGGCCCGCAAGCGGACGTGCAACGTCAGCCCGGCGCTGCGCGCGAGCGCTTGCAGGAACTCTCGCGTCAGTCCAACGTCGTACTGCCCGATCGACTCCGCCGGCACCTCGGCGTCATAGACGAGCAGAGCACGCGCGGAGATGTCCAGGGCGACCTCCGCGAGGGCCTCCTCCATCGGCACAAGGGCATCGCCGTAGCGCCGGATCCCTGCCTTCGAACCCAGTGCCTGCACCAGCGCCTCGCCGAGAGCGATGCCGGTGTCTTCGACGGTGTGGTGCGCGTCTATCTCCAGGTCCCCCCGCGCCTCCACCCGCAGCCCCAGATGCCCGTGGCGCGCGACCTGGTCCAGCATGTGGTCGAAGAACGGAACGCCGGTGTCGATCTGGATCGTCCCTCCGTCTAGATCGAGCTCGACGGTGATGTTCGTTTCGCTGGTCTTCCGCTCGACCCGGCCTCGGCGCTCGCTCAACCGGCGGCCTCTCCCATCGCGTCCACGAACGCGTCCGTCTCCTCGGGAAGGCCTGCCGTGACCCGAAGACACCGCTCCAGGCGAGGGTGGTCCGGGTAGCTCCTCACGAGCACGCCTCGGTCCAGGAGCCGCCGCCACATCGTCTGCGGGTCGTCGACCTCGAAGAGGACGAAGTTCGCCCGGGAGGGAAAGGTCCGGATGCCAAGCGCCTCCAGCGCGGCGACGATCCGGTCCCGCTCGTCGGCGATCGAGCGGACCAGTTCCAAGGTCTTCGAGGCGTGGCGCAGGGCCGCCCGGCCCACCACCTGGGTCGGAGCGGAAAGGTGGTACGGCAGGCGCACCCGCGCTAGCTCGGAGATCAGACCGGGCTGCGCCAGCATGTATCCGATCCGAACCCCAGCGAGCCGCCATGCCTTGGAGAACGTCTTAACGAGAACCAGGTTCTCGTGCTCGTCGAGCAGGCTGCGAACGCTCTCGTCCGGGTCCGCGAACTCGATGTAGGCCTCGTCCACCACGACCAGCCCCGGCGACTCCGCGAGGAGCGTGCGTACGTTGGCGAGCGGCTCGGAACCTCCCGTCGGGTTGTTCGGCGAACAGACGATGATGATCTCCGGCCGCTCGCGGCGGATCGCGTCTACGGCGGCGTCCATCTGGATGGTGAAGTCATCGGAGCGCGGCAACTGGACGACCCGCGTCGAGGCGATCGTGGGGATCAGGGAG
>JADDQH010000091.1 GCA_016781485.1 Chloroflexota bacterium | reverse complement strand
AGGTCGCCGGCCTCGATCCGCTCGGCTGCCGCGCTTGCCGCGCCGACCGGCCGGAGGACCTGGCGCGCGACCGCGCCGGCCGCGAGCGACGCGAGGGCGACGAGGACGAGGCCCGCGACGAGGAGTCCGCGGGCGAGATCGTCGATCGCCTGCTCCACATCCCGCGAGGGGAAGAAGAAGTAGAGATCGGGCCCACTCGGGAGGCGACGGCCGCCGACGACGAGGTAGGGCCGCTCGTCGAGGACGATCGACTGGTAGGCGACCTCGCCTCGTGCGACGCGGTCGCGAAGCTCGGGCGAGAGGTCGTCCAGCGCGGCGGCGAGCGGCAGAGCCGACACGAACGTCTGGCGTCGGCCGAGGTCGATGACCGTCTCGGCGCTCCCCCGCCTCGCGAATGCTTCTGCCAGCCCGCTGCGCTCGATGTCCCGCAGCGTCGGCCGCGCCGGGAGGCGCTCGTTCGCGAGCACGGCGATGTTGAAGTTCGCCTGGTCGACGGCCTCGGCGACGAGCCGCGACCGGAGCGATGAGCTGACGAACAGATACGCGGCCGCGCCGAGGACGATCGCCGTAGCGGCGACGAGGACGACGATCGTGACGATCAGCCGCGTCCGGAAACTTCGCACTTCGCGTGCTCGGGGCGAGCCGGCGTCTACGGCGCTCGGCACACGGGCGGTGACCCGTGCCGGCCGGTCATCCCGCCGCCCTGTAGCCGACGCCCCGCACGGTGACGATCAGCTCCGGGTGGCCGGGATCGATCTCGATCTTCGCGCGCAACCGCTGCACCGCGACGTCGACGAGGCGTGAGTCGCCGAGATAGTCGTAACCCCAGACCTGCTCCAGCAGCATCTCGCGCGAGAACACCCGTCCCGGGCGCCGGGCGAGCTCGGCGAGCAGCCGGAACTCGGTCGGGCTGAGCGAGACCTCGCGACCATCCCGGGAGACGGTGTGGCTGCCGAGGTCGATCGAGACGGGGCCGAGCCGGAGCGTCTCGTTCGCACCTCCTCGCGCCCGTCGGACGGCGGCGTGGATGCGTGCGATCAGCTCCTGCATGTCGAACGGCTTCCGCACGTAGTCGTCGGCGCCCGCTTCGAGGCCGAGCACGACGTCGAGCGCGTCCGTGCGAGCGGTCAGCATCACGACCGGGACCGCGGACTCCCGCCGGATCCGCCGGCATACGTCGAGGCCGTTGAGGACCGGCAACATCACGTCGAGGACGACGGCGTCCGGGCGCTCGTCGGCGAACCGCTCCAGGCCCTCGCGCCCGTCTCGGGCGACCGAGACCCTGAAACCCGCGCCTCGGAGCCCGATCGCGGTCGTCTCTCGGATCGACGTGTCGTCCTCGACGAGAAGGACGTGGGTCGTCACGTGAGCGATCCCCTCGCTGCGTCCCCCCGGGCAGCATAGTCGAGGACCTCCGGACGTTCGAGCGGACGTCCCGGTCGCCGCGCCCTGACGCGCGTTGCCGATGTCTCGGCGGCTCCCTATAGTCGGCGCCGCCTCGTTCCGCCGCAGGTGCGGGGGGCGACGGGACGTTGCGATCGAGGGGACGAGTGAGCGAACGGTTCGAAGTGGTGTGCGTCGGCGCGGCGACGTGGGATCACGTCGCCGCGGTCGAGCGGTGGCCCGATCGCGACGGCCGGGTGCGGGCGCTCGACGTCTCGAGCGCCGGCGGAGGCACCGCCGCGACGGCCGCCGTCGCGATGGCGCGGCTCGGGCTGAAGGTCGCCTTCGTCGGGTCGGTCGGTGAGGACGAGACGGGCGCCCTCATCCGGTCGGGACTGGCGGACGAGGGGGTGGATGTCGCCGATCTCCACGTCGTCCCGGGCGCGCGGTCACCGACGAGCGTCATCTACGCCGACGTCCGCGCCGGGACGCGCTCGATCGCGTCGTACCGGGGGACGGCCGGAGCGCCGTCGCTGAGCGACCGCGCGGAGGAGCGGTGCCGGTCGGCGGAATGGGTCCACGTCGACCACATCGGGTACCCCGCCGTTTCCGCTGCGCTCGGGTCAGCGAACGGGATGCGCCTCTCCGCCGATCCTCAGGGGCCAATCGATGAGCTGAGGCTCGAGAGCGCCACGCTGTTCGCGCCTTCCGAGCCTGCGCTCGCCGCCCGCTATCCCGGCCTTTCGCTCCCGGACGCCGTCGCGGCCGCGGTCGCCGAGGGAGCCGAAACCGTCGTCGTGACGCGGGGCTCGGAGGGGAGCTTCGGTGCCACTGCGGAGGAGACGGCATCGGCGCCTCCCTTCCCGGCGGAGATCGTGAGCACGCTCGGCGCCGGGGACGTCTTCCACGGCGCGCTCGTGGCGGCGTTCGTGCGCGGCGCATCGCTGGCCGAGGCGCTGCGTTCCGCGAATGCGGCCGCCGCCCTTTCCTGTCGCGCTCTCGACGGCCGATCCGCGATACCGACCGCATCGGAGCTCGCCGCGGCGCTCGCGGCCGGATCCGGGGAGACGGGAGGCTGATGCGGGAGCATCGGACGTGGCGACGCCGGCTGGACGGCAGCGGACAGGGCTCGGGTCAGCCACCGGTCATGGATAGCCGGGCGAGGAGCGCGAGAGAGACGACGGTCCCCGCCATCATGTAGCTGCCGCGCCGGCGCGGTGTCCCCTGTCGGGCTAGATACCTCGCGACCGGCAGTGCCGCCACGACCACGAGGCCATAGACCAGGTGGAGCGGGTCGGACAGCCGACGGGACGTCGCGAACACGAGCAGTCCGGTCACGCCGGCCAACAGGAGAAGGGCGACGGCGGCGAGGAGGAGCCGGTCGATCAGGATCCGGCGATAGTCATGGGTGAGGACCGCGTAGCCCGAAGCCAGGAGCACCAGACCGGCGACGGCGACGGCGCTCACGGCGAGCGCGAGGTGGAACGACACGGCCACGCGGAAGTCGGGGGCGACGTCCTCAGGAAGCCGGGGCAGAACGTCGTTCCGGCGTCCCCGCCCAGTCCAATCGCCGTGGCAGGATCGAGATCGCCCCGGTCCGCTCGACGATGGCGTATTCGACCTGCTCCATCGCGCGGATCCCCCACAGCTCGCGACCGCGCTCCAGGACGTCATCCGGGGTCACTCGTGCCTTCCGCATCCGGTCCTCGAGCGGCCGGCCGTGCTGGACGATGACGAGGGGTACGTCGTTCAGCGCCTTGTCCATCTTCGAGGACCTCATGGTCAGGAGCGAGATCGCGATGTCGAGTCCCAGCAGCGTGACCACGATCAGGAACGCATTCGTCATCGACTGGTCACCGTCGATCAGCGCCTGCTGGATGGCCTCGGAGAATATGAGCAGCAGGACCGCGTCGAACGTGGTGACCTCCGCGAGCGTCCGTTTCCCAGCCACACGGAAGATCAGCAGCAGGAAGAAGTAGACCGCCGCGGCGCGAAGGACGGAATCCATATCGTCTCCTCAGGTGATGCCCGCCTGTCGCCCTGTTCCTACGGGTAGACGAGCTGCGTGAATGAAACGGGCTCCCGCCCCTTCAGCCGTACGCTCCCCGCCCGCAGCCCGAGGGCCTCCGGAGTGAACTCGAAGGTCAGGGTCGTCGGAGCACCCGGCTGGACCTGGAACACGTAGACCATGGCGTCCGGACGGCCTTCCGTGCTCTCGGGTTCGGGCACGATGCCCTCGAGCCGCAGCCCCTCGAGGTACTCGCGGTCCACGGCGAGCTCGACCTTCCCCTGCGATGTCGACGACGCCGGGAGGTGGACCCGTAGGTTGTCGGGGGCTCCGTGGCGGGTGAGCCGCGCGTAGTCCAGCGTCAGCCCCGTCCCGGCAGTCCCCTCCCTGGCGCGGCTGAGCGGCCCGCTCCCGAAGAGACCGATGAGCGCGAGGAGCGCGACGACGACCATCGCGACCCAGCCCGCGCGCTGGAAGCGCCACATCCGGCGCTGGAACGCGATGTCCTGCCCGATCTCCAGGCCGTGCTCGTGCTCGTCGTGCTCGGTGACGGGCTGGGCCTCCCCCCCGGCCTCCTGCTCGCGCGGACGCTCCTCGACGCTCGCGCCGGCGACGCCCATCTCGCTGACGGAGCCGGTTGTACCGCCTCGCCTATGCGTCTTCCCGGTGGGCGTTGTCCATCCGGAAGAAGTTGCTGTCGCGTCCGTCCCGCCGGTGCTCCTGGAACATCATCACCAGCTCGCGCTCCTCGAAGGTCCGGAGCCAGTCCTCCCAGCTGATCTCCTGGAGCCGGCTGTTGCGGCCCCCTTCCTCCCCCTGCGGGAACCGGAAGCGGAGCGTTCGGGCGCGTCCGTTCTCGTCGATCCGCGTCGTCATCGGCTGCCCGCCTCGAGCTTCCGCCCAGGCGCGGATGACGTCGGGCGCACGGGTGACGAGCGTCTGCCCGGGTCGGTCCTCGTGCTCCCCGGGGCTCCCGATCCACTTCGCGCGCTGGGTGGTCCTGGACAGCTTCTCGCCATACTTCTCGAGGAACTTCTTATCCTCGTCCCTCGTCGGCGGCTTGGGCCCGCCACCCCTCTGGCCGCCGCTCCGCTTCTTGCCGTCGTTGGTCGCCATCGTCTACCTCCCGATCTCGCACGTCCGCCTGCACTCGTCCGCGGTCCGACGACGATGCTCCCCGCGGTGGTCGTCCGTTCGATTCACCAGCTCCCGCGCTCGTGACGAACTCACGTTACAACCCGTCCGCCGCCCGCGTCGCGTCGCTGAGACTGTCTGGTCCCACCTTGATGCGCGAGGGCACCGCCCGGTGCCGCCGTCCGTCGCTCGCCTCCGGCGCCTCGAGGAGCACGGACATGCCCCTCCACGTCCGATCCCACGACCGTTCGTCCAGGAATCGGTCGACCCGTTGAAGCCACCCAGGGCGCTCCTCGTCGAGCGCCCGGTCGATCTCGCCGAGGAACGCGTCGACGCCGTCGGCGATCGCGACGAGGCCGAGCTCGCCGTAGGGACGCACCACGTCGCGGACAGCCGTCGAGACGACGCGCCTTCCCGCCGCGAGGTACTCGGGCGTCTTCGTCGGGCTAATGAAGCGCGTCGCATCGTTGTGGGCGAACGGCATCAGCGCCACGTCCCATCCCGCGAGGTACGCCGGAAGCTCCTGGTATCCCTTCCGGCCCAGGTAGTGGATGTTCTGCGCCTGCGGCAGCGCGGACTCTCGCAGCTTCTGCACCGGGCCCAGCAGCACGAGCTGGAGTTCGGGCCGAGCGTCGGCGATGCCCTGGATCAGCTCGAGGTCGATCCGCTCGTCGATGACCCCGCAGTAACCGGCGCGGGGATGGCCGATCCTCTCCTGGTCCGGCGGGTCGACGCCCTGTTCCCTCCCGCGGGCGAAGTGGCGGACGTCGACGCTGCTCGGGAATGGGTGACAGCGGGGATGGTGCCGTCGCTTCGACTCGTACAGGCTGTGGCCGCCGGTGAAGACGAGGTCGGCTGTCCGTAGCAGCCGGGGCTCCAGCTCGGCGAGCAGCGTCGGAGCCGATCGGAACGCCGTCAGCTCATCCATGCAGTCGTAGATCACCGTGCTCCCTCGGATGTGGTCCGTGAAGCGGAGCGCCATGGGCGTGTAGTACCAGAGGACCGGGTCGACGATGTCGTGGAGCTGGAATGCTTCGTCGAGGAGGCGCCGGAGCAGCGGCGCGCCGGTGTTGGGCGCGAGGCCGTCAGGGAGGTGTGGCACCACGACGGTCAGCCCCTCGAGCGGTCGCTCGAACGTCAGCCCGGGGCCGTCCGCGGAGACCCGTGGCTCCTCCAGCCAGAAGACGCGGCGGCTCTCCGCCGCGCGGGTCATCAGGTGGTGCGGTCGCTGGTAGACCGTGTCCCATCGAAGATGCGAGAGGCACACGAGGTCGGGCGCCACGCGCGTGCTCCCCGATCGCTCCATTCCCTGCGCCTCCCACAACGGCACGGACCTGCCCTTCGGGCGCATGGTGCGCGGGAGTCGATTGCAGCCGTGGAGCGGCGGGATCCCGGCTGCCTATCCGTCCCCTAACGCGACGACGCACTGGATCCGAGCGGGAGCAGCACGTCGGGTGGGGCCGTACACTCCGCGGGTGACGTCACCACGCGCTGTTCGCGTCCCTCGTCGCGTCTCCCTTCGAGGAGCGCCGGCGTCTCGGATGTAGCCGCCCCGGACTCGGGCCGCCTTGCCGGGTCCAGTGGTGGGCGTTGCATCACACCGCCGACACCCCATGATCTCCCCTCGGTCTGACGTGCGCACGGAACCCGCGCCCACGCGTCTGCTCGAGCCGTACGGGGGACGCCTCGTGGATCTCCTCGTGCCCGATGACGAGCGAGAGGAGGTCAAGCGCCACGCGAGCGAGTTGCCATCGATCCAGCTCTCGGACCGTTCGGTCTCCGACCTCGAGCTGCTCGCGACGGGTGCGCTATCCCCACTCGACCGGTTCATGTCGAGCGCCGACTACGACGCTGTCCTGAGCGAGATGCGCCTTGCCGACGGACGGTTGTTCGGGATCCCCGTGACGCTGCCAGTCCATCGCCGCTCCCTCGCCGACCGCGCCCGCGAGGTCGCGCTCCGCGACGCCAAGAACGACCTTCTGGCGGTGATGACGATCGATGAGGTCTACAGCTGGGAGCGTGGCCGCGAGGCGGACGCCGTATACGGGACGCGCGACGTCCGCCACCCGATCGTCGCTGAGATGCATCGCTGGGGCGAGCTGTACGTCTCCGGAGTGCTTCGGGTCCTCCAGCTGCCACGGCACTACGATTTCCAGGAGCTGCGGCTGACGCCGGCGGAGACTCGTGCGCGGCTCGCCTCCCTCGGACGCTCGAATGTCGTCGCTCACATCGCGTCGGGACCGCTGACGGCGACGGCGGAGCGCGCAACGAAGCGTGCGATGGAGGACGCCCGGGCCGCGCTGCTGATCCACGCATCGGCGGGAGTCGCGGGTGCCCGAGATGTCGCGCACTTCGCCACGATCCGGGCGCATCGTGCGCTCGCGGCCCGTGCGTTCTCGGGGCATCCCGTCCTCCTCTCGCTCCTCCCCCTCGCCACCCGCTTCGGCGGACCGCGCGAGGCGATCTGGAACGCGGTGGTGGAGCGGAACCACGGCGCGAACGCGCTTCTCGTCGGCCGCGAGCATGCCGGCGACGGTCTCGACTCCACGGGGAGGCCGTTCTACCGACCAGGGGAGGCTGGTCGACTCCTCGAGCGCCACGCGTCGGAGCTTGGTGTGCGGGCGGTCCCCGTGAACGGCTCCCTGGAGCGACGCGGGACCGGGCGGACACGGCGCGAGGTCGCCGAGATCCTCGCAGAGGCGCATCCACCGAGACACCGACAGGGTGTCTGCGTCTGGTTCACCGGGTTGAGCGGCGCCGGGAAGTCGACGACCGCGGAAGTGCTCACCACGCTCCTTCTTGAGCGCGGACGTCAGGTCACGCTGCTCGACGGTGACGTGGTGAGGACGGAACTGTCACAGGGGCTCGGGTTCAGCAGGGCGGACCGGGACACGAACGTCCGTCGGATCGGCTTCGTGGCGTCGGAGATCGTGAAGCACGGCGGGACGGTCGTATGTGCCGTGGTCAGCCCCTACCGGGCTGCCCGCAACGACGTCCGGGCGATGATCGGCGAGGACCGCTTCCTCGAGGTGTTCGTCGACACGCCGCTGGAAGTGTGCGAGCGCCGCGACGCGAAAGGCATGTATGCGAAGGCGCGCCGGGGCGAGCTCCACGGCTTCACGGGGATCGACGACCCGTACGAGCCGCCCGAGGCGCCCGACGTGACGCTCGACACCGTCTCACACACACCCCGTGACAACGCGCTCCGGATCGTCCAGTGCCTCGCAGGGAGGGGGTTCATCCGCCCCTGACCGTCGTTCGGGGCCGGAGGGCCGGGGCAGTCGCGAGAGCGACCCATGCGGTGGGCCGCGGCCGTTGGGTCAGCCAGGCGCGCCGAAGAGGTCCTGCTCGACCAGCTCCGCCCAGATGTGACCGAGGAGGATGTGCGACTCCTGGACCCGTTGCGTGTCGGACGACGGGACGACTACGCAGTAGTCGGCCTCGGTGGCCATCCCGGCGCCGCCGGCGCCCGTCAAGGCGACGGTCACGAGGCCGCCGGCACGTGCCGCTCGTAGCCCCCGCAGGACGTTCTCCGAGCTGCCACTCGTGGAGATCCCGATCGCCACGTCCCCGGGTGTCCCGAGCGCCTCGACCTGACGTGCGAACAGCTCCTCGAAGCCGTAATCGTTCCCGATCGCGGTCAACGCCGACGTATCGACCGTGACCGCGACCGCGGGCAACGCACGGCGGTGCATCCGAAGCTTTGCCACGAACTCCGTCGCGATGTGCTGGCAGTCGGCGGCGCTCCCTCCGTTCCCGAACAGCAGCAGCTTATGGCCTCCCCGGAACGCGTCGATGAGCGCGACGCCGACCCGCATCGACTCGTCCAGCTCTTCCGCGAGCGCCTGTTTCACCTCGATGCTGTCGCGGATCCGCTGCCGCATGAAGTCATTGACGCGAGACGCGCCGGAGGCGGCAGCACCGGCGAGGGCCCCGTCGGGTGCCGGCGCAGTCAGGCGAGACCAAGCCATCGGATCCTCCACCTGGTGCCGGTCGGCCCTGCCGGACGCATCTTCACTGATCACCTGACCGTACAGGTTCCGGTCGCCGATGATCGGGCCGACGCACCGGTCCGCCTGCCCAGCTGGAGGTTCATGCCGACGTCGCCTCCCCCGGTTCGGGCGCGATCACTTCGACGTCGCCGAGCCCCAGGCGAGTCAGCTCGTCGCGGAGCTGTTGCGGCGTCCCCGCGAGGATCGGGAAGGTGCCGTAGTGGACGGGGACCACCCGCTGCACCCCGAGCATCCCGACGGCCATGGCCGCCTCGCGCGGTCCCATCGTGTAGTGCCCGCCGATCGGCAGGAAGGCGACATCGGGCGCGTGGAGGCGACCGATGAGCGCAAGGTCACCGAACAACGCCGTGTCACCAGCGTGGTAGAAGCTCGTGCCGTCCTCGAGGCGGACCACGAACCCCGCGGGTTCACCGAGGTAGAGGGGCACGCGGCCCTCCTGTGACCAGTTCCCCGCTGAATGGTCGGCTGTCACCATCGTCACGCTCAGGCCCTTGGCCTCGACCGTGCCGCCCTTGTTGAACCCGACGACGTCGTCTCCGGCGTCAGGCAGCTGTTCCGCGAGCCACAGGCTGAGCTCGTGGATGGCCGGCCACACGGGTCGCGTCCGGCGCGCGATCTCTACCGCCTCGCCCAGGTGGTCTGAGTGGCCGTGCGTCACGAGCATGACGTCGCACCGCTCGATCGAGCCGGCGTTCCGGGGCGAACGGGGATTCCCGAGCCAGGGGTCGATGAGGACGCGAAGGTCCCGCGGGGTCACGACCTCGATGCACGCGTGGCCGTACCAGGTGAAGTCGATCCGACCGGGCATCACAAGCGTCCTCCTGCCTCCTGTCCCTCATGACGAATGGTAGACACGACGGCCGCCACCGGCTGCGACGCGGCGCAGGCCGCCGACCTACTGCCGATACACTCCGGCCATGCCCTCGCAGTCGATCGCCCAGGGGCTCGCCTACATCAATTGGACGGTGCTGCTCGCGCTCGCGCTCGGTAGCTTCGCGCTCGTCGCAGCCGCGCAGGCATCGACCGACGCCACGCGCGGGTACGTCGGCTTCACGGCCTTCGTCGCCGCGGTCCTGGGGTTGCTCACGCTCCTCTCGGATCTCGGACTTCCCGACCCATCGTCGCTGGCGATCGTGCCCGCGCCGCAGCTCGACCAGCTGCGGCGCCTCGCGCTCGGCGCGTTCGCGGTCCTGGCGCTCGCCTACGTCGTCGTGATCGCCCGCCGCGGCCCGGCACCGTTCGTC
>JADDQH010000090.1 GCA_016781485.1 Chloroflexota bacterium | reverse complement strand
CCGGAGGGTTTGATCCCGATCGCGCGACCGGCAAGCGAGAACCCTGTCGGCACGACCGGCTCGGCGACCGCCGGCGGGAGGAGGTCGGGGAGGGGCGCGAGACGGTCGGCCCGACGCCTCGCGTCGACCGCGTCGCGCGTCGTGTCGCCGTCCACGGCCGTCAGGGCGCGAGCGGCAGCTGCTCGAGTCCGGCGGTCTCCGGGAGCCCGTGGAGGAGGTTGAACGCCTGGATCGCCTGCCCGGCGGCACCCTTCACGAGGTTGTCGATGACCGCGATCGCGAGGATCCGCCCGGTCCGGTCGTCGTGATGGACGTGGACACGGCACAGGTTGCTGCCCAGGACGTGCTTGGTCTCAGGCGGGCTGTCGACGACCTGGACGAACGGCTCCTGTTCGTACGCCTCGGCGTAGAGCTCCTCGAGCTCGGGCTGCGTGACCCGCCGGGTCGGCCGGATGTGAGTCGTCGCGAGGATCCCGCGCGTCATGGGGATGAGGTGCGGGACGAAAGTGACGTCTCGAGCAACGCCGTCCGCGTCCACCAGCGTGGCGGCGTGCGGCACCAGTCCGGCCAGCTCCTGCTCGATCTCCGCGACGTGCCGGTGCCCCTTCGTTCCGTACGCCCGGACACTCTCGTTCACGGCGCTGAACGACAGCTCCGGTCTCGGCTCGCTGCCGGCTCCGGACACGCCGCTCTTGGCGTCGATGACGAGATCGGCGATGAGCCCGGCACGCGCCAGCGGCGCGACCGCGAGCAGGGACGCCGTGGGGTAACAGCCGGGCGAGCCGACGATGCGGGTCGGACGGGCCGCCAGCGAGCGGAGCTCGTCTCGGTGGAGCTCGGGGAGCCCGTAGACGGCGTCCGCGAGCGCCGCCGGAGCCGGGTGCTCGAAGCCGTACCAACGGGGGTAGTCGGTCGGGTCGTGGAGCCGGAAGTCCGGGCCGAGGTCGATCACGGCGACTCCGTCCGCAGCCAACGTCGGCACCTGCTCGGACGAGGCACCGTGCGGCAGCGCGAAGAAGACGGCGTCCGCCTGAGCGACCGTGGCGTCGAGGACGTACGGCGTCCCTGCGAGGTGGGGATGCTCGTCGCCGATCGGCTTCCCGTCGCGGTTCCGGGCCGTGAGTCCCGCGATGTCGACGTCCGGATGCCGGTGGAGCAGTCTCACGAGCTCGGCGCCCGCGTACCCGGAGGCGCCCACCACGGCCACGCGGATCCGCGCCTGCCCCCGTGGACGCGGAGCGACGGGCTGTGCGGTCTCGGATGGAGCGGGTCGAAGAAGCGTCATCTGGGCGGACTATACGGCCGGCCTGAGGAGATGCAATAGTCGCGGGACGGACTCGGAGGACACAGCATGAGACGTTCCGACCCCTCACCGTGAACTCCCTCGATCAGCCGCTGACCCCAGCCTCCCGCGCCGCGGTAAGCATCCGCGTCGGGGCAGAGGCTCGACTCCTCGAGATCCTAGGGCGGCTGGAGGAGGGGGGCGCCGCGATCCAGGCCGTGACGAGGTTCCCGAGCACCAGGGGCGAACCGGACGTCGTGAGCGTGATCGACGTCGAGGTGACGGGCGTTGCGCGCGAGCTCGCCGCGGATCTCGTGCGGACCGCCGACGGCGTCCGCACGGTCGAGGCGCGCGAGACGCTCGGCCGGATCTTCGGGAAGCGCGTCATCGTGATCGGCGGCGGGGCGCAGGTGGCCCAGGTGAACCTGGGGGCGGTCAGCGAGGCGGACCGACACAACCTGAGGGGCGAACGGATCAGCGTGGACACGATCCCGCTCGTCGGTGAGCAGGACATCGCGGCGGCAGTGCGAGCCGTCGCCGACCTGCCCCGCGCCCATATCCTCGTCCTGGCGGGCGCCATCATGGGCGGTGACATCGCCCGCGCCGTGCAGGAGCTGCGTGAGACTCGGATACCGGTCGTGGCACTCAACATGGCGGGCTCCGTGCCCGCCGTCGCCGACCTTGTGGTCACCGATCCGGTCCAGGCCGGGACGATGGCGGTGATGATCATCGCGGACACTGCGCGCTTCTCGATCGAGCGTCAGCGCGGACGCCGCTACTGAGGTTCCCGATGGCCGAAACGATCCTGCCCGATCATGCGGCGCTCTCCGGGCATCTCTCCCCCGTGATGGCGCGCTACTTCGAGCGCATCTGGAGCCACGGTCAAGGGCACCACCTGTACGACACGGAGGGGCGCGCGTACCTCGATTTCGCCTGCGGGATCGCGACGACGGTCCTTGGCCATCGGCATCCCGCCGTGACCGCCGCGATCCACGACCAGGTCGACCGCCTCGTCCACGCCTCGAACGGTCTCGGCTACTTCGAGCCGGTCGACCGCCTCGCGTCCCTCATCGCCGACGCGCTACCGGACCCGCTCGACACCGTCTTCTTCGGGAACTCAGGGACCGAGGCGATCGAGGGGGCGATGAAGCTGGCGCGGCGTGTGACGAGCCGGCCAGCGATCGTCGCCTTCACCGGCGCTTTCCACGGCCGTACCTACGGCTCCCTCAGCGCGACGACGTCCAACCTCGACTATCGCGTCGGTCACGAGCCGCTCCTGCCGTCGGTCTACCTCTCCAGCTTCCCGCGGGCCTACCGCGAGTTCGGAGGCGACGAGGCGAGGGCGACGGAAGCTGCGCTGGCCGATCTGCATCGCCTGCTGGCGGAGCAGGTAGACCCCGAGCACGTGGCCGCCATCCTCATCGAGCCCGTGCAGGGCGAGGGCGGCTACCACCCGGCGCCGGTGGCCTTCCTCCGCGCGCTCCGCCAGGTCTGCGACGACCACGGGATCCTGCTCGTCGCGGACGAGATCCAGTGCGGGTACGGCCGGACGGGACGGATGTGGGGCTTCGAGCATGCCGGCATCGTGCCCGACGTCGTCTGCCTCGCGAAAGCGATCGCGAACGGCCTCCCGCTGTCCGCGATCGTGTCTCGTCGCGACCTACAGGAGCGATGGGGCCGTGGTGCCCACGGCAGCACGTTCGGCGGCAACCCGGTCTCGTGCGCTGCCGGGATCGCCGTGTTGGAAACGATCCGCGACGGGCGTCTGGTCGAGAACTCCGCCGCGCGCGGCCGCGAGCTGAGCAGCGGGCTGCGGCGGCTGAAGGAGCGTGACGAGCGGATCGGCGACGTGCGTGGGCCCGGGTTGATGATCGGTCTCGAGCTGGTGACGGATGGCACGTCGAAGAGCCCGGATGAGTCGCTGGCTGATCGTGTCATCGCTCGCTGTGCCGACGCCGGCCTCCTTCTCTTGACGTCAGGGTCGCCCCACAACGTCGTGCGCTGGGTCGCCCCGCTGGACGTCACGACCGACGAGATCCGCCAAGCGCTCGCGATCTTCGAGTCCGCGCTGGCCGCAGCCTGAGGGCCCGGCCTGCCGTCGCGGGCCTCCCGAGCCCGAACGTGTGATACTGGCGGCGATGTCACCGCACGAGATCCTCATGGCGATGCGCGGGCGGCCCCGTCGAGTGGAGGGCAGCGTCCAGGTCTGACCGGACCAGGACACCTTCCTCTGAGGGCCGCGAGCTCGAACGAGCCGCGGCCTCTCTTTTTGGCTTTCGACCTCTGGTCGCCAGCCTTCCGACGGCGCCGCCGATCCTCCTCTCGTTCCCCCTGCCCGCGCTCGCCCTGACTGGAGATCTCATGCCCGCCGTTGACGACATCGCCCCCACCCTGACACTCGCCTCCCGCGACGGCACTGTCGTCGCCGACGGATCCGCCGAGGACCCGGCTTCCGCGGCCGCGCCGTCGTTCAGCCCCGGGTTCAGCGGCCTCCGCTGCCGTGCCTGCGCCGCGCCCGCGCCGCTCGGCCCGAACTTCGTTTGCACGCGCTGTTTCGGTCCCGTCGAAGCGACATACGACCTGCCCGACGTCGCGCGGCGCCTGACGCGGGAGGTGATCGCGCAGCGACCACCGACGATCTGGCGGTACGCCGAGTTGTTGCCCGTCGAGGCGCCTCCCGCGGACGGATACCGCTTCGGGCTGACGTCGCTCCTGCCGGCGCCGCGCCTCGCTTCCCGCCTCGGGCTCTCCCGCCTGTGGATCAAGGACGACTCGCGGAACCCGACACTCTCGTTCAAGGACCGCGTCGTTGCCGTCGCCGCCGCTCGTGCTCGCGACTTCGGCTTCCACACCCTCGCGTGTGCCTCCACCGGCAACCTCGCCGGCGCGGTCGCGGGAGCGGCGGCCAGACTCGGGCTCCGCGCCGTCGTGTTCGTTCCCGCCGACCTCGAGCGCGCGAAGATCGCGCAGGCGCAGGCGCTCGGCGCGACGGTCGTACCGGTCGAGGGTCCCTACGACGGCGTGAACCGGCTGTGCCTCGAGCTCACCGACGAGCTGGAGGGCTGGGCCGTCGTCAACGTCAACCTTCGCCCCTTCTACGTCGAAGGGTCGAAGACGCTCGCGTTCGAGATCGCCGAGCAGCTGGGGTGGCGGGCCCCCGACGTCGTCGTGGCGCCGCTCGCGTCCGGTTCCCTGTACACGAAGCTCGCCAAGGGGTTCGGGGAACTCGTCGCGACCGGACTCCTCAGCTCTGCTGCACCCCGCTACGTCGGGGGACAGGCGGCGGGGTGCGGACCGATCGCGGACGCGTACCGACGGGGCTCGGATCTGATCCGACCGGTCGCGGAGCCGCGGACGATCGTCCGCTCGCTCGCGATCGGAACGCCGGCGGATGGAGGGTACGCCGTCGACCTGGCTCGATCGAGCGGAGGCTTGATCGCGGGCGTAGAGGACGACGCGACGGTCGCGGCGATCCGGCTGCTGGCGGAAACGGAAGGCGTATTCACGGAGACCGCGGGCGGCGTGACGCTCGCAGCGCTGGCGGCTGCGGTCGAGAGCGGCCAGGTGCGGGAGGACGACGAAACGGTCCTCGTGATCACGGGGAACGGGCTCAAGACGCTCGACGTCCTGGATACGGAGCTGGCCGAACCGATCTCGCCCTCCATCGACGCGTTCCTCGAGCGATGGGACGCCGAGCGCGCCAGACTGGTGTGAGGAGGAACGGCGGCGGCTAGCGGTCGCCGACCGTCGTGCGGCAGCGGTTCACGAGTCGCCCGATCCGCTCGATCTCGACCGTCATCTCGTCCCCGTCTCGGAGCAGCCGTTGCGGGTCGCGGTAGACGCCGACACCCGATGGTGTCCCGGTGAGCAGGACGTCACCGGGCTCGAGCGTGAAGGCGCGCGAGCAGAACGCGATGAGTGACGCCGCGCCGAAGATCATGTCGCCGGTTGACGCCTCTTGCAGCCGCTCGCCGGAAACCGTGCAGCTGATCGCGAGCGCCTGCGGGTCGGGGATCTCGTCGGCTGTCACGAGTACGGGCCCGAGCGGGCAGAACGTGTCGAGCGACTTCCCGCGCACCCACTGCCGGTCGCCTCGCTGCAGGTCGCGGGCCGTCACGTCGTTGGCGCACGTGTACCCGAGCACGTACTCGAGGGCGTCGCGTTCGAGGACCCGCCTGGCGGTCCGCCCGATCACCACCGCCAGCTCCGCTTCGTAATCGACCTGGCCGGCCAACTCCGGGTCCCAGCTCACGGTCGCTTCGTGGGCGACGACCGACGTCGGGAACTTGGCGAACACGGTCGGTTGCGTCGGGGGCTCGATGCCCTGCTCAGTGGCGTGCGCGTGATAGTTCAGCCCGACGGCCACGATCTTTCCAGGGCGTGGCACGGGCGCCAGCAGCTCGATCTCCTCGAGGCGGCGACCGGCTCGGGCGCTCTCGGCCGCCGGCGCCGGTTCTGCCGCTGCCTCCTGTAGCTCTCGCAGCGTGTCGTCGCGTGCGAGCAGCTCGGCCATCGTCCCCGGTGCGTCAGGCAGGACGTCGGCCGCCGCGCGGACGTGGTCGCCGGTGACGAGGCCGAGTCGCTCGCGCCCGGCCTCCCGGTATGTGATCAGGCGCACGGCGATGTCCCCGGGACTCGCGCCGCGGCCGGGAGGGGTGGACGGTGCGAGCACATGAGGCGGCGCGAGGAGATGGCAGCGGCAGCTGAAGCCTGGGGCAGCACGGGCGAGGCGCTAGGCGGGGTCGGCAGCGGCACGAAGTCGTCCCCCTTGCTGTTCCCGGCCCGTCTGTGCGAGCACGACCGCGGCGATGACGAGGACCCCGCCCAGAGCCTGGATGGCGGTGAGTCGCTCGGCGAACAGCAGCGTGGCAAGCGCGATGGTGTAGATGGGCTCGACCGTGCTCACGAGCGCGGCCTGTGCTGCTCCGATGCGACGCGCGCCCGCGTAGAACGCCTGGATCGCGATCGCCGTCGTGAAGATGCCGAGTCCCAACAGGGCCGGCCACGCCTGGGCGGGGATGCGAGCTGGATCCGTGGGTCGTCCGGTGATCATCGCTGCGACCCAGTACAGCACGGCTGTCGAGGTCATCAGGATCGCAGCCGCGATCGCCGGTTCCGTCTCCTCGGCGGCGTGCTGCCCGCCCACTTCTCGCGCACCGGCCGCCGAGCGCGCCTCGATCTCGAGCACGGGAGGGGCATCGTGCGGCTCGATGGGTGGTTCCTGTGCGGGGTGCTCCGGTCGCCCGGGGCGTTCTCCCCCGACGCGTGCCGCGAGGACGATCCAGATGGAGTAGATGACGGGGGACGCGATGATCAGCACCAGGCCATGGACCGGCGGCGCATTCGTCGGATCGATCCCACCGAGCGACAGGGAGACGCCGAGCGTGGCGATCGCAAGGGCGACCCACGCCCGTCGGCCTTCCAGCCGACGACCGAAACGGATCGAGATCACGGCGACCAGCGCCGGGTAGATGTAGAGGATCAGCGCGGCGAGCGACGCGGGTACCGTCTCGAGCGAGGCGAAATGAGCAGCGGAATTCCCGACGAACAGCGCCCCGAGCGCGAGGAGCGCGGCGGTCCGACGCGGCGAGATGCGACGCAGGGCGGCCCTGTTCGCAGGCCAGGCCAGGACCCACGCCCACGAGAGGACGACTCCGAACAGGAATCGCCAGGCGAGCAGCGTCAACCAGTCGAGTCCGGCGGCGTAGACGGGCTTCGCGAACAGCGGCCCGGACCCGTACCCGCACGCTGACAGGATGACCAGCGTGAACCCGAGCAGGCGGGCGTGTCCCCCTCCCGCCGTCCTCGTCGCCGCCCCGTCGATACTCCTGGCACCTGTCGTCACGGCGGCCGATGCTACCAGCGAAGCGTTGCCATCGGCGATGTACGGGCGCCGCCGCCACCCGTCGTGGTGCCAGCCGTCGCGGGCGGTCGGGGCCATCGCAGCGACGAGAGTAGAATCATGAGTCCGAGGAGTTGCGAGGACGAACGATTTGAGCGGTGAAGTCGGGA
The DNA here is from genome assembly GCA_016781485.1 of Chloroflexota bacterium. GTDB lineage: Bacteria > Chloroflexota > Limnocylindria > Limnocylindrales > CSP1-4 > YB3-1. The sequence goes on along the minus strand of JADDQH010000090.1, from coordinate 2,580 downwards.
CCAAGAGTCTCGGCAACACGACCGAGCGAGCCAGCCGTGCGAGCCTGCGGAGCGAGAAGCTCAAGGCGGTGAGCACACGCACGCCGCTCGTCGCCGCTCCGGATACGCCGTTCCGCGATGGTTTGCGAAGGATGCAACAAGCAGGCGGTGACCCCCTGCTCGTGTGCGACGGGGAGCGTGTCGTCGGGATCGTGACCGAGAGGGATGTCCTCCGGAAGGCGCTGGGAAAGCAGGTCGACGGGGACTCTCCGATCGAGACTGTGATGACGCCGGACCCTCAGACGCTCGCCCTCGATGCCACCGTCGGCGACGCGATGGAGTTGATGGATCGCGGCGGGTATCGGAACCTTCCGGTCGTCGACGAGGAGGGAAACGTCGCCGGGGTGGTGCGGCAGCAGGACATCCTCGAGTACGTCGCCGAGGCGTTCCCGCAGGAGATCCTCAACCTGCCACCGCGGCCACACCAGTTGATGGAGGCACCTGAAGGGGCGTGACGACCACGATCGACCGAGTCGGCGAGCTGGGCAACGTCCAGGAGCTCGACCGCGTCACCATCCGCTTCGCCGGCGACTCCGGCGACGGGATGCAGCTGACCGGGAACCAGTTCACGCGGACGGCCGCGATCTACGGCAACGACATCAGCACACTGCCGGACTTCCCCGCCGAGATCCGCGCACCCGCGGGATCGCTTCCCGGGGTCAGCGGCTTCCAGATCAGCTTCTCGAGCAGCGACATCCACACGCCGGGTGACGCTCCCGACGTACTCGTCGCGATGAACCCTGCCGCCCTCAGGACGAATATCGGCGACCTGCCCGCGGGCGGCGCCCTCCTCGTGAACAGCGACGCGTTCACGACGCAGAACCTCACCAAGGCGGGCTACACGAGCAATCCTCTCGGTGACGGCTCGTTGAAGCAGTACAACGTGTTCGAGGTCCCGATCAGCACCCTCAACGCGCGATCGCTCGAGGGGCTCGGCATGACGAGCAAGCAGGTCGACCTGACCAAGAACTTCTTCGCGCTCGGCATCATGTTCTGGCTGTACGAGCGGAGCATGGACCCGACGCTCCGGTGGATCGACGACAAGTTCGGCAAGAAGCCGACGATCGCCGAGGCCAACAAGCGCGCGCTCAAGGCGGGCTACGCGTTCGGCGAGACGACGGAGATCTTCCACACCCACTACCGCGTCCGGCCCGCCACGCTGCCGCCCGGCAAGTACCGCAACATCATGGGCAACGAGGCGACGGCGCTCGGCTTCGTCAGCGCCTCGAAGCTCTCCGATCGGCCGCTGTTCTTCGGCAGCTACCCGATCACGCCCGCGAGCGACATCCTCCACCAGCTCTCCGGATACAAGAACTTCGGAGTGCGCACGTTCCAGGCCGAGGACGAGATCGCCGCGATCGGCGCCGCCATCGGTGCCTCGTACGGAGGCGCGCTCGGGATGACGGCGACGTCCGGACCGGGCTTTGCGCTCAAGAGCGAGGCGCTCGGTCTTGCCGTCATGGTCGAGCTGCCGCTCGTCGTGGTCGACGTGCAGCGCGCCGGCCCGAGCACCGGGATGCCCACCAAGACCGAGCAGGCGGACCTGCTGCATGCGTTGTTCGGGCGTAACAGCGATTCCCCGATGCCCGTCGTGGCGCCGGCGACACCGGCCGAATGCTTCGACTACGCCATCGAGGCGTGGCGGATCGCGCTCAAGTACATGACGCCCGTCGTCTACCTCTCGGACGCCTTCCTTGCCACCGGCGCGGAGCCCTGGAAGATCCCGTCGCTCCAGGACCTGCCGAGCATCGGCGTGGAGAACCACACGGACCCGCAGACGTACCGTCCGTACGCTCGCGATCCCGAAACGCTCGCCCGGCCCTGGGCGGTCCCCGGGACCCCCGGTCTCCAGCACCGCATCGGCGGGCTTGAAAAGCAGGACGTGACCGGGAACGTCAGCTACGACCCCGAGAACCACCATCGGATGCAGATGCTTCGGGCCGAGAAGGTGGCGCGCATCGCCGCCGACATCGGCGACGTCGAGGTCTACGGCCCGGACGAGGGCGAGCTCCTCGTGCTGGGTTGGGGGTCGACGTACGGCGCGATCCGCTCCGCCGTCGAGCGGCTCCAGGGTCGCGGTCGGAGCGTTGCTCACGCCCACCTTCGCCACCTCAATCCATTCCCCAGCAACCTGGGCACCGTTTTGCACCGGTACCGCCGCGTGCTCATCCCCGAGATCAACCTCGGCCAGTTGCGCCTGCTGATCAGGGGGACGTACCTGGTAGATGCCGAGGGCTTGAACAAGGTCCGAGGCAAGCCGTTCCGGATCAGCGAGATCGAGGAGAAGGCGGACCAGATGCTCGCTTCGACACCGGTGAGGTAGGAACACGACGATGGCTGACCATCCCACGATCAACGCGAACGGTGCGGATCCGAGCGACCTGGGGAGCGAGAACGAGACGCAGGCGGGCCGCGACGGAAGGCAGTGGCACGCGTCGAAGCCCGAGTCGACAGGGGCGAGTGGCGAGCAGCCCGCCGGCAACGAGGGCCGGTCCAGCGGCGGTGGCGGGCTTGCGAGCGGCGGCGACGTCCAGGAGGGCG
>JADDQH010000026.1 GCA_016781485.1 Chloroflexota bacterium | reverse complement strand
CGGGCCTCCGCGCCACCCTGCCCGCCGCCTCCGCCCCCGCCGCACGCGGCGAGGAAGAGCGTCAGGCCTGTGGAGATAACGATCAGCCGGAGTCGGTGCAACGGAGCAGCCTCCTATCGAGTGGTGGCTCGGGTGTCAACTGGTCGGTCCGCGACGCCGGGCTCTCGAGGAGGGTCGCGGCCGGGCTCCCGAGGATACCGGCCGCGATCGTTCCTGGCTTCCCCAGAAGCCCTGGGATGCTACGGAGGTGCCGGGCCGGCTGGGAGAGCCGGCCCGGCAGGAGGAGCGGGATCGACCCCACCCGGTCCCGGAGGGAACGTTCTGGTGCGAGTCCGGGCTCAGGCCTCCGCCGGCTGCCGGCGGGCGCGAAGCTGGACGAGGATCCGCTCGGCGATGTCAGCCGGGCTGCCGTGGACGCGGTACGCGTCGACGAGGAGAAGCGCGACCAGCGCGAGTTCGATGCCCTTCGTGAGGTAGGCGATGTCGTACCGCGCGCCGAACAGGACCCAGCCACCGATCGAGCCGAAGGCGACGCCGATGATCGCGAGCCGGGTCAGCCACCGGAACCGCTCCGCGAGCGCGATCGGCGCGACGAATGCCGCGGCGAGGCCGGCGTAGGCGGCGGCGTTCCCGAAGAACAGCAGCCCCATCAGTGTCGAGGATCCGCCGAGTGTGTAGTGGATGACGGACGTCGTCAGCGTCAGGACAACGACGCCGATGGCGAGCGCGACCCGGACCTGCCTGTCGCGGCTGCTTTCCTGGACCTGCACGTGAGACCTCCCCTGTGTGCTCTTGTGTCTTCTCGACCGCTTGTCGTGGCCCAGACTGCTGTGACTTCTGTGCCCGGTCGACCAGCTGCTTGACGGCTCACCTGTCGAACCGCCGACAGGTCCCGCGCCGCTCGCCGGTGAAGACGATCGGCTGGGTCGAAGGTTCGTCCAGTCGTGAGCCACTTCCATCGGGCAAAGGCAGGAACACAGACCCCGACGATCGGCACAGGGGTGCACGGGACGCTCGGCCGAACCCGTATCGGCCGAATGACGTAGGGAGCTGGCAAGCGGCGCGGTCGGCGATCCCTTGGCACCTCCCGCCGCGATCAGCTCCGGACGTCGTCGGTGGGAGGCTCCGGCACCGCCGGGGAGATCAGGTTCGAAGGCGCTCCCTCAGAGGCTCGGCCACCTCGCGTGCCAGCGTTTCCAGGGCTGCGGCACCGAGCTCGGTCGGCGCGCGGAAGATCAGGTGGTCGCATCCTGCTCGCGCGAACGCCAGCGCTCGCTCGACCGCCTCGCGCCGCTCTCTCGCGTTCCCGCCCGCCTCGGTCTGCACCGAGGTCGTCAGCGACGCGGGGTCGCGCCCGATCGACTCGCACGCCTGCAGCACGCCGTCGCGCCGCTCGGTGAACTCCTCGACCGAATCGCCCACGTAGTTCCAGCCGTCCGCGTACCGAGCCGCGAGCGCGAAGCCGCGCGGCTTCCCGACCCCGACCCAGATGCGGGGGCCGCCGGGGGTGAGTGGAGGTGGTTCGTTCGTCGCCTGGTGAAGGGCGTACGGCGGTGCGTCGAGGTCGACTCCCGGTGGCTCCGCCGCCTCGGGTGCGAACAGGGCGCGGATGACCCGGAGGGCGGACTCGAACCGGTCGAACCGCTCACGCACCGGGGGGAGCTCGATCCCGAACGAGTCGTGCTCGCCCTCGTGCCAGCCTGCCCCCAATCCGAGGACGAATCGCCCGTGGGTGATGTGGTCCATCGCCGTCGCCTGCTTGGCGAGGACGGATGGGTGGCGGAACGTGTTCGAGAGGACCAGGTGGCCCAGCCACTTGCCGGGCAGGTGGTGCGCGAGTGCTGCGAGCACCGTGAACGCCTCGAAGATCGGTCCGTGGCGCTCCTCGTGCGGATGCGAGAGGTGGTCGTTCATCCAGGCCGAGTCGAAGACGTCCAGGGAGCGCGCCGCCGCCCAGGCCGACTCGAGCGTGGGCCAGTCGACCCCCTGCGGTGATGTCTTGAACCCGATCAGCACGCGTGCGTCCTCCATCCGTCCGCGCGACGTCCGCGCGACGTCCGCGCGACGTCGTGGACCATTCTCGGCCAGGCGACGAGTCCCGCGCTGACCCCCCACCCCCGGCCTCCGAAGAACAGCGAATAGAAAGGAAGAAATAGGGCATTCCCAGCAGCGTCCGGCGACGGTAGTCGCGGACCAAGGGAGCTCCGGCGCGCGCCGGGGTCAGAGGAGGAGATTCCGGTGCACAAACGGTTCTGGACGGCGCTGCTTGCCGCCGCCCTGCTGACGGGCGCGGCCGGCGTCGCGGTCGCGCACGACGGGGACCCGGGGCATCACGCGCACCGCGTGGGCGACGGTTACGCCGACACGCCGCTCGAGATGGAGCAGCTCGAGGCGCAGGTCGACGACGAGCAGCACGGCACCCCTGGCGGGCACCTGCCCGGGTCGAGCTCCAACGTCGAGCTCGTCGGCAAGGTGACGGTGAGTGGCGCGTCGCCGTCCCACATCGCCGATGTCGCGGTCAAGGGTGACTACGCCTACCTCGCCGCTCGTCGGCTCAACACCTCGCCCTGTGGCGTCGGCGGCTTCTACGTCGTCGACATCTCGGATCCCGCGAACCCGGTCGAGGTCGGCTTCACCGCATTCCCGCCGCAGTCGTATCCGGGCGAGGGGATGCAGGTCGTAAGCCTCAACACGCCGTCGTTCAGGGGCGACGTGCTGGTCACGAACAACGAGAACTGCGGGACGGACCCCGCGCGCGTGGGCGGGATGTCGCTGTACGACGTCACGAACCCGCTGGAGATCACGCCACTTGCGATCGGCAAGGGCGACACGAACGAGGGAAAGCTCGCTCGTGCCCGCCAGATCCACAGCGCCTTCGCCTGGCAAGCGGGCAAGCGCGCGTTCGCCGTCATCGTGGACAACGAGGAAGTGACGGATGTCGACATCCTCGAGATCACCGACCCCCGGAAGCCGACGGTGATCAAGGAGGCGTCGATCCTCGACTGGCCGGACGCGCAGTCGCCGCTCGCGAACGGTGAGTCCGTGTTCCTCCACGACATGGTCGTGAAGAAGGTCCGCAACGACTACCTGATGCTGCTGTCCTACTGGGACGCAGGGTGGATCGTCCTCAACGTCAACGATCCCGCGAACCCGAAGTTTGTCACCGATTCGGACCACCCGGACCCGGACGCGCTTCTGGGCTTCTCGCCTGCGGAGGGCAACGCGCACCAGGCCGAGTGGAGTTACAACAACAGGTACATCATCGGTACCGACGAGGACTTCGCCCCGCATCGGCTCCGTTTCCAGATCACCAGCGGGCCCAACGCGCGCTCCTACGGCGGCGGGCAGTTCAGCTGGACCGTGCCCATCGGGACGAAGTACGCGGGCGGCGTCGTCCAGGGACCGACGATCTGGGGTGGCTCCGGCTGCGAGGAGGACACGAACGGGAACGGGGTCAGTGACCGCGCGGAAGTCCCGCCGGCCTCCAGCGTCAGTGCGGCACCCGGCGAGGCGAAGACCGTCGTCTTCACCCGAGGCGTCTGCTTCTTCTCCAAGAAAGTCGAGTCGGGGCAGCTGGCGGGGTACGACAACGTCGTCATCGGCCAGAGCCACGGTGGCACCCGAAACGGGCTCACCCCGAACTCCTTCACGTGCGGCTCCGCCGGCCATGTCTTCACGGTGACGGCGTCGGCGATCTGCATCGGGCATGAGGCGACGCACCGGCTGTTCAACGACAACGCGGAGTACACCCCGTCCGAGTCTGCGACGTTCGCGCCCGGCGCCGACCTGCCCGCGATCGGCACACTCGGCGAGCGAATCTCTGCGGACACCACGTTCGACGGTTGGGGTGGCATCCATCTCCTCGATGGACGCACGCTCGAGACGCTCGACTCGTACGCGCTCCCGGAGACGATCGACCCTGCCTATGCGAGCGGCTTCCGGACGATGTCCGTCCACGAGGTCGCGATGGACAAGGAGCAGGACCTCGGCTACATCTCGTGGTACGACGCGGGGATCCGGGTCGTGCGGTTCGACGAGGGCCGCATCCGCGAGGTCGGCCACTACATAGACGCCGGCGGCAACGACTTCTGGGGCGTGGAGGTGCACCGCCTCCCAGCCGATGAGTCGGAGCAGCCGCTCATCCTCGGGAGCGACCGCGACAGCGGGCTGTGGATCTTCCGGTACACCGGGCCGTAAGCGCGTAAGCGCGGAGGCGCACCAGACGGAAAGGGCCGGCGAACGCCGGCCCTTTCCTTTTCGCCTTCCAGCGCGCGGAGGCGCCAAGAGGTGGCGCCCCGAAGACGAGGAACGCGGCAAGGATGAGGATGAGACGGTGCAACGGAGTCTTCTCCTTAGTGCTCTAGGCGGTACCGATATGTCTGGCCGGACAGGTGCCTGACGCGGGCGCGTCGTCGCCGTTCCCCGCGGCCGGGACCTCCGGTCCGAGACTCGTGACCATGCCCGCGGCGGCCGTGCCGCGGTTGTTCGGCGTTCGCAACGCCCCCCAGCCGAAAGGACTGCCGCTCGTATCGGCCCCGGGCACATCCTTCGTGTTCTGGCCGAGCGGCCGGGACGCACCATCGAACGGAGGAGGACGACATGGCCCAGTACGAACGCGGTGGGATGAACGTGGGTCGCTGGCCAGCCGAGGGTGACGCCGACCAGCCCCACGGCGCGCTCGACGAGACTCCGGGCGTGATCAGCGAGATGGCAAGCGACGAGGAGCAGCAGCGGCTGTCACAGCTTCCGTCCCACGAGCTCGACAATGACGACTCGTTCGGTGCCGGCGTCCTCACGACGGGCGGCTCGAACGTGACGACCGGTTTCGACGAGCAGGCCGAGGGGCAGCCGGTGCCCGAGGAGGAGGGCACGCCCGGCGCGTTCTCGCTCCACGGACGCGACGCCGACGACGTGGGCCTTCCCATGGGAGGGGGGACGGACAAGAGCGACGACGGGGGGATCGGCTAGGCCTGGTGCCTCGGCCGCCCATCACGGTCGGTCCCTCTCCACCCGACTTCGCACATGTGACGCGTCCGGTCGTGCCCGCGCGATCGTTCGCCCCAGCTGAACGGTCGGCACTGACCCTCCCGCTCCGCGCCTATCCCTCGCGCCAGGACGCCGGCACCTTCCCCACCGCCGACGGTCTCGAGCTCCATCTCCGATCGTGGCGACCGGGGGAAGAGCACGCGCGGGCCGTGCTCGCGGTCGTCCACGGGCACGGGGAGCACATCGAGCGGTACGCGAAGTTCGCGCGGTTCTTCGTGCAGCGCGGATTCGCCGTCTATGGGTTCGACCTGCGCGGGAACGGGCGGTCGCCGGGGAAGCGAGGGCATGTCGACCGGTGGCGCCAGTACCACGATGACGTCGAAGCGTTCCTCGAGGTGGTTCGGGGTCAGGAGCGCGGCGCACCGGTATTCCTGTTCGGGCACAGCCTCGGTGCGCTGGTCGTCCTCGAGTTCGCCATCACACGACCGAGCGGTCTCGCAGGCGTCATCGCATCGGCGCCGCCGTTCCTGCCCACGGGCGTCGAGAGCCCTCGACTCGAAGCGCTCGCGCGCATCCTGACCGTCGTCTGGCCGTCCTTCTCCGTCGACCTGGGTCTCGAGACCGCCGCCCTGACACGCGACCCGATTGACCTCGAGACCCGCGTGAACGATCCACTGTCGCATCGCCGGATCTCGGCGCGACTCGCTACCGAGGCGCGGCGCGCCATCCTCCGGACGATGGATAACGCCGAACGGCTGGCCCTGCCGCTGCTGCTGATGCACGGCGGCGCCGACCGCGTGAACGATCCGCAGGGCAGTCAGGCGTTCTTCGACCGGGTGGCGTTCCCGGACAAGGAGCTGCTGATCCTGCCCGGCGGCTACCACGAGCCGCACACGGACATCCAGCACGTGGAGGCCGCGGCCGCGATCAAGTCCTGGATGAAGCGGCACATGAAACGGTGAACCCGAGCTCGACGAACGCGGTGCCGGCTGACACAGCGCGGACAGAAATACGACGTTCGTACGGTGCCCGCCCGGCAGCCCGAGCCCTAGGCTCTCCCGGTCGTGATCTCGCCAGACTCCGTCGCCCCATCCCGCCCCGGGCTGCCGCCGTCGACGCCGGGTGTCGAGCTGCCCGAGGGGTACCGGGTTCGTCACCCGACCGCCGACGACATCCCGCCGGTCGCGCAGCTGATCCGTGAGTCGGACGCGCATGACATAGGGGCCGAGGACTTCACGGAGCGCGATCTCCGCGAGGGGATCCGGAACGGCGACTTCCTCCTGGACACCGACACCTGGCTGGTCACTGCTCCCCAGCAGCAGCTGGCGGCCGTGCTCTTCCTCTTGCAGCGCGAGGGAAGGGCTCCGGAGGGGCTGGGCTGGGTGCACCCGCGACACCGACGGCGGGGCCTGGGAAGCCTCCTCCTACGCCTCGCCGAGAGCCGCGCGAGCGAACTCGCTGGTAACGCCGTCGGTCATCCACCGGTCATCGCGAATTGGGTGCAACACGCCGCCCGCGATGCCGCCGACCTTCTCGAGCGCTCGGGGTACCGGCACACGAGGAGCTTTTACCGGATGGCGATCGACCTCGATGGTCCGCCGCGCGAGCCCGACTGGCCCGAGGGGGTGACCGTTCGGACGCTCGAGCGAGGGGTCGACGACCGCGCGGTCTACGCAGTGATGACCGAAGCGTTCCGCGACCACTGGAACCACTCCGAGCTCGACTTCGAGGCGTGGCGGACACGGCGAATGGACGCACCCGAAATGGACCCGTCGCTGTGGTTCCTCGTTGAAGCGGACCGGCGCCTGGTCGGCGGGTCGCTGTGCGCCACAGACGGCGAGGAGGGCTGGGTGGAGACGCTAGGCGTGCTCCGCGCGGCTCGCCGCACGGGCCTCGGGATGGCTCTGCTCCTTCATTCGTTCGCCGAGCTGTGGCGTCGGGGCAAGAGGCGCGTGGTGCTCACCGTGGACGCCCAGAGCCTGACCGGCGCCACCCGGCTCTACGAGCGCGCCGGGATGCGCGTCGACCGCCGTTACGACCGCTACGAGAAGGAGCTGCCGCCGAGCGTGGAGCCGCAGGATCCGGACGGCGGGAGGGACGCGAAGCCGAGTGGCGCCTAGCTCGATCCCTCTCCGGCGCTCCGCGCGCTCGGGGTCCCGCCCGTGATCGTGTCGGCGCCGTGGTCGACGCCCGCGTCGATGCCCTCGTCGTCGCCGATCCCTTCACCACCGTCTGATCCGCCCGGCCCCATCTCGTACCCTCGGGTCCCCCGCCACCCGCGGCTTAGCTGGCCGCCCCCGAGCCGAGCGTCTCGACGGCGGCGTCGATGTCGATCGTGTCCGCCGTCGTCACCCCGCTCGCTCCGCCCGGCACCTGCGCCGTCAGCTCGGTCGACTCAAGGACGTCGCGGGCGCCAGTGAGCGATAGATGCTTGTGGTGACACCACTGCCCGTGCAAAAATGACGCGCCGCGGCGCGTCAAATGCCGCGAAAGGAAGCACCGACGTGCTCGGACCGCCGCCTTCACTGGCGCTTTCGCTCCGTCCGGGCGTTCTCTCCGATCCACGCAAGGAGGCCGTATGCGCAGGGGACGTCTGACGACGTGGAGTGTCGCGCTCGCGCTCGCCCTAACCACGGTGTTCGCCGGCGCAGGCGGGAGCGTCGCGGCGGACGGCGCGACCCTTTCGGCTCCCCTCCGTGACTGGCTCAGCGGCGCCGCCGCGGGCGACACCTTCCAGACGATCGTCACCTTCGACGCGCGGGACGACGTGGACCGGATCGACGCGCTCGACGTGGGCGCCACCAAGCTCTCGCGCCTGCCGGTCGCGTTCGCGACGTTGACCGCCGGGCAGGTCCGCGAGGTCGCGTCATGGTCCGAGGTCCGCAGCCTTTGGCACGACCAGCAGAACGAGCTCGTGCTCGACGAAAGCGTCGCCCTCGTCGGGGCCGACGACGTCCGGATGGGATCCGGTCTGACGCGGGGATACACCGGCCTCGGCGTGAACGTCGCCGTCATCGACACGGGCGTGGACGGGCTCCACCCCGATCTCCCGGCGGGCACGAAGGTCGAGCAGTACGCGCCGGCCGGGAACCCGTTCGACAAGGAGCCGATGACCTTCACGCCCCTCGCGACCGGCGACACCTACGGGCATGGGACCCACGTCGCATCGACGATCGCCGGGCTCGGTACCGCGAGCGAAGGGCGCTTCACCGGCGTCGCTCCAGGGGCGACCATCACGAGCTTCAAGACCGACGCGGGCGCGTTCCTGGTCGACAGCTTCATCCTCGCCAGCTTCGACTGGATCCTCGACCACCCGGAGAAGAACATCCGCGTCAGCAGCAACTCCTGGGGCTGCTGCGACGGCTCCGACTACAACCCCGACGACCCGATCAACGTCGCCACCAAGGCGCTTTACGACGCCGGCGTGGTGGTCGTCTTCGCCGCCAGCAACTCGGGCGGCCCCGATACGCTGAACCCGTACAGTGCCTCGCCGTGGGTCATCAGCGTGGCGGCGGGCACGAAGGAACTCGAGCTCGCCTCGTTCAGCTCGCGGGGACGGATCGGCGATAACTGGGACCGCAAGCGCGCTCAGCGGGAAGGCATCGGCGTCTACCGACCGACCGTGACCGCCCCCGGCGAGGACATCGAAGCCGCCAAGTCCAGCCAGGCCGTGGTCATGGCCGACGGCACCGACCCCGAGTACCCGATGTACAGCTACGCGTCGGGGACGAGCATGGCAACGCCGCACGTCGCCGGGGTCGCCGCCCTGATGCTCGAGGCGCGACCTGCGCTGCAGCCGCAGCACGTGATCGACATCCTCGAAGGGACCGCGGACGACATGCCGAAGTACGAGATCTTCGAGGTCGGCATGGGGCACCTCGACGCGCTCGAAGCGGTGCAGGCGGCCGAGAAGGGGAAGATCCACTTCCCGCCGTCGGTCAACGGTAAGACGCCGCAGTTCTCCTTGCTCCGGAGCGAGCCGTTCAACGGGACGGTCCTCTCGAGCACCTGGCTGGCGCGCGAGTGCCCTGACACCACGGGACTCCTGAGCCACCACCAGTTCAACGTGGACGCAGGGGAGGACGTCGTCTACGCGGAGATCGAGTGGGCGGACCCGAACCAGCTCATCTACCTCGTCCTGTACGACCCGGATTGCAACGAGGCCGCGGTCTCGGCCGCGCTCCTCGACATCGGGTCGGTCAACCATCGAGCGGTCCTCGTCTCGTCCCCCGTGCCAGGCGACTGGACGGTCGGGGTGTACGGCCGCATCAACGTTCCGACCGAGTACACCGGCAAGGCGCAGACGTACGACAAGCACTGATCCTGGAGCACGAGCGTCCTGACGGCGGTCAGGACTCCCACCGATCGAGCTGGAGGGCGGGTTCGCGGCATCGCGGGTCCGCTCTCTTCTTTGTCCTGCGCCGTCCCACGCGCCCTTCCGCTCAGCCCGGCGCGACCATCCCGTCGCGCGTACTCGGCTGTGACACACAGGTGGCACGCCGCGGGTGCAGAGTGCAGGCATGGAAGGAGTCACGGAGCAGGATGCGAGACGCGAACCGCGCGGCGACGCGATGGCACGAGTCATCGTCACTGCGTACGCGACCTTCGTCGTCGCGTGCCTGCTCCTCGTGACGTGCCTGGTACTGGTCAGCTCGCTGACGGGACGAGCCGACCGGCGATCGCGGGAGCGACTGCCCGTGGCGCATGCGCCCTTGTCGTTGGCGCCGTAGTCTGGGGCGCGAGTCGCCCGACGGGGGCGACGGAAGAGGGGGGCGATCTGGCGCAGTCTCCGGATCACGCGTTCCGCGGGGAATGCCTGAGAGCCCGGGCGCTCGTTGTCTGCTGGACCGACGCTATCGAAGCCGAGGCCCCGGAGTCGGAGCTTCTTTCCCGCTTCGAGGCCACATTCGGTCGTCTCCCCGTCGCGAACCTTCCCGGGTAGGCGATGCACAAGGTCGAGGGCAGATCGGTCTATGCCGCCACGGACCTGGTCGGGTTCCTTGCCTGCGCTCACCTGACGAACCTTGAGCGGGCTGCGCTGGCCGGCAAGGTGCAGCGGCCGGACCGAGACGACCCCGAACTCGACACCATCCGGAAGCGGGGCTTCGAGCACGAGCAGCGGTACCTCGACCACCTCCGCTCGCAGGGCAAACAGGTGACCGAGATCCGCCCGGACGCGTCCGGCGACGCGCCCGAAGGCACGCGCGAGAACAGTGGCGAGCGGCTCCGGCGCCAGGTGCGTGAGACGCTGGAGGCGATCCGGCGCGGCGACGAGGTCATCTACCAGGCCGCGTTCTTCGACGGGACGTGGCGCGGGCACGCCGACTTTCTGCTCCGCGTCGACGGGCCGAGCATCCTGGGCCCCTGGAGCTACGAGATCGCCGACACCAAGCTCGCGCACGAGGTCAAGGCAAGCGCGGTGCTGCAGATCTGCTCCTACGTGGACCAGCTGGAGCGGATCCAGGGCGTCCAGCCGGAGTTCCTCCACGTCGCACTCGGGGGCAGCGCAGGCAAGATCGAAAAGCTCCGTGTCGCCGACTACATGGCCTACTACCGGCTCGTGAAGGCGCGCTTCGAGCGGTTCGTGCGCGAGGAGATCGACGTCCACTCGAACGGCACGCTCGTGGTCGAGTCGAACGGGCCCGATCGCGACGGCTCGCCCGCCGCGGACGGTGCCGGCCCAGGAGTGGAGGGCAACCGCAGTCCGACGACCGCGATCGTCGACCTGCTGGACTCGACCCGCGCCGCGAACCCGGCCGCCTACCCGCCGATCGGTACCTATCCGGAGCCCGTCGAGCACTGCCACGTCTGCCGCTGGATCACCGACTGCCTGGGACGGTGGCGGAGTGACGACTACCTCTCGCTCGTCGCCGGCATCACCTCGCGACAGCGCGAGGGCCTGAAGGAGCACGGCGTCAAGACGAGGCGCGCGCTCGGCACGTTGCCGCTCCCGGCGCCGCGCATCGAGGGGACCAGCCCGGAGGGGATCACTCGGGTACGCGACCAGGCTCGGCTCCAGGTCGAGGGCGAGGACGAAGGCCGGGTGAAGCACGAGCTGCTCGACCCACGCGACCGGAAGACGCAGGAAGTCGAGGTCGAGCGCGGGCTCACGCTCCTGCCGCCCCCCTCCCCCGGCGACCTGTTCTTCGACATGGAGGGCGACCCGTTCGCGTTCCATGACGGGCTCGAGTACCTGTTCGGGGTGATCGAGCCCGGGCCGGAGCTGGCGGGCGACCGTCAGACGCTCGGGCTCGTCGAGCCCCGGTTCCACGCGTGGTGGTCGCGGAACGAGGCACGGGAGGGCGCCCCGTTCGACCGGCTGGGCGAGAAGCGGGCGTTCGAACGGTTCATCGACTTCGTGATGGAGCGCTGGGAGCGCGACCCGAACCTCCATGTCTATCACTACGGTGCGTACGAGCGGGGGCGGATGGCGCGCCTTTCGACGGCGCACGCGACGCGTGAGGACGCGGTCGACCGGTTGCTGCGCGCCGGCGTCTTCGTCGACCTGTACCGCGTCGTCAGGCAGGGCGTCCGCGTCTCGCAGGAGAGCTACTCGATCAAGAAGCTCGAGCCGCTCTACCGGCTGGAGCGGAAGGTCGAGCTGCGGCACGCGAACGAGTCGATCGTGGAGTTCGAGCGATACCTCGAAGAGGGTGGCGGCGATCCTGCCGTTCTGGAGCAGATCCGCCTCTACAACCGGGACGACTGCCTATCCACGTGGAAGCTCCGCGACTGGCTCGAAGAGCGTCGGTGGGAAGCCGAGCGGCTGTTCGGCGTGCAGCTACCGCGGCCCGAGCCGAAGAGCGACGCGCCGAGCGAGGCGCTGTCGCAACAGCAGCAGCAGGTCCAGGCGGCGGTCGTGAGGCTGACGGACGGCGTGCCGGACGAAGACGCCGAGCGGACTCGGGAGCAGCGCGCGCGCTGGCTGCTCGCGCAGCTGCTGGACTGGCACCGACGCGAGGACAAGTCAGCCTGGTGGCGCTACTTCGGGCTGCGGGACATGACGGACGAGGAACTGCGCGACGAGGGCGAACCGATCGCGGGATTGGAGTACGTAGGGATCGTGGGTGGGACCAGGCAGTCGTGGATCCATCGGTATCGCTTCCCGCCCCAGGAGAACGATATCGACGCGGGGACCGACGTCACCGATCCAGCCACGAAGAAGACGCCGGGCTCGGTGCACGCGATCGACCAGGACGCCGGCACGGTCGACCTGAAGCGGGCGAAGAACAGCGAGACGCCGCACCCGACAGCCCTCGTGCCGCTCCTGACCTGGCCGAACGTCGAGCAGCGGAAGGCGCTGCTGCGCGTCGGGGAGTGGGTCGCCGAGAACGGGATCGACGGTCCGGGGCCATATCGAGCCGCGCGCGACCTCTTGCTGCAGCTCCCGCCGCGCGCCGGGCAGGGCGACGCTGAGCATCTCGTCCGGCCAGACGAGTCGCAGCTCGACGCGGCGAAGCGGCTCGCGCTCGCGCTCGACTCGACCGTCCTCCCGATCCAGGGCCCGCCCGGATCGGGGAAGACCTACATGGGCGCGCGCATGATCGTCGAGCTCGTGCGCGCCGGGCGCAAGGTGGGGATAGTGGCGAACAGCCACAAGGTGATCGGGAAGCTGCTCGCGGACGTCTGCCGGTACGCCGACGAGACGAGCGTCGCGGTCCGAGCGATCCAGAAGGCGACCGAGGAACAGCGGTGCGAGGCGAGGATCGTCAAGTGCACCAACGACAACGGCGAGGTGCACGCGAAGCTCGCGGCCGGCGAGGTCGATATCGCGGCGGGGACGGCCTGGCTCTGGTCGCGGGCCGACATGGCGAACGCGGTCGACACGCTGTTCGTGGACGAGGCGGGGCAGATGGCGCTCGCGAACGTGGTCGCGGTCTCCGGCGCGGCCCGGAACCTCGTCCTGCTGGGCGACCCGCAGCAGCTCGACCAGCCGCTGCAGGGGTCGCACCCGACCGGCGCCGAGAAGTCGGCGCTGGGGCATCTGCTCAGCGACCGCCGGACGATGGACCCGACACGCGGACTATTCCTTGAACGGACGTGGCGGCTGCACCCGTCCATCACGGCGTTCACGTCTGACGTCTTCTACGAGGGTCGGCTGGAATCGGAGCCGCACCTCGCGCAGCACCACATCGGCGGCGACGACGCGTTCGCCGACGCGGGGTTGCGGTACGTGCCGGTCCGCCACGAGGGGCGACAGAACGACGCACCCGAGGAGGCGGCCACGGTCGCGCACGTGATCGAGTCTCTGCTCGGCCGCGACTGGACCGACGAGCAGGGACGTGTCCGCCCGCTGACACTGGACCAGATCCTCGTCATCACCCCCTACAACGCACAGGTGTCGCTCATCAAGCGGACGCTCGAGGCGCAGGGGCTGCCGACGGCGCGGGTGGGCACGGTGGACAAGTTCCAGGGTCAGGAGGGGGCCGTCTCGATCTACTCCATGGCGAGCTCCACGCCCGAGGACGCGCCGCGCGGGTTGGAGTTCCTCTACTCGCTGAACCGCCTGAACGTGGCGACGTCACGCGCCAAGGCGCTCGCGATCCTCGTTTGCTCGCCGAAACTGCTCGAGGTGCGCTGCCACTCTCCGCGGCAGATGCAGCTCGCGAACGCGCTGTGCCGGTTCCTGGAGATGGCGGTCATCGGCCTGGACGTCGTGGCCGACCAGAAGCGGCTGGCGACCGCAGTGCGCGCGGAGGTGTCTGGAGCCTACTAGGACGGGCGCAAGCCTCAGTCGTCTTCGCCCTCGCCGCCTTCGCCTCCCTCTCCGCCTTCGCCGCCCCCTTCGCCGCCTTCGCCGCCGCCCCCCTCCCCGCACGCGGCGAGGACGAACGGCAGGACCACGAGCAGGAGCCGCATGTAGCGCGCCAACCGAGGATCCACCCAGAGTGCTGCGACTCGTGACATGACGTGATGCTGTGGTGCCCCCCGCCTACGCGTCGGCGCATCCAGCGCCCGTACGTGTCGCCGTCACGTAACAAGCGGCGAGGGCGAGGGCGAGGGCGAGGGCGAGCGGAGTCGCGAAAAGAGAAGGGGCCGGGCGTGATGCCCGACCCCTTGCATCTCCGATCGGCCGCCCGGTCGGTAGACCGCGAGGCGCAGTCGCTAGAAGCGGATCCAGTACGGGATCGCGATCGTCGCGCTGCCGTTCGACACCGTGACGATGCCCTGGCCATCGCCACGAACGCCGGACTTCCGGCTGATCCTGACGGTGACGACATCGCCGCTCACGGACGCGCTGACCGTGACTCCGGACAGCCCGGGGCCGCTTACGGCAGTCACGCTGTAGCCCGTCCCTGAACCGCTGAGCGTCGTCGAGCGGCTCGCGCTCGTCGTCCGCACCTGTCCGAACGAGAGGCTGACCGGATCGGCGTAGAACGACCCGTCGAACGCGCCATCCACGTCGAGGCGCCCCGCGCCCTCGTCGAGGATGCCGACAGTCTCCGTCCCCTCCACGTGATCCTTCACGACCCCGTCGAGCGCGGTGTTGACGAGGAGCGACTTGACCTGCTCGTCGCGCCGCGGGAACGCCTCGCTCCATCCGCGCTGCCACATGACCGCGGCGGCGGCACCGGCGAGGTGCGGCGTCGCCATCGACGTTCCCTGGTACATCCCGTACCCGCACGCCGTGCTTTCACACACCACGCTGGAGTAGATGTTGACGCCGGGCGCCGCCATGTCCGGCTTGATGAGAAGGCCGTCGGGCGTGCCGGCGGGGCCACGCGAGGAAAAGCCCGCGATGACGTCCGCCGTCCCGGCCCGGTCGGTCACCGCGCCGCCGACCGTCACAGACGAGCCGGACGATGCCGCCATCGCGGTCCCATAGCTCTTGCTCACCATCACGGCAGGGATGGTCGGGAAGGGGTCCGTCCCATCGTGCGCCATCGCGATCGGGTCCCCGGCGACGTTGTTGAACACGATCGCGCCGGAGGCGCCGACCGCCTCCGCATTGCGGACCTTCGTCGTGAACACGCACGTGCCGCGCTTGATGAGCGCGATCTTGCCAGCGAGGTTCGCGCCGCTGAGGGGACGGCTCTCGCACGCCTCACCGGTGCCGCGGCCGTCGATCGTGTCCCACCAGACGTAGGCGTTGCTGACGGCGGGATCCGGGAACGCCTGGAAGTCTCCCGTCGCCGCGCCGGTCGCGTCGTGCCCGCTCGCCTGAGCGCTCTGGCCCAGGAAGTGCGGGTTCGTGCTCGCACCGGCCGTGAGGACCCACGGAGCACGTCCGGGCGACTCGACAGTGCCAGCCCCCGGCCCACTGTTACCGGCGGCGACCGCGGCAAGCACGCCTGCGGCGCCGGCATCGCGGAGCGCCAGCTCCAGCACGTCGTAGCCGGTCCTCCCCGGGTCACCGCCCAACGACAGGTTCAGGACGTCCATCCCGTCCTCGACGGCCTCCTGGACCGCCACCGCGATGTCATCGGACGACGCGGATCCGGTCTCGCCCGGGAAGACGTTGTAGTTGCCCAGGAAGGCTGCGGGCGCGACGCCTGACAGCGAGCCGGTCGGGGACGACGTCGCGCTCGTGCCGGCGACCGTGCCGGCGACGTGAGTGCCGTGGCTGTCCACCGCCTGCGCTGAGGTGACCTCGGCGTTGAAGACCTTGGCCACGATCACCTTGCAGCTCGTGTACTGCGTCTGGTTGTTCGCGTCGGTGTTCGTGAGCTTGCAGCTCCCGTCCGCGTTCTTGTAGAAGGACTCGTTCGAGGAGTCCACCCGGAAGAAGGGATGGCTCGCGTCGATGCCGGAATCGACGATCCCGACGAGGACACCCTCGCCCACGTCGACACCTGCCTGATCGGGAGAGCGGCCGGTCGCGACGTCCCAGTCGACGAGGTCGAGGCTCGTGTCCATCGACGGGGACATCCACGTCGGATGGACCACCCGCCGGACGCCCGGGCCGCCACTCACCGCGCGAGCGTCGGCGCCGCGGAGCTCGACGGAGACCCCGTTGACGACGGTGTCGTAGTCATGAAGCACGCGTGCCTGGGGGACGTTCCTGCTCAGCCACGCGCGGTACTCCGCGTGCTGCCGAGCGAGCCTTGCTCGGTGGGCGTCCGCGGCCGGGCCGCTCGTGACGCCGGTGGCCGCCGCGACGGAGGCGCCCTGGAACAGGACGACGGCTCGCGCCGCGTTCTCGCCGCGTCGCGCCGCCGCGAGGTCTGCCGATTGCTTCGATCCCGTCGCAGGCGATACCGCCAGCGTGGGCAGGACGAGCAGCCAGGACAGCGCCAGCGCCGTCACCCCGCCCGCCGATCTCCTTCCAAAGTTCGTCCGGATCATCCGTTTCCCTTCCAAGCCATCCCTTCCACCGCGTCCAGCACACGCGGCGCTCCCTTGTCTCGAGGCAGCACAGCATGGTCGCGCGGGGTGACGAAAAAAACCATCCCTCAAATCCGCTAGTTCCCGCTCGCGACCGCGCTCCCGCAAGGACTCGCTCAAGCGCGCGGTGAGGCCGGCAAACGCGGACTCGTCGCGATCCCCCGTCAACCGACCGCGGCGCTCGGTGCTCGTCGCAACAGGACTGATACGGGCCGTCGAGCGCCGCCCTCCCGTCTGACGCGCCGCTTTGCGGACCATCGCATCCACGGCAGAACGAAGCCTCGAGGGAGGTCAGCGATGGACGAGAACACGAGGAACCGGGATCTGACGGCAGACGAGATCGTCACTACGGAGCAGGGTGCTACTGCGGGTGCCGGTGGCGCTGCCGATGTCTCCTCGGCGCCTCGCACCGACCTGGACGTCCCGGGCGAAACGGTCGCCGGCGGCCCGACGGGGACCGAGAGCTTCGACACGAGCTGGTCGGGGGGTGCCGGCGGTGGCGGCGTGACCGGTGGCTCGGGTGCTGACTATCAGACCGGCGGCGTCGGCACCGAGTACGCCGACACTGGCGGAGGCGCAGCGGGCGGTGCGGCGACAGGCGCGGACACCGACTACACCACGGGTGCCGGCTCGGCCGAAGTCGGCGGCGACTACGCGCTGGCGGGTGGTGCGAGTGAGACCACGGAGACGACCGGAACCGGTACGACGGCCCAGGCTGACCCGGACATGCGGCTCAGCGGAGCGGGCCTCGGAGCGTCCGATGAAACACCCGAGGATCCGGCGCCGACCGGCACCGGCTTCGGGACCGACGCGGAGACGGGCGTGGGAACGGCGGCGACCGACGACGACCTGGGAACGACCACGGCCGAGACGGGCACGGGAACGGCTGCCGCCGACGACGACCTGGGAACGACGGCGCCAGACGCCGATGCCCATGCCGCTCGCGGTGGCTTCGACCTGGCGAGCACCGGGCGAAGCGACGCCGATGCCGACACGACCGACGACAGAGGCTCCGACGACACGGTGACGCTCGTCTGATCGTTCGGCTGACCGTGCCGGTCCCGGACCAGCTCGCGGCACCCGACGGGAGCGACCTGAGCCGGGCAGTCTGTCGCCCTCTCGGTGGTCGCCACCTGACTCGCAACAGGACTGATAGCCGAGAGGCCGGCTGAACGCTCCCGGGGACCCGATGCCGCGCCGACGATGGCACGGTGGCACACAGCCATCCAGACGGGAGAACAGTCCAATGGACGAGCAGGACGAGTACCGATCACGCGACAGGGCAGAGGACGACGTCGACGCGTTCGCCGAGGGGTCCACGTCTGCGGCGGGCGGAGAAGAGGCCGCGGGGCCGGACGCGGAGTACGACACGAAGCTGGGCCCGGCGACCGGGATCGCGGGCGCCGGCGGGATGGGGACATCGAGTGACCTGGGTGCGACCGCCGGGACGACCGGGGGCGGGACGACGGGCGTCGACAGCGTCACGGGGACGGGCGGCAAGGGGGGAGCCGGGATCCTGGGGACGACCAGCGCACTGGACCCTGGTGCCGGCACAACTAGCGGTCCCACGGCGGGGACGACCGGTGGAGCGGGAGGCACCGCGGCGTCGCCGGACGCCGCGTCGGATAGGGCGACGGGGTACTAGAGGCGACCCGGGCTGACCAGGGGTGCGCCGGGAACCGGTCGAAAGGCGACGGCACGTCGTCGGGCCGGATCTGGCGCCGGCACGTCGTCGGGCCGGATCTGGCGCCGGCACGTCGTCGGCCCGGATCCGGCGCCGCGCGAAGGACGCGGGTGAGGCGACCGGCCGATCCGCACCAGACCGCGCTCCACCGCCACGGCCTGCCACCGCGAGTACGGTGTTTGGATGATGGACAACGCGCAGTGAGGGACTAATCTCCGCTCACCGGTTCCCGAGGGGCCATCCCGCGAACGGTAGGGCACGGGCGAGGGCGCCGAAGTCGAGCGATCGACCGAACGGCGCCCGTGCCTTCTCGGTGGAGGTCACCGCCTGCGTCACCCCACCCGTCGCCGCGGTCGCCGGGGGCGACGCGGGGATCGAGTCGCAGACGTCGCCTACGCAGCTCCCGGCATATCTGTCGTCCGTCGGGGCCACCAGAGCGAGATCTCGGTCGCGATCCGCTCCGGCTCGTCCTCCTGGATGTAGTGCCACGCGTGGTCGAGAAGCACGCTGTGGTGGTTCGGGAAGTGCTCCTCGAGCCGCCGCAGGTACGCGAGCGTGAAAGCGAGGTCGCGCGCGCCCCAGAGGAAGAGTACCGGCAGGTCGCGGAGGAGCACGAGCCCCGACTCGACCTCAGCGAGCAAGGCGCGACTGCCCAGGAGCTCGCGAGGGAGGACCCATGTCGGCTCCCTGGAGTCGGGCGTCGGAAACGGCCCGCGGTACGCCTGCATCACCCGGTGTGGAGGCCGGCGCTTCTGAAGGAGCGGCAGGATCACCTCAACGAAGGCGTTGAGGCGTCTGATCGCGAACCGCCCGGGTAGCCCGCCCATCCACCGCGAGAAGAACTGGGCGCGGAGGTCGCCGTTCAACCGCCATGCCCACGTGTTCCCGAGCACGAGGGCGCCGAACCGCTCGCGGCGACGGATCGCGACATCGAGCCCGATCGGCCCGCCCCAGTCGTGTGCGAACAGGGTGACGTCGGTCAGGTCGAGCGCCAGGAGGAGTCGTTCGAGCGTGTCCGCGTGCTCGCGAGGCGTGAAGCCGTACCCGGGGCGGGCGTGCGAGAGCCCGAAGCCCGGGTAGTCGACAGCGATGCAGCGGAAGCGGTCGCGGAGGCCGCGGATGACATCGCGATAGACGAACGACCAGGTCGGGTTGCCGTGGAGCATCAGAAGGACGGGCCCCTCGCCCTCGTCGACGTAGTGGACCCGCGAGCCTTCCACGTCGAGCCAGCGATGCTCGAACGGATAGAGGGAGGGGTCGAGCCATTCGGGTCGGGTCGGCGCCTTGGGAGGCCCGCTGCGCCTACTCCCCAGGCGACCGCGGCCGGCGCTCGTCATCTTCGGTCGGCGGCAACTGCCGGGGAGCCATGCGCAGCGCTGCGTCTCCTGCTCGCGTACTGCGGGTCCACCACGTGCGCGCGGATCAGAAGATCGCGCGCGTGCATTGGACGAGCAGGACGATGACGATCGCGATCGCGACGAGGAACCCGAGGATGAACTTGCGCACCAGGCGGACCTCCGGCAGCGAGATCAAGGGAGGACAGCCTAGCCCCTGCCCCCTTCCCTGTCGCTCCATCACGCGAGAGCGGTCACGACCCGACCCCCGGCGTGAGCCGGCTCTGCCTGCCAGGCAGCCGCAGGTGCCGGCGCCACTAGAATCCCCGCACCACGCGAGAGGGAGTCCGGGGATGCAGCGACGAACTTCGTCGGCAAGGGGAATCGGCCTGTCGAGGTCGTGTGCCACACCTCCACGCTCGTCCACCCGATCTCCGACGAGGACAATGCCGTCGCTCTCATCAGATTCGAGTCAGGCGCGCTCGGACAGTTCGAGGTGAGCTGGACGTTCCGGGGCGGCATGGACCTGCGTGACGAGGTGGCGGGGACGCACGGGACGATCTGGATGGACCACTTCCTGCGTACCGGCTTCGAGATGTTCACGGCCGGCGGAAGCAGGGGCTACGTGGCAGAGAAGGCGGAGACCGAGAAGGGCTGGCTGTTCCCGGTGGGCGACGAAGTGTCCGAGCTCGGCTACGTGGACATGTTCACCGACATGTTCGGGGCGCTCGAGGAGGGCCGGGCGCCGCAGGAGACGTTCTACGACGGGTACGTCGTCAACGCGATCATGGCCGCGGCCTACCGGTCAGCGAAGAACCGGCGCTGGGAACCGATCGAGCTGTTCGAGTGGCGCGGAGGGACGACGCCGCGGATCGGGACGCAGCCCGAGACGTATGACGGGCACGTCGTGATCAAG
This sequence comes from Chloroflexota bacterium, assembly GCA_016781485.1. Lineage (GTDB taxonomy): Bacteria > Chloroflexota > Limnocylindria > Limnocylindrales > CSP1-4 > YB3-1. The sequence goes on along the minus strand of JADDQH010000026.1, from coordinate 14,439 downwards.
CGCGAGATCCTGCCGGACGGCCGTCAGAAGCTGATCCTGAAGGACCGCTCGAGCGGCGACTTCGTCGATCGCGTCGTCGCCGGCTCGTAGCCCGCGGTGACGCCCGGGCTCGAGTTCCTCGAGGTCCTTCCCTCCGAGGAGTGGGCGGGGCGCGTCGCCGCGGATCTCGTGGCATGCCTGCGCGCGAACCCCCGCCTGCGCCTCTGCCTCCCGACCGGGGATACGCCCGCGCCGGTCTACATGTCGCTCGTCGATGCGTTGGCGCGAGGCGAGGCGTCGCTCGGGCAGGCGACGATCCTCCTCCTCGACGAGTACGTCGGCCTCCCGGCCGACGATCCTGCGCGCTGCGACGCGCGGCTGCGGCGCGAGCTCATCGATCGAGTCGATCCGCCGCCGATGGCCTTCCACCCCGTCCGCGTCGATGAGTCGGCGCCGGAGGAGGCGGCCGCCGATCTCGACGCCATCGCCGCGGACGGCCTCGACCTCACCCTGCTCGGGCTCGGCGCGAACGGACATGTCGGCATGAACGAGCCCGGCTCGACAGCCGATAGCCCGACGCGCGTCATCCCCTTGACCGAGCCGACCCGCGAGGTCGCCACGGAGCGGTACGGAGCCCGACGCGCCCCCGTCGCCGGGATCACGCTCGGACTCGATCGGATCCTCGCGTCGCGCCAAGTCTGGCTGCTCGTCACCGGGGAGCGGAAAGCCGAGGTGCTCGCGCGCGCCCTGCTGGGCCCCGAGGATCCCGGCTGCCCAGCCTCGTTCCTGCGACGACACCCCCGCCTTCGCGTGATCGCGGACGAGCCGGCCGCGACGGCACTCGACAGCACCCGGTGACGCGGCCGCGATAGGTTCACGGGGTCGCGGGCAGCGCGGCACTCGTTCGGCGTCCGCATGTGGCACGATGTGCGCCGCAAAACCGTCTAGTCATCTAGACGGTCACGACAGCAGGCAGACGGGAGGGGCCTACCGCGATGGCGCGTGTGAGCGATGTCGGCGTGGCCGTCATCGGCAGCGGGTTCATCGGGACCGTCCACATCGAGGCGCTGCGTCGGATCGGCGTCAGCGTGCATGGCCTGCTCGGTTCGACGCCCGACCGCGCCGCGGACCGAGCCGCTCGACTCGGCGTGCCGCGCGCGTATGGCAGCCTCGGCGAGCTCCTGTCGGACGACCGGGTCCAGGTCGTCCACGTGACCTCTCCGAACCACCTTCACTACCCGCAGGTGTGCGAGATCCTCGCCGCCGGGCGGCACGTCATGTGTGAGAAGCCCCTGGCGATGACGTCGGACCAGTCGGCCGAGCTCGTTGCACTCGCCGCACACAGCGGGCGAGTCGCCGCCGTCAACTTCAACATCCGCTTCTATCCCCTGAACCAGCACCTCCGCGAGCTCGTGGCGGGTGGCGCGTTGGGGGATGTCCGACTCGTCACCGGTCACTACTTCCAGGACTGGCTCCTGCACCAGACCGACTGGAACTGGCGGCTCGAGCCCGAGCAGGGAGGCGCGCTTCGCGCAGTCGGCGACATCGGATCGCACTGGCTCGACCTGACGAGCTTCGTCACCGGCCAGCGCGTCGCGGCCGTGATGGCGGATCTCGCGACGTTCATCCCGGTCCGCCTGCAGCCTGCGGGACCGGTCGAAACGTTCTCGCTCGAGCGCACGACGGAGACCGTCCCGAGGGAGATCCGGACCGAGGACGTGGCGACGATCCTCCTCCGGTACGAGAACGGCGCGCGCGGCCTCGTCGCGATCTCCCAGCTGAGCGCTGGGCGCAAGAACTCGTTGCAGTACGAGATCGATGGATCGATGGCCGCCGCCGCGTGGGACTCCGAGCAACCCGACCAGATGTGGGTCGGCCATCGTGAGCGGCCGAACGAGATCGTGTTCCGCGACCCTGCGCTGATGGCACCGGCGGGGCGATCGGTGACCGCGCTCCCGGGCGGGCACGTCGAGGGGTTCGCGGACACGTTCGCCGCACTGTTCCGCTCCGTCTACGCGGACGTCGTCGCCGGCGGGACCTCGGATCGTCCGCCGTACGCCACGTTCGCGGACGGGCACGAGGAGATGCTCGTTGGCGACGCCGTCGCGGAGAGCGCTCGGGAGGGCCGATGGGTGGATGTGCGCCGGGTCGAGTCGCCACAGCCGGTGGGATCGATCTCGCGACGAGGGAGGTTGCGCTGACATGAGGCTGGGGTTCTTGACCGCACCGCTCCCGGACACGCCCCTGATGGAGGTCGCGGGCTGGGCGGCTGCCAGTGGCTTCGACAGCCTGGAGATCGCGTGCTGGCCTCGCTCGACCGGGCCGAGCCGCCGCTACGCCGGCACCTCGCACATCGACGTCGAGAACCTCTCCGACACGCAGGCCAGGGAGATCGTCGACGAGATCTCCGGCCACGGCCTCTCGATCTCCGGGCTCGGGTATTACCCCAACCCTCTGCATCCCGACCCGGCCCACCGGGAGACCGTCATCGGGCACCTGAAGCAGGTCATGGTGGCGGCCGGCCGGATGGGCGTCCCGTTCGTCAACACGTTCATGGGCGGCGATCAGTCGAAGACCCAGGACGAGAACTGGGATGAGGCACTGCGGGTCTGGCCCGACATCGTGCGGTTCGCCCAGGACCAGGGGGTGAGGATCACGATCGAGAACTGCCCGATGATCTTCAGCAGGGACGAGTGGCCGGGCGGCCACAACATCGCCTGGTCGCCGTACATCTGGCGCCGGATCATCGAGGCGTGGGGCGGGACCGTCGGGCTGAACTACGACCCGTCGCACCTCGTCTGGCTGATGATCGATCAGGAGCGGTTCATCCGCGAGTTCGGACCCCACATCCTCCACGTCCAGGCGAAGGACGTGTTGATCGACCGCGACGGCCTGTACGAGCGGGGGACGCTGTCGGGCGGCGTGGGTTGGCAGGTCCCGCGCCTCCCGGGCCTGGGCGATGCCGAGTGGGACAGGATCATGGCCGCGCTCTACCGCGCGGGGTACGACGGCGACGTGATCATCGAGCATGAGGACCACGACTTCGAGGGCACCGACGCCCTCGTGAAGCGCGGCTTCCTGATCGCGCGCGACGTGCTCCGCCCCTACATCCCGAAGGAGTCCTGATGACCGACCTGCTCGAGCGCCTCTCCTACCGCGACGTCGCCAAGACCATCGACCATTCGCTGCTCCGACCCGAGCTCGACGACCGCTTCATCGAGGACGGGTGCCGCCTGGCGGCGGAGTACGACGTCGCATCGGTCTGCGTCCGGCCGCCGGACGTCAGGAAGGCCACGGAGATCCTCGCAGGCACGGACGTGGCCGTCGGCACCGTCGTAGGGTTCCCGCACGGGAGCCACCGCACGGACACGAAGGTCTACGAGGCGAGTCGGGCGTTGGAGGACGGCGCGACCGAGCTGGACATGGTGATGGACATCGCCGCCCTCAAGTCCGGTCGCGACGAGGACGTGCAGCGGGATATCGCCGCGGTGGTCGAGGTCGCGCACGCCGGGGGCGCGATCGTCAAGGTCATCTTCGAGAACGCGTACCTGAGCGACGACGAGAAGGTCCGCGGATGCCGGCCGTGGAGGCGGCCCGGCGGGGCGGCGCTCGAGCGCTCCGCGGATCGGCGGATGTGGGACGGTATCTCGGGATGTGCATCGCCAACCTCATCGTGCTGATCTCACCGGACCGGATCGTCATCGGCGGCGGCGTCGCGGCGGCGGGCGAGTTGCTCTTCGCGCCCATCCGCGAGGAGCTCCGACGCCGCGTCCTGGTCACGTCACTCGACGAGGTGGAGCTCATGGCCGCCGAGCTCGGCACGTGGGCAGGCGCGATCGGCGCTGCAGTGCACGGTGCCGAACGCGGCGAGGAGGCGGGGCGGCATCTCGCCCGGGCGGAGCAGAGCGTGGCATGACGCTGGTCGCCCAGCTCCCCCAGTACCGCCGGATCGAGCAGGCGCTGCGCGAACGGATCGAGGCGCTCCGGCCCGGGGACGAGCTGCCGTCCGATGCCGAGCTGTGCGCGGAGTTCGGCGTCAGCCGGATGACCGCACGCAACGCCATGCAGCGGCTCGCCGAGGAGGGGTTGATCGTCCGTCATCCCGGCCGCGGCAGCTATGTGGCGCAGCCGCCGGTCCATCGCCGCGCCGATCGGTTGATGACGTTCTCGCGCGAGATGCAGCGACGTGGGCGCATCCCGACCTCACGGCTGCTGACCCGCGAGGTCCGCCCCTCCACCCGCACGGAGGCCGCGAGTCTCGAGTTCGCCGCAGGCGACCCCGTCGTCTCCGTCCGACGGCTGCGACTCGCCGACGACGTACCCATCGCGATGGAGACAGCCGTCCTTGACCCGGGGGTCGCAGACGTCGTGATGGCAGCCGACCTCGTCCACGGCTCGCTGCACGAAGCGCTCGCGCGCGGTGGATACGTCCTGAGACGCGGGACGGGCACGATCACGGCGGAGCCGGCGAGCACCGAGGACAGCGAGCTCCTCGGCGTCCGCCCGGGCGAGCCGCTGCTCGTGGAACGCCGCGTGATCCTCGACACCCACGGACGGCGGATCGAGGCCACGGAGTCGCGCTACCCCGGCGACCGGTACGCGCTCGATGTCTCGTTCGATGTGGAGCGCCCGCTCGGACCGGATGCGCCTGAGCCACTCGCTGGCGGTTGAGGGACCGGATGGCGCCTGAGGCCGACCGGCCCGAAGTCGTCCGCGGACGGCTGGTCCTGGACGACCGGGTCGCGGCGGGACGGATCCGGATCGACGGCGACCGGATCGCCGAAGTCGAGCTCGAGGACGACGCCGACTCGCCCGGCAGCGCGGAGCCGTCGGACGCATTCATCGCTCCCGGGTTCGTCGATGTCCACGTCCACGGCTGGGGAGGCCACGATGCGATGGGGGAGATCGGCGACCTGGACGGGATGGCACGCGCCCTCCTGCGGCGCGGGGTGACCTCCTTCCTGCCGACCGCTGTCACGGCGTCGCTGCCCGACCTCGTTGCGTTCGCGGCGCGAGTCCGCGAGTGGGTGCCGCGTGCACCGGTCGACGGCGCCGCGCCGCTCGGCTTCAACCTGGAGGGGCCGTTCATCTCCGCGGCGAAGAAGGGCGCGCAGAACGCGGCGTTCATCCGGCCGCCGTCGGAGGTCGATCGGGCCGAGCTCGAGCCGCTGCTCGAGGGATTGCGGTTGATGACTGTCGCACCGGACGTCCCGGGCGGCGTCGAGCTGATCGCGTGGCTCAGCGGACGCGGCGTCCGAGCGTCGTCTGGGCACTCCCCTGCCGACCTCGACACAGCGCGCGCGGGATACGCCGCGGGCGCCACGAGCACGACGCATCTCTTCAACGCGATGAGCGCCGTCGACCACCACGCGCCCGGGCTCGCGGTCGCGGCGCTCGCCGCCGACGACGTCTACGTCGAACTCATCGCCGACGGGCATCACGTCCACCCCGCGGTGTGGCCGATCGTGACCCGCACGAAACCCGCCGATCGACTCCTCCTCGTCAGTGACGCGATGCCGCTCGCCGGGACGGGCGCGAAGCGGGGGCTGATCGGCGGGCTCGAGGTCCAGGTGGACGGCGACCGCTGCACGCTCGTCTCGACGGGGGCGCTCGCGGGCTCGATCATCGCCCTCGACACCGCCGTCCGCAACCTCGCCAGGTCGGGCGTCTCGCTGCCGGCCGCGGTCGCGGCCGCTTCACGGAACCCGCTTGCGATGCTCGGGGTCTCCGACCGCGGGCGGTTGGCGCCGGGGCAGCGCGCCGACCTCGTCGAGTTGGATGACGACCTCGCGATCCGGCGCGTGATGCGCGACGGCGAGTGGCGAGCGGGCGCCCCGCCTGGCGTCAGTCTCCGGCGTCGGCTGGCCGCGGCTCGCTGACGCTCCATCCGGCGTCAACGGCCACGACCTCACCCGTGACCGCCCGCGCGTATCGGTCCACGATCTCGTGGCCGCACGTCCCGACCTCCGTATGGACGAGGATCGCCGCCCCGGTCCGGTTGCTCGCGATCGCCGCCGCCTCGAGGCGCCGCGCCTCCGACCGGCTGATCCGCTGGTATGACGCGCCCACCTTGATGACGCCTGCGCCCCCCGGATCGAGGGGCCCTTCTGTCACGCTTCTGCTCTCCTCCCGGCTGACGGCGCCCGCCTCTCGCGTCTCCCCGGCGCACGCGTCGAATCGTAGCCGTACGCGCTGGGTGGGTACGGGTCGGCACACGTACTCGCAAGCGGACGGGCGCGGCGTCCAGGCGCAGCGCCGCGGCCATGCGGCTGGACGCATACCCGTTCGGTCGCTAGCGCACCGATCCCCCGGCGACAGCGACCAGGACGAGCAGGCCGCCGATCAGGAGCGCCAGCCCGACGATGAGGCGCGCGTCGACGAACCGGCCCGGAGGCACGTCGGTGCCGGCAGTCGAAGCCGAGCCGTGCCGTCCTGCCGCCACGCGCCGCGGGTCCGCCGACTCGGGCGACCCGACGATGATCTGCCCTTCAACGTCGCGCTGCGATCCGGCCGGAGGACGCGTCAGATAGACGCCGATGCCGAGCAGGATCAGACCGACGATCCAGGGCCCGAACAGCACGCTGCCGAGGATGAGTCCCGCGATGCCGCCGACGAGCGCACCCGTCGCGCCCTCGTTGACGCCGAGGAGGATCGGGCCGCACGAGATCACCGGAAAGGCGACCGCCCAGATGGCGAGAAGGAGTCGAAGGAATCCGTTCACCGCGTCCTCGCGTCGGCAGAGGTAGACGTCGTTGGCAGTCGGAGCGTAGCGGGCGCGAGCCGTTCGGTCAGGAGTCACGCCGGCGTGACCCGTTCGGTCGCGACGGGGCGAGGCTCGAGAAGCGCGAGACCGGACGCGACGTGACTACGACGCGGCCGTCCTCAATGCCGGGATGACGTCACTCGCGATCCGCTTCAGCACCCCGAAGTCGTCTCCCCGCGGCAGCGTCGTCGTGAAGTCCGTGAAGCCGAGCGGACGGTACGTCTCGTAGAAATTCCGGAACGTCTCTTCGGACCGCACGGCGTCCTCCGTCGCCCACAGCGATCGCCTGATCTCCGCCGGGTCGCGGCCGAGCTCCAGGCAGTACGTGTCGAGCTGTCGGATGCGCTCCGCGACGTCCGGCGTCACGTTCTCGGTGGCGGTGCCCTCGAGCGTCGGGAACGTGTCCCACATGTCGGCGAACTCCGCGGCGGTCCGAAGCATCCTCGGTCGGTGCGCGGCGATGAGGATCGGGATGCGCGGCTGCTGGAGCGGCCGTGGCTCGGCTGGCGCGTCTTCGAGCCGGTAGTAGCGCCCGTGGAACGTCGTCCGCTGTTGACCCATCAGCGACCGGGCGATGGTCGCCGTCTCCCGCAGCCGCTCGACTCGCTCACCCGGCGACGGGAACTCGAGCCCGAACCTCCGGTGCTCGTCCTCGTGCCAACCCGTCCCGAGGCCGAGGATCACCCGACCGCCGCTGATGTGGTCGACCGTGACGGCCTGCTTCAGCAGGAGCGACGGGTGCCGGAACGTATTGCTCGTCACCAGCACGCCGATCCGGATCCGCGATGTGTTCGCGGCGATCCCGGCGAGCAGCGACCATGCCTCCATGCAGCGGTTGTCGGGAGACCCGTGCGGGTCCAGCAGGTGGTCGGCCAGCCACGCATGGTCGTAGCCGAGCTCCTCCGCCATCCGGAACTGCTCCACGATGCGCGGCCAATCCTTGTTCACCTGCGTCATGAACAGGCCGAACCGGACGGCGGGACCATCCCAGAACGAGTCGCCGAGACCGTCGCGGTGTTCCATCAGGCGACTGTACGGGAAGGGGCGCTTCCGAACTTCCCTCTATCCCCTGAGTCGCCTGTGCGTCAAGAGCCGCGCGCTGGGCGCGGTGCGCTACTGTCGACACACTTACTCACACAGTAGGAGCGCTGATGCCCACGCGCACGGCACGCCGTCGGCGCGACGATCGTCGCCGCAACCGGACGACTTCGTGCGCCAGGGGGTCCCCGTCCTCCCCTATCCCGGTGAGTAGATCATCTTCATGCCCCGACTCGCATACGCGGCGCCGTCGATCCCGCGACGCCTCGCGGTGCCGATGATGACCCGCGCCTGATGCCTTGATGACGACCGCGACCCCCGTCGCGCCCGACGCCCTCCTCGTTAGCCTCAACGCCGCTCAGCGGGAAGCGGCCGAGGCGACGATGGGCCCCGTCGCCATCCTCGCGGGTGCCGGGACCGGCAAGACCAGGGTCATCAGCCACCGGACGGCCTATGCGATCGCGACGGGCGGAGTCGACCCCGGCAAGGTCCTGCTCGTGACGTTCACGGAGAAGGCGGCGGCCGAGATGGTCGAGCGTGTGCGAGCACTCGGGCTTCCCGGTGTGGCGGCACGGACATTCCATTCCGCAGCGCTCGCGCAGCTCCGCTACTTCTGGCCGCTGCGCCACCGGGGCGAGCCGCTCCCGGAGGTCCTCAGCGACAAGTGGCGGATCGTCGCGCCGCTCGCTCGACGGCTCCCCGGCGGCTACCGATTCACGCCGGCGAAGGACCTGATCGACGAGATCGAGTGGGCGAAGAGCCGACGGCTGACGCCCGACCGGTACGGGTCGGAGGCCGGCCGGGCGGGTCGGACGCCCCCCATCCCGGTCGAGCTGTTCTTCGGGGTCTACCGCGACTACGAGCGGATCAAGTCGAGGCAGGGGCTGATCGACTTCGATGACATGCTGACGCTCACCGTCGACCTGCTCGAGACGGACGAGGAGGCGGCGCGGCTCGTGCGGGGCCGGTACTCGTGGTTCAGCGTCGACGAGTACCAGGACACCAGCCCGCTCCAGCAGCGGCTGCTGGAGCTGTGGCTGGGCGACCGCCGCGACCTGTGCGTCGTGGGTGACGAGGACCAGACGATCTATTCCTTCGCCGGAGCGACGCCGGAGTACCTCACCGGCTTCACGCGCCGGTTCCCCGACGCGCGTGTGATCCCGCTGCTCGAGAACTATCGGTCGACGCCCCAGGTCCTCGAGCTCGCGAACCGCCTGATCGCGTCGACCGGACGGTCCAAGCGATTGACGGCGACCCGCGCGGCCGGTCCCCTCCCGACGATCCGCCGGTACGCCGACGGCGAGGAGGAGCTGGAGGCGGTCGTCGCGGCGATCCGTCGGCTGCTCGCCGAGGGCGTGCCGGGGAGCGAGATCGCCGTGCTCGTTCGACTGAACGCACAGATCGCGCCGGTCGAAGCCGCGCTGACGCGCGCGGGCATCCCGTTCCAGGTCCGCGGCCAGCGCTTCTTCGACCGACGGGACGTGCGGTCGGCGATCGAGGTGCTGCGGCGCGTGGATGCGGGGGTCGCGGGAGCCGAGCTGGTCGAGCGCGTGCAGGAGGTGTGGCGCGAGCGGCTCGGCTTCGACGTCGAGGCCGAGCCGGAGGGCGGCGAGGCGCGCGAGCGACACGCAGCGCTGTCGACGCTGCTCGCGATCGTCGAGGACACCGTCGAGGCGGATGGGGCCGCGGGGCGCGACGAGGTGGCCGCGGAGCTGCGCGGGCGGGCGGAAGCCGAGGCGTCGGGGTCGGTGGACGGCGTGGAGCTGCTGACGCTGCATCGCGCGAAGGGCCTGGAGTGGGACGCCGTCTCCCTGCCATCGCTTGAGGAGGGGCTGCTCCCGGTCGCGCACGCGAAGGACGACGACGCCGCGATCGACGAGGAACGGCGACTCCTCTACGTCGGAATCACCCGAGCGCGCGTCCACCTCGTGCTTTCCTGGGCAGAGGAGCGAGAGTCCGCGCAGGGAAAGTCACAGCGTCGCCGGATGAGCCGCTTCCTGCGCGATCTGATGTCACGGGCGCGCGATGAGCGGGGCGTCGCGGTGCCCGTGGGCGCTCAGCTGCGCTCGGGGGACCAGTCGCGCCCGCCTGCGCCACCCTCGCCGACCGTCCCCGTCTCCGAGGACCCCCTGATGGCTGCGCTCCGGCACTGGCGCCTGGAACGCGCCCGGGCCGATGCCGTCCCGCCGTACGTCGTCGCGCACGACGCGACCCTCGCCGAGCTCGTCGCCCGTCACCCCCGCACGACGGCCGACCTTCGGCGCGTCCCGGGGATCGGCCCGGCGAAACTCGAGAAGTACGGCCCGGAGCTGTTGGAGATCCTGTCCGCAGGCCGGGGATGAGCCGGCAGAGTCACGGGTAGGCCGAACTCGGCGAAAAGCCCCTCGACGTGGACGGTGAACTCGCGACGCTCGATGCCGCGCTCGTCCGGGCCGCGGGAGCGCTCGACGTCCCCGTGGTCGCGGTCCCGCGTACCAGCGGGTGACGTAGCCGCACTGCACGCGCTGATCTCAGGACGCGCCGCTCCGCGCTCAGGCTGTCAGGACGTGAACACCGCCCGCTGATGCCCGGGTCGGGCAGCGCGAGTCGGACGACGGTGGACCGTTGTCACGGGTGACTACGATGGTCGAAGATGAAAACCCAGGGTGACGCCGCCGGCGCCCTCGCATCCAGCGCCCTCCCCGCCGACCCCCTACCCGTGCGGTCCGACGAGCTTCCGGCGCCGCTTCCAGACGGATACCGCGTCCACCCGCCGACCCGTGACGACGTCCCGGCGATCGCCGAGATGATCGCGGTGGCAGAGATCCACGACCTTGGCGCGGTCGACTTCACCCGGGAGTGGCTCGAGGACGCGTGGCGGTCGGGGGAGGTCGATCCCGCGAACGACGCCTGGGTCGTCGAGGACCGCGAAGGGAAGCCCGCCGCGTACCTCCAGATCGAGCTCCATCCCGGCCACCTCGCTGACGCCGACGGCTGGGTCCATCCGGATCACCGGGGACGAGGGCTCGGCCGCTTCATCCTCCGCCTTTCGGAGCGCCGCGCGCGCGAACTCCAGCCGACGCGGGACACGCGTGTCGAACGCCCTGGCGAACTGGGTCCTCGGCGCGGTCGACGACGCGCGCCGCCTCCTCCTCGACGAGGGCTACCGGCACGTGCGGAGCTTCTACCGGATGGCGATCGAGCTCGACGATGCTCCTCCCGTCGAGCCGGACTGGCCCGAGGGGGTCGAGGTGCGCACGTTCCGCCCGGGCGACGACGACCGGGCGACCTACGAGGCGATGGAGGAGGCGTTCCAGGACCACTGGGGGCACGGCCGGCGCGAGTTCGAGGACTGGCGGCACCGAAGGCTCGAGCGGCCCGGGTTCGATCCGTCGCTGTGGCACCTCGCGGTCGCGGACGGACGGGTCGTCGGTGCTTCGCTGTGCGACATCCATGGCGACGAGAACTGGGTGTCGACGCTCGGCGTGGTCAGGGAGTGGCGCGGTCGCGGACTCGGTATGGCCCTCCTACGGCACTCGTTCGTCGAGTTCCACTGTCGCGGTGGCCGGCGCGTCGTTCTCGGCGTCGATGCCGAGAGCCTGACCGGGGCGACGCGGCTCTACGAACGCGCCGGGATGCACGTCGATCGGCAGTACGACCGCTACGAGAAGGAGCTGTCCTCGTCTCGGAGCCGATGAAAGTGGTTAGCGGGTGACGTAGCCATCCGCACGCGCTGATCTCGAACGTCCGAGCCGCTCCGCGCTCACGCGGATCCGGGCATGACCCCGCTCTCGCTATGCCCAGGGTCGTGTAGCCGAGACCCGCGTCCGGTCGTCCGTCGCCGCGACGGATCTCGCACCGAGGTGGGTGCTCCGAGGAAGACGGCGGGACGTCCTTCTACGTGCCGCTCCTCCAGCATCGCCTGGTCCGGCTCATCGCCGTTCCTGTGCATCGGGGCGAGCCCCGGCAGCAAACCCGGCCGACTGCTCGAGCAGTCCCGACCGGGCGCGCACGGCCCCCCCGTCCGTGGCCCTCAGGAAAGCCCACTCCCGCATCCGCGGCTTGCCGAAGGGTTGGAAGGGTTCGAAGCCTTCCTCCTCGATGAGCGCGGCCACGACCTCGGCGGGCAGCTTCAGGCCTACGCCGTCGCCGTAGGCACAGGCGAACAGCTTCCCGTTGGCGTACAGAGCCGGATAGCCGAACATCTTCCCCACCCTGGTGTCGGGCAGCTCTTCCGCCGCTTCGACGAGGGCGGCGGCGACCTGCTCGTTCCAGCGCGTCTCCGGGCCCATCTTCACCCCACCATCTCTCGATCGTCGACGCCAGCTCCTCGGTGTCGCGAAGGCAAAGTCCCTCCTTTGCTCGCAGCAGTCAAGGGCTGCCAGCCTCGTTGTGCGGCGTGACGGCGCTGTTACTGGAGTCGACCAGCGCGAGGGCCACGAGCCCCACCAGGAGAACGGCGAGGAACCAGAGGCAGCCGACGCCGACCGCCGCGAGTGAGCGTAGGCGCCCACGCTCGCCGCCCACGATCGGCCGCTCCCATCGAAGCCAGAGCAACGGTGTGGTTCCTAGGGCCAGGATCGCCATCGCGACGACGAGGCCGACCGGATCCTCGATCGGCTCGCCCCTCAGGTGGCTCCAGACGACGATGCACGGGACGACGACGACCCACATCAGGATGAGAAACGGCAACTCCCGTCGGAACCGCTCGAAGAGCTCCCTCTGCCAACTCATCGCTTCCGAGGATACGTGCCCGTTCGCCGGCCGTTTCCGAGGGTCGAGGTTCGGCGATGACGTAGCCAACGGCAGTCTCACCGCTGGATCTGATCGAGGAACAGCGATACATCCCATCGGCATGACGTGCGATGCGCGAGACCCTAGCCCGGGGATGGGCGGCCCGCGGGCGTCGTCGCGTGGTGCCGGCTGCAGCGATCGGGCATGCGCTCGACTTCGCCAGCTGGCGCTCGCTCGTCCACCCGCTCGGGTTGGCCGACGACGAGGCGGTCGACGTGATGCTCCAAACGGTCGACTCGATCGCAGACCGCTGAGAGGTTGCGGGCGCCGATACGATGGGCGCCCGACGGCCTCCACCGCGCAGAGCGCGACTCCAGTTCGCGCATCGTGGCATCAGCAGTGGGGTTCATCTCCGACAACGGTCTACCGTGGCTTGGACCTCAGGCCCGCGATGACGTTCTCGAGCTGCGCGAGCGCCGCCGATGACGTTTCCGCGCGTTCCATCGGGCCTGGCATCACGAAGACCTTCGACCGGCCGATTCGAAGTGCAGGCACGAGCCCGTTGCCCTGGAACGGCCCGAAGTACTCCCTGGCAGCCTTCTTGAACGTGAAGATGACCAACGGGACAGCGTTTTGCTCGAGTTTGTCGGCGAGAAGCTTCCGGCCGTACGTGAACTCCTCGTCCCTGACCTCGTTCGCGTTCCGCGTTGGTCGCTTGACGATGTCCGTGAACCCCACGCCCGACTCGAACGCTGCGTCGTCCTCCCAGCGTCCGGCAAGATCGGGCGGAAGCACACCGACGGAGCGCAGCCGCGCGAAGAAACGCTGTCCGAGTCGACCTTGGTAGTAGTGGCCGGCCTCAACGCTCACAGGGGCCGGATTGATGCCGACCGAGACTGCGAACAGACCCGGTCGAAGGAGTCTTCCAGCGTCCAGATCTCTTCGCCCATCCACTGCATCCGAACCCGGTGTGATCCGCTCCTTACCCGCACGGTTCGTGCTCGAGCGGATGCGGTGAGACGGGCAGCGCAAGCATGGGGATCAACCCTCGGTGACTCTCCCGATCCGATCGACGAACCTGTCGCGCATCGTAAGGACGCCGGGATAGGGCCAGGAAGGGCCGCCCAGCAGCGTCTGCTTGATCCTGCCCACTGTCAGCAGCGTGCCGACTCCAACGACGGCCACGACCAGGGCCGTCACCAACATCGAGTAGGCGAACAGCTCGAGGCCGAGGATCGAAAGCCGGATCGTGAACCAGACGAGGAACGGCACCATCCCGCGCCTTTGCTCCCTCCAGCTGACGAGTGCCATCCACCGTCCTCCTTCCTCTTCGTCTCGGGAAAGGTCGGACCGGGGTGTGCCAGCTTGTGTGTCACGACACGTCGCGGGGACGATGCAAGACCGAGCGTCGCCGCCGCTGGCGCCTGGGTGCGGAGCGTCGCCGCTCGCGCCGAGCGCCTAGCTACCGGGCATCGCCGCGATGACCGCCTCGCCCACCTCCTGCGTCGACGCCGTTCCGCCCAGATCGCCCGTGCGTGGACCATCACGAAGGGTCGCTTCCATGGCGCTCATGACGAGCGCCGCGGCCTCCGCCTCTCGCAGGTGCTCGAGCATCAGGGCGCCGGACCAGATGGCGCCGAGCGGATTCGCGATGCCCTGGCCGGCGATGCCCGGCGCGGAGCCGTGGATCGGCTCGAACATGCTCGGGTTGCGCCGCTCCGGGTCGAGGTTCGCGGAGGCGCCGAGTCCGATCGAGCCCTGGATCGCCGCCCCGATGTCCGTGAGCACGTCGCCGAACAGATTGCTCGCGACGACGACGTCGAGCGTCTGGGGGTGCGTGACGAACCGCGCCGCGAGCGCGTCGACGAGGTACGACGTGAGTTCCACGTCGGGGTAGTCCTTCGCCACGCCTGCCACTACCTCGTCCCACAGCACCGCGGTGTACT
>JADDQH010000089.1:4133-10164 GCA_016781485.1 Chloroflexota bacterium | reverse complement strand
TGATCCCATCCAATCGGAGATGTGGAAGCTTGTTCATCAGTTCGGCCTTATCGATGCCAGACGTCTTTACAGCATCATTCGCGCGCGACTCGAAACGATCCGTCGACTGAAAGAGGCTCTCGAGTCCGGTGCGAAGGAAGTCCCTGAAATTCATAATGTGATCGCCCGAGACACATGGCTTCTCGACCCGCGGTGGGATCTGTTGGACCACGAGGTCAAAGTAGAAACCCTAGGCGTCGATTACTCGCCCGAACAGGACGAAAGTGGACAGCAGATCGATTTTCTTTTCGTCCTTCAACCCCGACCCCCCGCTACCGTTGACGAAGTGGTGGTTGTCGAGATCAAGCGGGGAACCAATCCAAACGGATCTGTTCGAAAGGCGACGGACAAGGAAGTGGACAAGTTCGCGAGCTACGTTCTTACGATCCACGAGTACTACTCGAAGAGCACGAATCCTCCGCCGGTGCGGGGCCTGATGGTCGCGCAGGACTACACGCCCAACGGTAATCAAAAGAGGAAGTTCTACGAGCAAGGGACCAACCCACGAATGCGATTCAAGACCTGGACTCGAGTAGTCGACGAGACTGAGCGAATGCACCTCGGTTGGCTGGAGGTCTCGCGCCGGCGGGGGGTGGAGCCCGAGAGCAACGCAGAGCCAGCGGCCGACTAGCGGGGGAAGCGCCGTCGGTCGGCGACGGAGTACAGGAGGTGAGCAAGGCCCGCACGTATGAGCAGGAGAGGGCCGTGACTACTAATGCAGATCATCTACCGGATGTCGGTCCGTAACATGCTTCCCGAGGTCATCAACAAGGCTGCGCTGAGGGCAGGGCGTCCACTCTCGGCCGAGGAGCATCCAGATATCCAGATGAGGAAGGTTGAGCAGGTTGATGTGCTGCCGGCCGAGAGAGACGGCGTTACGGTCCTGCCGGCGGCCGACCCTCGGAATATCGAGTCCATCAATCGCCGTCCCAACGGGGTGTTCGAGATCTGGCTGGAGCCCTTGGACACTGACGAGGTTGCCGACGACGAGAGCGTCGCGGTCGAGGAGCTCCTCTCATCGGGATGGGAGATCGACTTCGACTGAACGCAATCGTTTTCGGGCCATATTCGGGCCATACGCGATGCTCAGATGGCCTCAAACATCGGCAGAGCGTGTTGTTGACAAATGGCCTCTGAGCAGGGAAAACGCGTGAAGGTCCAGGTCGCGCGGAAGGCCTATTCACTTTGCCAAGGTGAGGGTCGCCAGTTCGAATCTGGTCGCCCGCTCCATCGAAGTCCAGGTCAGGAGTCCGAACACGGGCTCCTGATTCGCGTCCGGAGCGAATTTCTTGCCCATCACCGCCCATCATGGCCTGTCCTTGCGCCTACGAAGACGCGTCGGTATCACCGAGTAGCAGTGGATCCCTATACCCAGCAGCTGCTCGAAGATCGGTGGGGTCAGGTTGCGGCTGATTTGCCTGGCGACGTGGATGACACGTTCGTCTTTACGAACCGTCCATTGGGTGATCGGCCGTGGAATCCGAACTGGGTGACTAAGCAATTCATCCGGCACCGGCGGGGCGCCGGTATCGATCATTTCCGGTTGCACGACCTGCGCCACTTCATGGCGACTCAAATGCTCGGGTCCGGAGTCGCGATACCTGTGGTGTCCGCACGCCTCGCTCACGCGCGGGCGTCGACGACGTTGAACGTCTATGCCCATGCCATCCCTGGAGCCGATGTCCAGGCAGCTCAGTTGATCAGCAACATTGTCAGTTCTGGACCTATCGGATCTGGGGATGCACAAGTGGTAGGGCTGCGGCGGACACCCGACAAGGGGCTTTCTGGCTATGGGCGCTCGTCTGCATCACGAAGCGCGACGGCAGCGTTGATCAGGCCGATGTGACTGAAGGCTTGAGGAAAATTTCCAAGCTGCGCTCCGGAGGCCGGATCGAGTTCCTCTGCGAACAAGCCTAGGTCTCCCTGGAGAGACAACACTCCCTCGAATACGCGCCGGGCTTCTTCGGTCTGACCGGCCGCGCACAGGGCTTGGACGAGCCAGAACGAGCAGATGGTGAAGGCCCCTTCGTCACCCGGTAGCCCATCTCCCGCGTCGGCCCGATACCGATACAGGAGCCCTTCATAGGGTGAATCCTGTGGTGTCAATGCCTCACGCACCACGTCGAGGGTATTGAGCATCCGTGGATCGTCGCCGCCGACGAAGCCTACGAGCGGCAGCGTCAGCAGACTGGCGTCGGCTACGTCTTCTCCGTAGGCGCGTCCGAAGCAGTTGTGCTTTTCGATGATCCCCTCAGTCAGGACGTCGCTCCGGAGTTCCTCTGCCTCCTGTTGCCATCGGTCCAGGTCGGCATCGAGTTCGAGGTCTCGAGCGAGACGTAGGCCGCGATCGAGCGCTACCCATGCCATCGCCTTTGACTGGGTGAAATGGCGCGGGTCATCGCGGACCTCCCAGATGCCACTGTCGGGATCGCGCCAGTGATCCGCGACGAAGTCCACGAGGCTGCGGAAATGCCACCAATCGCTCTTGATGACTTCGTCTCCCATGAGGTGGCAGATCGAGACACAGTCGAGAAGCTCTCCGTAGCTGTCCAGTTGTAGCTGTTCCTCGGCGCCGTTCCCGACCCGTACCGGTCTCGAGCCGAGATAGCCCTCGGCGAGGTCGATGTCTCGCTCCTCGAACTCGGTTTCGGCTTCCACGCCGTAGAACACCCGGAGCGGCAAACCGTGCCTGGCCGTCGTGCGGCACATCCATTCGCCGTAGCGGCGTGCCTCCCGCGTGCAGCCGAGCTGATAGAGAGCGTTGACCGTGAAGCTAGCGTCCCTGAGCCATGTGTATCGGTAGTCCCAGTTGCGGACGCCCCCCACATCTTCGGGCAACGACGTGGTGGCCGCGGCAACGATTGCTCCCGACGGCTCGTAGATCAACAGCTTCAAGGTGATAGCGCTTCGCACTACAGCGTCTCTGTACGCGCCGTCGTAGGCGACAGCTTCTTTCGTCCACTTCTTCCACGCTGCGACGGTCTCTGAGAGTGGATGGCCGTCTCCAGAAAAAGGGGTGGTGCTCCCGCGATCTTTGGTGGTGAGTCGCAAGGTCACCACCTCGCCTTCCGCGATCTCCAGCGTGGGAGCGTCCTCGCTGCCTCCAAACCTGCTGGAGCTCTGCAGGGAAATGCTTTCCTCGCTACCCACGAGGATCTCGCTATTGGTGACCCTTCGGGGCAAGGCAGTTTCGTCGAATCCCTCCCTCAGGTCGCAATCGACCTCGAGGTGCGCTGTCCCCGCGGTTCCTTGGAAGACCCAGTTGATCGCGTTGCCATCTCCGCCCCAAGGCATGAACACGCGAGCTCGTACCTCGCCGGAATCGGTCCGCCAGTGAAACTCGACTACCGCGGTCCCATCTACGTAGCGCATGGATGGTTCGCCTCCTCGCGGCGCGATGCCGAGCTTGCCGCCGCGGTCCCGATCGAGCAGCGGCCACACCAACGGTGGCGCGTCGAATCGCCCAGGACAGAACCACTCCACGGCCCCGTCCGGACCGAGCAGGGTCACCGTTCGACCATCGCCGATCGCCCCCAATGAGCCGATCGCGGGGTAGGTGTTAGCCAGGGCCGTGGCTCTTCTGCTGCTCCAGTGCCTTCTCGGCGTCTTCTCGGAGGAGCGCTCCGATCAGTTTGCCCTTGAGGTCGGTCACCAGGATCGACTTGACGCCCTTTTTGGTCATGCGGCCGACGAGGGCCTCCAGAGGTTCGCTCGGTCGCACGGTGGTCGACCCGCCCTCCATAGCTCTATCGACTGTCTCGCCCGGTCCGCCCGCTAGCGCGTCGCCTCGCAGCCGGCCCATGAAGATGTCACGGTCGTTGGTAAGGAGACAGAAGTCGTACCCGGATTCGTCGCGCTCGCTTCGTGCATCGCCGATGGTCTCGCCCAGACGGCAGACCGCAACATCTGTGCGAGCGAGCTCACCAACACTCGGCTTACTGGCGGCGTTGCCTTCTCGTCCCCAACCCATCGCGAGCCATGCCGCCTTGCCAGGCACGAAGTCATAGACGTCGGTGAACCCCATAGCTTCGAGCCGCCACGCGGCTCGTGGACTCATGTCTCACTGGTAGTCGTAGCAATAGACGATGACCGGAGCGTCACGATTCAGCTGCGCCACCGAATTCTCGTCGAGGCTCTTCAGCGGGATGCTGATGGCGCCCGGGAGGTGTTCTTCTTCGTACTCCTTGGCAGGCAGTACCTCGACCAGCTGCGCTCCGTCTCGACCCAATACCTCTCTTATTTCCTCGATGTCTATGTCGTGCGGCATAGCTACCTCCTCCTAGTCCGTGTCCAGCCCACCTAGCTGTGGGATCACTTGCTGCTCGTAGAAGTCGAAGAAGCCCTGTTGGTCGGGACCTATCTGGTGTACGTAGACGTGGTCGTAGCCTGCGTCGAACATCTCCTGGATCTTGCCGACGTGCTTGTCCGGATCTGGACCGCATAGAACAGCTTCCGCCGCTTGCTCCTCGGTCACGAGTCCGGCGATCGCCTCGAAGTCCTGCGGTAGACGTTGCTCGGTGAGGAGTCTGCCCGGCATCGCGTCGATGGGCCACTGCTTGTGGGCGAGCCGGCGCGCTTCGTTCTCGTCTTGGTGATAGCAGACCGCGACCTTGATGTAGCGCGGTTTGCCACTGCCTCCGGCTTCGTCGTAGGCCTCGAGGGCGGATCTGCTCGGGGCGACGCTGATCAATCCGTCGGCCTTCTGCGCGGCAAGCTGGGTCGATTTCTTGCCGCCTGCCGCCATCATGATCGCGGGTGGTTCCTCGATGTCGAAGATCTTGGCACCTTCGACCCGGTAGTAACGGCCGCGGTGGCTGGTGGTGTCGCCCGCCCACAGGTCGCGGATCACGTCGATCGCCTCGCTCAGCATCTCGCGCCTGATTCCGGCGCGCGGCCATTCCTCGCCGAAGATGTGCTCGTTCAACAGCTCCCCCGAGCCGAGTCCGAGGAAGAACCGCCCGGGCATCATGGTCGATACCGTCGCGGCGGCATGCGCCACGATCCCCGGGTGCATCCGGATGATCGGAGCCGTCACCCCTGTGCCGACGCGTAGCGTCATGGTGGCTTGGGCGATCCCGCCAAGGACCGACCAGACGAACGGGGAATGTCCCTGGCGGCTCACCCAGGGGTGGAAGTGGTCGGACACCAGAGCGAAGCTGAACCCGGCGTCCTCCGCCTGACGCGCGTATCCGACCAGATCCGCCGCAGGATGCTCTTCACTAGACAGGTGGTAACCGAGCCGACGCGCCGCTACGTCGCCCATCGTTTCACCTCCCTGAATGGTTCGAGCTGCCCGAATTGACAATCCATCGAGTTTAGCGGATTATTGGCGAAACCAGATTATCGGCGAAACCCTATCTCTGGAGGATCAGCGATGCAAATAGGACGGCCCATGATCGTCGAGGCCACCCCTGTGGCTCTCGATGACACCGAACTCGTGGCTCGGCTTTTCCGTGCGCTTGGGGATGCCACCCGGCTGCGCATCATCGAACTTCTGCTCCAAGAAGGTGAGCTCCACCAGATGGAGATCGTGCGTCGTCTCGGGGCCTCCCAGGCTCGGATCTCCGAGCACATGGTCTGTCTCACATGGTGCGGGTTCGTGCAGACCCGCGTCGAGGGGCGCCGCACGCTGTATCGCGTCGCGAACCGACAGGTGCGGGGGCTCGTCGACCGAGCGCGCAACTTTCTCGAGCAGAACGAAGCCCAGATCGGGTCGTGCCGCACGATCGACGAGGAGGCTCAGTGATGCCTAAAGCCAAGGCTCGGATCGAGGGGATGACCTGTACCCATTGCGAGCAGACCGTCGAGGCGCTGCTTAGTTCGGCAGGGGCTAGCGACGCCGATGCGGACTGGCGGCGAGGCGAAGCGAGCTTCTCGTTCGGAGGAGACGTCGCCGCCATCGAGTCGGCCTTCGCGACGTCGCCGTATCGCGCCGTCGATGTGGAAGTACTGGACGCTCCACGCAAAGCTCACGCCGACGACGCGTACGACT
>JADDQH010000089.1:0-3824 GCA_016781485.1 Chloroflexota bacterium | reverse complement strand
TCGACATCATCCGCGGCAATGCTCGCTTCTCCGGACCGGAGTCGATCGAGGTCGACACGCGCGATGTCCGCGCTGGCCACTTCCTCATCTCTACGGGCTCGGCGCCCTGGGCGCCTCCGATCGAAGGTCTCGAAGCATCCGGCTATCTCACCTCCACGACCGCCATGGAGCTCAAGGAGCTCCCGGAGTCCATGATCGTCATCGGCGGCAATTACATCGGCCTCGAGATGGGCCAGCTCTTCGCCAGCCTCGGAACGAGGGTGACGATCGTGGAGGCGCTCGAGCGCATCGCCCCTCTGGAGGAACCGGAGATCTCGGAATGGATGACTCGCATCCTGGTCGACCAAGGGATCGAAATAATCGCGGGCGCGAAGGTCGTGCGGGCCGAGACCGGCGCGATGAAGGCCGTGGTCGCCGACAT
This sequence comes from Chloroflexota bacterium, assembly GCA_016781485.1. Lineage (GTDB taxonomy): Bacteria > Chloroflexota > Limnocylindria > Limnocylindrales > CSP1-4 > YB3-1. The sequence continues at coordinate 3,403 of JADDQH010000089.1, read as the reverse complement.
AGACGGCGAGGAGCGGAGATTCGAAGCGGCCGAGCTCCTCGTCGCGACGGGGCGACGCCCGGTTCTCGACGGGCTTGATCTCGCTGCCGCCGGGATCCAGACGGACGAGCGCGGCAAGCTCGTGCTCGACGACGAGCTGAGGACCACCAACCAGAACATCTACGCCGCCGGCGACGTCACCGGCGCGCCGCAGTTCGTCTACGTCGCGGCCGCACAGGGGACGCTCGCCGCAGATAACGCCGTTGGTGGCGCCCGACGCAAGATGGACTATCGAGCTCTGCCCCGGGTCACCTTCACGAGCCCGAACATCGCTGCGGTCGGCCTCACGGACGAGCAGGCGCGTGCGCAAGGCTACGACTGCGAATGCCGCGTGCTCGAGCTCGAGCACCTCCCGCGGCCGATCGTCAACCTCGATACGCGCGGCGCCTTCAAGATCGTGGCCGAACGCGGGACGGGCAAGATACTCGGCGTGCACGCGATCGCTCCCAACGCGGGCGACGTCATCCTCGCCGGCGTCTACGCGATCAAGTTCGGCCTAACCGTCCAGGATCTCGCCGACACGTGGGCTCCATATCTGACCGTGGCTGAAGGCATCAAGCTCACCGCGCAAACCTTCACGGCCGACGTCGACAAGCTCTCGTGCTGCGCGGCATGACGACTTCATCTCGTGCGGTGTCCACGCTCGACATCGCAAGGGTCGCTGGCGGGTTGGTCGACCAGCTTGCTGCCTCGACTGCAGCGACCACAGGGGACGAGTGGCGTGTGCGGCGGAGCGCATGGCAGCTGCTTTCTCGTGGTGCCGCGGTGGCCGAAAGAGATGTCGCTTCGGCGAGCGCCGCAGCGCCCCAACTCGTGCGCGACGTGCTTTCCCGAGATGTCGAGCGCGACGAGAGCGGCCGGCTCACCGGTGTAAGTGGGCTAACGCTCGTGCCCACGCAGCACCGGATCTGGCTCGGCGACGCGCAGCTGTACACCTGGTGTGCGCTCGATCTCCTCTTTTTCCCGCGCTTGCTCGACCGTGCCGCGGAGTTCGAATCGGAATGCCCCGCGACCGGGGGGCGGATCAGTGGGCGCATGGCACCCGATGGATCCGGCGAGTTCGAGCCTCGGGAAGCAGTTCTTTCGCTGGTCGTACCACGGGCGGGCGCTCCCGTCCGGTCATCGTTTTGCAACTTCGTGCATTTCTTCCGCTCCGCGCAGGCGGCGGAAGCGTGGCTGACGAACAACCCCGACGGCTATCTGCTGGACGCGACGCAGGCTTTCGAGCTTGCCGACCATCTCACGCGGTCACTCGATCTGAACAAGGAGGAATCATGAGCACACTTAATCGCGGTGGAGCCGGGGTGGGACTGGGCCTCGCCGTCATCGTCTGCTGTGGCGGTAAGGCGCTTCTGCTCGCGGGACTCGCCGGTGGGTCGCTCGGAGCGTTGGCCGGGTGGAGCGGCGCGATCGCCGGCGCCGCGGTGCTCGTTGCTGCCGTCGCCTGGTACGTGAGAAGGAGATCGGTGTCCGGTGGGCAGTCCGGCCGCGCCTGCTGCGCTCCGCCGGAGGAATCTCGACACTCATCGACCAATGGGGTTGAGCTTTCCGAGGATCTGCGTCCCGACGCGTCCCGCCGGGACGACGTGGGGGTGGCGCGATGACAAACTCGTGTTGCTCCCCAGCGTTCAACCACGAGGCCGCGAGCGTTCCTGTCGTCGCGGAAGCAGAAGGGCCTGAGGCGCGGGCGGCACAGGTGCCGTGTCTCTCCTGTGGTCGCGCCGGCACCGCCGTGACCCTCGACACTATGCGTCACCACCTGCGTCGCGACTTGCTTACCACGCTCGAGCCAGGTGACTACCGGTTCTGCGAGACGCGTGACTGCCCCATCGTCTACTACGCGTCCAGCCCCGCGGCGACGTATCTCAAGGCTGCGGTTGCGACGAGGGTCGGGGCGAAGGAATCGCGTGATCCGGTGCCGGTCTGCTACTGCTTCTCGTTCTCCGAGAATGAGGTCGTCGAAGACGCCCGTCGCCACGGGCGCAGCACGATCAGGGGCTACATCAAGGCGCAGGTGCGCGCGGGATCGTGCGAGTGCGAGGTCAAGAATCCATCGGGTCGTTGCTGCCTCGGAAACGTCGGCCGCGCGATCAGAAAGGCCACCGGTGCCGTGGAGGTATCCGCGGCCGCCACCGCGAATGGGAGGGTCCAACAATGAGCAAGAGGGAACTCGTCCGCGCTCGCGTCTCGCGGCAGAAGAGGCAGCGCCTCATCTTGGTGATGGTCGTGGTCGCTGTGACCGCGGGTGGCGCGGCTTTCGCGCTGAGCGGGGGCTCGGAGCGAACTCCTGGCGGCGCTGGATCGGAGGCGTCGAACGGTCAGGCGGAGCCGGTTTCATTCGTCTCGTGGGACGGGAAGGAGGTCGTTTCCACCGAGCGATTCCGCGGGAAACCGCTCGTCGTCAACTTCTGGGCGACTTGGTGTACCTCGTGTCTGTTCGAGATCCCTGGGTTCGTGTCGCTGTACGAGAAGTACGACGGGAAGGTGGCTTTCCTCGGGTTGAATATCCAAGACAATCCGGAGTCCGCCGCGGCCATGAAACGCGAACTCGGGATCACGTACCCGACCGGGCGCGATCCGGAGGGGAAAGCATTCGCCGCCTTCGGCAGCGTGGCGATGCCCACCACCGTATTGATCGGTCCCGACGGGGACGTCGTCGAACGCCTCGACGGCGAGGTGAGCGCGGATCAGCTCGCCTCGAAGCTGGAGGAGTACTTCGGAGTGGAAGCGTAGTGCCGATCGCGCTCGCCGTCATTGCAGGCGGTTTGGCGACGCTCAATCCGTGCGGCTTCGCCTTGTTGCCCGCGCTGCTGTCGTTCTACGTAGGTTCGGAGGAAAACGATCTTCCGCGTGCGCCGACGCGCGCGTTGCAGGGTGTCTTCGTCGGGCTCATGGTGAGCGCCGGTTTCCTCGCCGTCTTCGCGGTCGTCGGGGTTCCGATCTCGCTCGGAGCGACGCAGCTAACGCGGGCGATCCCATGGGCTGGGATCGTCCTGGGAGCCCTTATGGCTCTTGCTGGAGCAGCCATACTCCTGGGGAGGCGGCTGTCCTTCTCGATTAGCCATCCCTTCACTGCAAAGCGGGAACGGCGCCCGCACACGATGTTGCTGTTCGGCGTCGGCTACGGCATCGCATCTCTTGGATGCACGCTCCCGGTGTTCCTCGCGTTGATCGGGGCATCGCTGGCGACGCGCGGCCCGGCCGCGGGGCTCATGGTCTTCGCCGCCTACGGGTTCGGCATGGCGAGCGTGTTGATGGCGCTGGCGATTGGCGCTGCCTTGCTGCGTAACGGTCTGGCGCGCGCGCTGAAGCGGCTCCTTCCCCATATGAACCGGATCGCGGGGGCCTTGCTGCTTCTCGTCGG
>JADDQH010000025.1 GCA_016781485.1 Chloroflexota bacterium | reverse complement strand
CCGAAGCCGGACGCCGACGCCCGGGCCGCGAGGCGGTTTCACGAACTCGACGCTGTCGTCCGTCTCGTCGCGGGGCTCTCGCTTCCACGCACCGAACGTTCGGTCGAGCGCGCGCAGGATCTCGTCGCGATCCGATCGCGTCAGGTAGCGCTCGCGGATGGCTTCCCGGATCAGGCTGGAGCGCGTGCGGCCCTGGGCGCGGGCGGCGTCGTCCAACGCTCTGATCTCGTCGTCGCTCAAGTAGATCTGCGTCCGCCGCACGATGTACATCTACATCGCCAGCGTCCGGTCGTCAACGGGCGTTGATCTCGCGCCCGTTGAGCGTGTCGTTGCCGGCCTCGCCGCGGAGGACGGCCGACCGCAGTCGCCAGCTTGCTGGTAAGCTGGCGCGGTGAAGGTGACGTTCTCGATCGAGGACGAGTCGGTCTACCGATCCGTCAAGGCGCGCGCTGCTGCCAGCGGGCGGACGGTCCGGGAGATCGTCGAGGAGGCCCTCCGGGAATGGCTTGACCGGCACGAAGACGCGGATGATGCCCGGGCGGCTGCCGACGCCCTTGCCGAGTACGAGCGGGAGGGCGGGGTCGCAGCGGCGGAGTACTTCGAACACCTCGCCTCGGAACTGCGGGCGCGGTACGGCACGGCCGAGACATGAGCGAGCGGCGCGAGTACCGAGTCGAGCTCGCGCCCGCCGCACAACGAGAACTCCGGCGACTCGACCCGCGCGACGCTGTGCGCCTCCGCGGGCCCCTGCTCGCGCTCGGGTGGGAACCACGGCCGCCCGGCTCGCGCAAGCTGGAGGGAACGGAGTTCTGGCGGCTGCGGGTGGGGGAGATCAGGATCGTCTACGCGATCGACGATGGTGCGAACGTCGTTGTCCTTCGCGTCGCGCGGCGGAACGAGGCGGCCTACCGGCGGCTCCGATGAGGAGCGTCCCATCCATCTGATGCATCGCAGTCCGCGATCACCGTGGAAACGGCTCGTGCGGCGCTGACAGGGCGGCGGCAGCGATCACCGTGGAAACGGCTCGTGCGGCGCTGACAGGGCGGCGGCCGCGAGCCCGGCGAGCCGTTCAGCAAGGCCACGGCTGTCGACGCGTAGCAGGAACAGGGACGCGAACACCGGGCCGAGCAGCAGCGCGTGGACGAGCTCGGGATCCGGCGCGTCACGGAGTTCGCCGCGTGCTCGCGCCCTCTCGAGGACGTCGACCACGTATCTACGCTCGAGGGCGACGAAGGTCTCGTGGAAGCGCGCGGCCAATGCCGGATCACCGCTGACATCGGCCAACAGGCCCGGCACTGCCGCGGATGCCGGTGGATTCGAGAGGCTGGCAACGATGTCCTCGATAAGCGCGGCCAAGTCGCCGCGCAGCGAGCCGGTGTCCGGCGGCGCCTGCAGGGTGAGGTCGTGGACCGCGGCAGCGAAGACCAACTCCTGCTTCGTGTCGTACCGGCGATAGAGGGCGGCTTTGCCGACGCCGGCGCGCGCCGCGATCGCGTCCACGGTCAGCTTCGCGTAACCCACCTCGACCAGCAGCTCTCGAGTGGCCGCCAGGAGGGCGTCATCTACCCGACTCTCGCGCTTTCGTCCACGAGCTTGACCCGGGGTCGGGATGGTGGCATGATTCGACACCGACAGTTCCGTAACTACTAGTTCTGCAAGGAGGCTACCATGACGGTCTGGGCCGGGCGCATCCTGATGTTCCAGGGCGTGCTGCACCTCGTCGTCACACTCGTCGCCAGCCAACGACACTTTCCGAGCTGGTTGCGAGGCGACCTATGGTTCCCGCCGTTCGGGATGGGTGACCTGAGCGCCACAGGCGGCGCCTTCTGGCTGACGCTCGGCAGCTTCGGTGTGCCGCTGGTCATCCTCGGGAGCGTGGTCGCGTGGCTGGGGCGATCCGACCGAAGCGTGCCGGCCTTTCTCGGCTGGGCGCTCGGCATCTGGGGATTGGCCGCCAGCGCGGTGTTCCAGCCGAGTCCGTTCATCACGCTGCTGATCCCGGCCGCCCTGCTCATCCTCGCATCACGCCGCGCCGCGGCCCAGTCCGTACGGGCGCGAGGCAGGGGCACGGATCGACTCGCGCAGGAGGCATGACCGGGCCGCGTCCATCGGCTGCCCGTGCGTCCATGGTCACAGGCACCCGGCGAGAGACCGGATGACCTTCCTGCTTCCCAAGTTCCTGCACATCGGATCGATGTTCCTGGCGACCGCCCTTGCCGTCGGGCCGCTCGTCGTATTCACGCTCATCCTGCGCACAGGAGACGCGCACGCGATCCGTCGGGTATTCCAGTTCACCGAGCCGGTCGGTCGGGCGGTGGGCATCTGCTACGGGCTCGGGACGCTGTTCGGCATCATCGCCGCGCTGACCGGTTCGATCGATCTCACGGCGCGCTGGCTGCTGACCGCGTACGTCATCGTCGTGCTGCTCCGCGTCAACGGCCTGTACGCCGAGCGCTGGATGCGGAAGGTGAAAGCAGCCACCGCTTTCTCAGCTGGGTCGAACCTGGAAGCTGAGCTCGCCACCTGGCAGCGCTCGATGGTTCCGTTGTGGTCGATCGCTGCCGCCGTCGGGCTGACTCTCGCGGTGGTCTTCGTCATGGTGGTCAAGCCGACCGTCTGGTGACCCGCGAGCGGGGGAGCCGGCCGAAGCAGACGGCCCTCTGGACCCGCCGAGAGCGGTGATACCGACCCGCCCGCCGACTCCTACCGGTGCCGGACCCGACCGTGGATCACGGCACCGTCAGCTGCCCTGTCCCGACGATGTGCACCTGCCCCGACACCACTACTCCATCGGCTGCGTCTACGTGGATCTCGCTCGGCATGCCGATCTCTCCGCCCTGCTCGATGACGGTGCGGCGGACGCCGAGATGGTGATCGAGGTAGGCACCGAGGGCGCCGGCAGCGGAGCCGGTGGCCGGGTCCTCACCGCCCGGTAGGTCGGCCGCGAAGCATCGCGCGCGCCATCGACCCGCGCCGACTTCCGCGACCACGTAGCAATTGGAAGGGATCGGACCCAACGTCGACATCAGCTCGTTCAACAGGGGCCACCGGATCTCTATCGCTCTCAATGCCTCCGAATCCTTCAGCGGGACGATGAGCGTCGGGAGGCCCGTGGAGACGAGCTGTACCGGCAGCCGCGGGTGAAAGGCAGCCTCCGCCGATCCGAGAGCGGCCGGCAAGGAGCCGACCTCGAGCGGTGGGCCGAACACGGCCTCGTTCTGTCGCATCGAAGCCATTCCCGACCCCGCCCGGTCCAGGTCGACCGTCACCGGCTGCAAACCGGCATCGGTTTGCTGGAGATACGTGGCCCGACTACGCGAGGCGCGGTGCGCGACCGCCGCGGCGGCCCCGAGCGACGGGTGCCCCGCGAAGGGGATCTCGCCGTCAGCGGTGAAGATCCGGTGCCGATAGTCCGCGCCTGGAACCGACGGACGCTGCAGAAACGAGGTCTCAGAGAGCCGCAGGCGGCGAGCGATGGTGTTCATCGATGCCGTCGACAGCCCGTCGACGTCATGGAGGACGGCGAGGAGGTTGCCCTCCAGTCGGTGGGCGGCGAAGACATCCACCAAAGTCAGCGGGAGGACGTGCAGACCGACTGGCGGCACTGTCCCCGTTTCGTCGACCAAGTCGACGCTCGGATCGGCAGTCATGGCAGATATGGTACGACTAGTTCCGCAATAGCTCTAGGCGGACTACCCATTGGCCGCGCCGCTACGATGCGCCGATGCCCGACGACCTCCCCTCCCCGCTGCCCGACGGCTACCGCACCCGCCCGGCGACGCCCGACGACCTCCCGGCGATCGCCGACCTGATCGAGACGACCGACCGGCACGACGTCGGCGACGTCGACTACCTCCGCGACGAGCTCGAGCAGGGGTGGCGGACCGGGGACGTGGATCCCGAGGCGGCGTGGCTCGTCGAGACCGCCGACGGGACGGGCGTCGCGTACATCCAGACCGAGCTCCACCCGGGGTTCCTCGCCGACGGCGCCGGCTGGGTCCACCCTGAGCACCGCGGCCGCGGGATCGGCCGCCTCCTCATCAGGCTGGTCGAGCGCCGGGCGGGCGAGCTCCGGGGCGTCCGCGACACGAGCCTGTCGGGGAACGTCGGCGCCTGGATCAACCACCAGGTCGAGGATGCGCACCCGCTGCTCCGGGACGAGGGTTACCGGCACGTACGGAGCTTCTATCGGATGGCGATCGACCTGGACGAGTCGCCGCCGGCCCCGCCCGACTGGCCCGACGGGGTGCGAGTGCGGGCGTTCCGTCCGGGCGAGGACGATGCGGCAACCCACGAGGCGATGGAGGAGTCGTTCGCCGAGCACTGGGGCCACGCACGGCGAACCCTCGACGAGTGGCGGCGGCGGCGGCTCGAGCGGCCGGGGTTCGATCCCTCGCTGTGGCACCTCGCGGTCGCCGAGGACGACGGGCGGATCGCCGGCGCGTCGCTGTGCGACGTCATCGCGGAGGAGCACTGGGTCTCGACGCTCGGCGTGGTGAAGGAGTGGCGCGGCCGCGGGCTGGGCATGGCGCTGCTCCGCCACTCGTTCGTGGAGTTCCACCGCCGCGGCACCCGCCGCGTCTTCCTGGGCGTGGATGCCGAGAACACGACCGGCGCGATCCGCCTCTACGAGCGCGCCGGCATGCACATCGACCGCCAGTACGACCGCTACGAGAAGACGCTCGCGTAGGCGTCAGGGCAGCGTGGAGAACCCCTCCGCCGCGAAGTCGGCGTCGATCGCGAACGCCGTGTCGATGTCGTTCGGTCGCATGAGGACGAAGGACGACGCGTCCACCAGCGAGAGGCGACGTCGCGCGCGCACCGCCCGGTTGACAGCAGCCCCCCGAACGCTATCCTTGACTCGCGATGAAACAAGTAAAGCGCCAGCGCGGGTACACGCGCGTGAGCCCGAAGAATCAGGTCACGATCCCTGCGGGCGCGCTCACCGAGGCCGGGTTACGTCCAGGAGACCGGCTGCGCGTGACCGCGCGCCGGACCGGGGAGATCGTCCTCGAGCGCGAGCGTGACCCGATCGAGGAATACGCAGGGATGCTGAGCGACAGCTACCCGCCCGGGTACCTCGACGAGCTGCGCGGCGAGTGGCGCTGACGGTCGTCGACGCGGGCGTGGTCATCGGCGTGCTGGCGGGACACGACGCTCACCATCCTCGCGCGAAGGAGGCGCTTGCAGCGGCGCGGGACCGCGGCGATCGCCTCGTTCTGCCGGCGTCCGCGTACGCGGAGGTCCTCGTCGGGCCGCGCCGGGCCGGTGGCGAGGCCGCGGACGTCGTCGATCGCTTCCTCGACGCCGTCCCCATCTCGATCGCCCCGATCGACCGCCGCGCCGCCGCCCACGCGGCCGAGCTCCGCGGGCGCCACCGTTCGCTCCGCCTACCGGACGCGCTCGTCATCGCGGTCGCCATCGAGCTCGGAGCCGACCGGCTCGTGACGACCGACTCGGCCTGGCCCGATGTCGCGGTCCGCGTCGAGGTGCTTCGATGAGCCGCCGCCGGCGCCGCACGCTGGCCGACCACCACGAGAAGGCTGTGCCGCATCCTCGGGCCTGTTGCAAGCTTGGATAGGATGGGCGGCCAGTCGCGTAAACGCGAGGAGGGGGCGTGGGAGTCGAAGCGACCGAGGTCGCCAGACGGACGGAAGGCCGGCCGACCGCGGAGGAGACGGTCCTCACGGCGCTGCGGGCCGCCCTCCCCTCCGACTACCGTCTCTACCCGAACGTCCGCTGGATCTCCAAGGCCGACGCGAGCGCGCCCGCGCGCGACGGCGAGACCGACCTGCTGATCGTCCATCCCGAGCACGGTCTCCTCGTCGTCGACACGAAGGGCGAGCTGATCCGGCGGGAGCTGGTGTAGCCGAGGGTGGCAGTCCGACCCGGACTTCGGAGCGTCGCCGCGCTCGCCTGCGCCGTCGCTGTGATGTCCGCGTGCCGCGCAGAACGGTCAGCGTCTGCGCCGCGGGCCGCAGATGCCTCTCGAGGGGTCGGTGCGTCGGTAGGACTGACCGGGGCCCCGGCGTCGAGGGCGAGCCCGACGCCGACGGTGAGCCGGACGCCGACGGGGACGGCGAGAGGAACGGCGACGCCATCGGCTCCGGCCAGGAGCGCCCCGGCTCCCGCCGAACCGGATCTGCGCGTGACCGTCCTGCAGCGAGGGCTCGCCGTCCCTTGGGACGTGGCGTTCGCGCCCGACGGCCGGATGTTCGTCACCGAGCGGGACACCGACCGGATCCTCGTCTTCGCTTCCGCGGACCCGAACGCACCCCTGGTCGGCTCGAGCACGCTCCCCGACTCGAAGGGGTTCGAGGCCGGCCCGATGGGCCTCGTGCTGCACCCCGACTTCGCGAGGACCGGCCATCTGTACGTCTGCATGACGCGCCGCTCGGACGACGACCTGCCGCGACTCGCCGTGCTCCGCTTCCGGGTCGGCGATCGCGAGGAGAGCGACCGGATCGACCTGGACACGACGATCCTTGAGGGCGGCGTCGGGACTCCGACCGAGAGCGGCTGCCGGATGCGCTTCGGCCCCGACGGCTTCCTGTGGATCGCCACCGGTCAGGGTCACGACGCGAGCGCCTCAGCGGATCCCGATTCGCTGATGGGGAAGGTCCTGCGTGTCGACTCGGACGGCGCCCCCGCCCCGGACAACCCGACCCTGCCCGGCGCGACGCAGCGGACCGCCGCCTATTCGATGGGCCACCGGAATCCGCAGGGTCTCGAGTTCGTGCCCGGCCGAAGGGATCCGTTCGTGGTCGAGCACGGCCCGGACGAGAACGACGAGATCAACCTCATCGAACCGGGCCTCGACTACGGCTGGCCGCGCGTCTCCGGGGGCGACGGCCCCGGCGGCGCGGCGGATCCTGTCTGGGCATCCGGTGATACGACCCTCGCTGTTTCGGGAGCGGCGCTCGCGCTCGGTGAAGCGTGGGGCGCGTGGGAGGGAGATCTGTTCGTCGCGACGCTGAAGGAGGAGGACCTCCGCCGCTTCAGGATCGCCGGCGACGGCCGGAAGCTCGAGGAGAAGGAGGTGCTGTTCGACGGCCGGTTCGGCCGGCTGCGGACCGTCACGCTCGGCCACCGCGGGGCCCTCTACCTGACGACGAGCAACAGCGAGTACGGCGAGGCGATCGACCGAGTGCTGCGCGTCGAGCCGGTCGGTGACGAGCGGTGAAGGCGAGCCCCCGCCGCCCATCGCCCGCCGCGCCCGCGGCTACGCAGTCAGATACGCGTCGTGCTCCTCGCCGACATCGCCGTCCGGCCGCGGCCCGCGGTCCTCGAAGAGCCCGACGATGCCCGCGACCGGGTCGTCCTCGCGGAAAGCGTCGGCAAGGTAGGTCGCGACGCTCTCGCGCACGAGCGACGCCATCGACTGGCCCCCGCTGTTCCGCGAGCGCCTGAAGGCGTCGGTGCTGGCGCGGGTCGAGCATCACCCGGAACGGCTTCGCGCGCCTCATGCGATCAACCTTGAAGCGGTCGAGCCAGACGGCGCTGTTTACCTCAGATGTGGAAGCGCGTTCGATGGGCGCCCGGGTCGATCTCGAGGACAAGCAGGCGGTGCGGAGGGCGCTGGACGAAGGGTGAGGCAGCGGTCATGAGCATCTTGTCGTGACCCCGCCCCCGTAGGGTTAGGCGATGGAGTTCAGGGACATCGTCGCACGGCGACGGATGGTCCGCCACTTCTCGGACGAGCCGGTGGACCGCGCGGTGCTGGAGCGGATCGCGGCGGTCGCGCAGCGGGCCCCGAGCGCAGGGTTCAGCCAGGGGCAGCGGCTCGTCGTCGTGACGGAGCCGGAGGTACGCGCCCGCGTGGCGGAGATCTGCCACGAAGGCGAATACATGAAGGACGGCTTCGATCCCTGGATCAGCCGCTGCTCCGCGCTGTTCGTCCCGTGCGTCAGCGAGCGCATCTATCACGACCGCTACCGCGAGCCTGACAAGCTCCAGGACGACGCGACCGAGATCGAGTGGCCCATCCCCTACTGGTGGATGGACGTCGGCTGCACCGTGATGCTGATCCTGCTCGCCGCCGTGGACGAAGGGCTGGCCGCGGGCTTCGCCGGCGCGCCCGACCCGAACGCCCTGCGCGAGGCGCTCGGCATCCCTGCCGACTTCGCCCCCGTGGGCGTCATCCCCGTCGGGCATCCCCTCCCCGACAAGCGCTCGCCGTCACTGCGCCGCGGCTGGCGACCGCTCGACGAATTCCTCCGCTGGGAGCACTGGTAAGAGCCGTGGCGGCAGCGTCCGCTGCTCGGTCCGAGTTCTTTGCATCGGATGCGAAGCGCCTTAGCATCACTCGGCATGCCGCGAACGACCTTCGATATCGACCCGACGGTGCTGCGCCAGCTCAAGGACCGCCAGCGGCGAGAGGGTAAGACCCTCGGCCGTCTTGTCTCCGAGCTGCTCGCATCCGCGCTGAGGCGCGAGCCGGAGGAGTCGGCACCGCCGCTCCGGTGGGAGGCGCACGGGATGGGCGCGCGCGTCGATCTCGACGACAAGGAGGCGGTCGGAAGAGCGCTCGACGAGGCGTGAGCCAGCGGTCGCCGCGAACGTCGTCCTGTACGCGTCGGACACCGCGAGCGCATTCCATCAGCAGGCCCTGGGACTCGTCGAGCGGCTCGCCCGCGGTCGCGACGATCGTGGGGCAGCGGACCTCGCGGCCGCTGACGGCACGTGAGACGGGGGGACGGAATAGGCACACGAAGTGCTAACCGATGCACTATTAGCAGCAACAGCCTCAGAAGTGCTAAGATGCCAACGATTAGCACATCGTTAGCAGATCACCGCGACCGCAGATGCAGCTTCCCCAGTCTCCCCCCGATCCGAGCGATCTCCTCGACCGACTGACGTCGGCTGACCCGTCGCGTCTGCCACAGGTCCTTCGAGCGGTCGAGTCCGCCGCATCAGCCCCCTATCTGCACTGGGACGACCTCCGTCACCGAACACCGCCGGACGACCTCTCGCTGCAGGAGTGGTGGTTGGCTGTGAAGTGGGCGCGCCAGGGCCAGCTGCGGCGACTCCCCCTCATCGCTGCCGATGGCAGGCCCTTCCGATACAGCCTGCCCGACGAGGTGCTCCAGCTGCTTCACGTCATCGACCAGCGCGCGAGCGGCGAGATCGTGCTCAGCGAAACCGTGACGGACGCCGGGACGCGTCGGAGGTACCTCGTCGACTCGCTGATGGAAGAGGCCATCGCGTCAAGTCAGATCGAAGGAGCGAGCACGACGCGGAAGGTCGCCAAGGAGATGCTCAGGACGGGCCGCAGGCCGCGCGATACCAGCGAGCAGATGATCCTGAACAACTACCGCGCGGTGATGCGCATCGCGGACATGAAGAGCGCACCACTGACGCCAGACCGAGTCCTGGAGCTCCATCGCATCCTGACCGAGGGGACGCTCGAAGACCCCCGGGCAGCGGGGCGCCTCCAGCAGCCCGGCGAAGAACGCGTCGCGGTCATCGATCCCGCTGACAACACCGTCCTTCACGTACCTCCCCCTGCCGAGCAACTCCCGGAACGACTGGACCGGCTGTGCGGCTTCGCGAACGGCGTCTCGTCAGGACAGTTCGTGCATCCGGTCATCCGGGCTGTCGTGGTCCACCTGTGGCTCGCGTACGACCACCCCTTCGAGGATGGCAACGGGCGCACGGCGCGCGCGTTGTTCTACTGGGTCATGGCTTCCCATGGATACTGGCTCACCGAGTACATCTCGATCTCGCGGCTGCTCCATGCCGCAAGGGCGAAGTACCGTCGAACGTTCCTACTCACCGAGACGGACGACCTCGACGCGACGTACTTCATCCTGTACCAGCTCGGAGTGATCGTTCGAGCGATCGACGAGCTGCACGCCCATCTCCGGAGCAAGATGGCCGAGCTACGGCAGACAGAGGAACTCCTGTCGCGGTCGGACCTCAACCATCGCCAAGTCGCGTTGCTCGGATATGCGCTCCGTCATCCCGACGCGGATTTCACGTACGAGTCCCACGCTCGGAGCCATCGCGTCGTTCGTCAGTCGGCACGACGGGACATCCTCGAGCTGGTCGAGAAGGGCTTCCTCGCCCCACGGCGCGTCGGCCGCGCGATGCACTTCAAGCCGACGCCATCCCTTGCTGAGAGGGTCGTTGATCGCGTCGCGTAACCAGTCCGCCACGCTCGCCGCTTGTGCGCGTCGATACGATGGGCAGCCAGTCGCTGATGATGGACGAGGGAGGGGGCGTGGGAGTCGTGGGGACGGCGGTCGCAAGCGGGACGGCAGCACGCCCCACAGCCGAGGAGCGCGTCCTCACGGCGCTGCGAGCGGCACTCCCGGCCGACTACCGCGTCTACCCCAACGTCCGCTGGATCTCGAAGGCCGACGCGAACGCGCCGGCGCGTGACGGCGAGACCGACCTCCTGCTCGTCCATCCCGAGCACGGCCTCCTCGTCGTCGAGACGAAGGGTGGGCGGATCCGGCGGGACGGCCAGGGGCGCTGGTTCAGCAACGAGCACCGACTCGAGCCGCCTCCGTTCCAGCAGGCGGAGACGAGCAAGCACGCGCTCGCGCGGAAGATCGCCTCCCTCCCCGACTGGCCCGGCGCCCCACGGCGCGCTGGCCACGCCGTCGCCTTCCCCGACGTCGACCTCGCGACGCTCACGAACCGCGCCTTCGGGCTCGGGCCGGACGCACCGCTCGAGCTCATCCTCGACGCGACCGCCCTTTCCTCCCCCGACTCGACCCGCCGCGCGGTCCAGCGCGCCTACGACCACTGGGTCGGCGACGGCCGACGCGGCTCGCCCCTCGCGCCACGGCACCTCGAGCTCATCGACGAGCTCCTCGCGCCCACGGTCGAGCTCCGACCCCTCCTCCGGCGCCAGATCGAGGAGGGCGAGCGCGAGGTCGTGGAACTGACGCGGGCCCAGATGCGCGTGCTCGACATGCTGCGAGGGATGCGACGCGCAGCGATCGTCGGGCCGGCGGGCAGCGGCAAGACGATGCTCGCCGCGGAGAAGGCGAGGCGACTCGCCCGGGAGGGCTTCCGAACGCTGCTCGTCTGCTTCAACCAGCCGCTCGCGCGGATGCTCACCGAGGAGCTCGCGCAGGTCCACGCCCCCGGCGGGCTCGACGTTCTCACGTTCCACGAGGTGTGCCTTCGACTCGGGCGCGAGGCGGGCACGCTCACCCACGAGCCGGCGGAGAAGGACCAGGAGTGGTTCGACCGGACGCTGCCGGGCGCGCTCGACGCCGCCATCCAGGTCGTCGGCGGCCAGTACCACGCGATCATCGTCGACGAGGGCCAGGACTTCGAGAAGGGGTGGCTGGAGTCGCTGTTCTACCTGCTCGTCGATCCCGACTCGGACGTCCTCTACGTGTTCCACGACCCGTCGCAGTCGCTCTACCGGGAGGACGTCGTGGCGACCCTAGGGCTGCCGAGCTTCCCGATCCTCGACAACTGCCGCAACCCGAAGCCGATCCACGACTTCGCGGCGCGCTTCTACACCGGCGAGGGGCCGATCGCGCCGCTGCGGGAGACCGGGCGAGAGCCGGAGATCATCGAGGCGGAGCCCGGTCGGCCGACGCTCGAGGCGCTGCGCAGGGTACTCCACCGGCTCGTCGTGGAGGAGCAGGTGCCGCCGTGGTGGATCGCGGTGCTGACGGGTCGCTCACTCGCGAAGAGCGACGTCTGGCGGCAGCGGGTGTTCGGCGACCAGGTGCTGTGGAACGGGAGCTACGACGAGTCGGGCCGGTCGCTCGGGCTGCCGGCCGACCAGGCGCTCGAGCAGCCCTCGGACACGATCCTGTTCGACTCGATCCGCCGCTTCAAGGGCCTCGAGCGCGAGGTCGTCGTGCTCGTCGAGCTCGACCCGGCCGACGCCCGCCTCGGGCAGCTGCTGTACGTCGGGACGAGCCGAGCGCGGCAGCATGCAGTCGCGCTCGGGCCGCGCTCGTTGATCACCGAGCTGACGGCCCGGTTAGGCGCGGGCCTCCGTTCGCCCTCTGACTCGCCGTTGACGTCCCGCACCCCCCAAGGAGATTGAGATGTACATCCGCCGCTTCGTCGTCCGCAACTTCCTCATTCATCGCGACACTGCAGTCGATCTATTCCCCATCACCGTATTCGTTGGCCCAAACAACGGCGGAAAGTCGGCGTTGTTCGACGCCCTCATCAACTTTTCTATGGTCTCTCGCGGACGACTCAGCCAAGCGTTCGGCCCTGGCCCCTATTCGTTCACTTCGCGACGTCATCACGGGGCGAGTGCAACGGCGCGGGTGGGGTTCGAAGCTATTCTCTCCCGCACGCCACACGACGCGGACGCACTGACGTACGCGGTTTCTTACAAGCAGCTAGCCGGCTCACGAGATTACCCACGGTACGAAATCTACGATGAGGAGATCGTCAAGTCCGACGGTACTCCGTTGTTCAAGCGTTCCGACATTGATGCCTCGCCGCTGCGGTCCGCGCTTCCGTTCGTAACCGAAGATCAGAGCATTTTTGCGGCGATTAGGCGCGCGCAGGTCGCGGACGCCTACGAAGAAATCGATGACTTGGTGACCTACTGTGCGCGAGAGGTGAGTCGGATCGGCAAGTTCCGGCTGGAGCCACACGCGCTCGCACAGCCATCGCGGCTGCCTGATATCTCGCTCGACGTATCGGACGAACTCCACGTGGGCGACCCTCGCCTTGACTACTTGCAGGCACCGCGACTCGACTTCGGGGGCGAAGGTTTGCCGAGCGTCCTGTACTACCTGAGTGAAACGAGCAGCCCGGTGCTCGACCGCCTGGTCGAAGAGCTTCGCCCAGTCCTCGAAGGCTTCGACGGATTTGAGTTCAACTCGGTGGAAAATTCGCGAATTGGGTTTTCGGTGAAGTTCACCGACTCGCGCGGCGTAGTGCAAGCAGCAAACTTGTCGGCCGGGACATTGGCCCTAATTGGAATTGCGGTCCTGTTGGCTGGCCCTGTCCGTCCGCCAGTGATTTGTCTTGAGGAGCCCGAAAACGGCCTTGTTCCCCGGTCTATCCGATACGTCTACGAAACCGTACGTTGCGTGGCGTCCGACGACTCTGGGCGGAACCCGTCGCAGGTCCTAATTTCGTCGCACAGCCCATACGTGATTACCGAGGCGTGGAATAGGTATGAACGCGACTTCATCTACCAGCTGCAGCCTCAAAACGGGCAATCAGTGGCGAGACCATTTCACGACATCATCACGCAGCACGGAATCCATCTTCAGATGGAGGACGGCGAACGGAGGCGGCTGGGAATGAGGGTGGCGGAGGAGGTCATGGCTGGCTACTATTCATAGTAGGCGTCCAGCACCGGAGTGATCTACGCCGCGGCGTGGGCGACCCGGACCGCCTGGAAGAACGCCACTTCATCGCGGATAGCGAGCGCCTCGCCCCGCGGCATCGCGAGCGCGAACGCCTTCGACAGGTCGTTCGCGGCCCGGACAAACCGATTCCGCCCGTCCTCGAGTCCGAGGACGTGATTCTGTGCCGCAGGCAACAGCTTCATCCGCTCGGCGGGCGTTCCGGCGAGAGCCGTCCGGTAGTCGAAGCCGTGGAACATGTCGCGGGAGATCTCGTACCGCGTCCGCATCGCGCGCACGGCGTCGTCCTGGTCGATCGCCGTCCGACCGCCGCCCCCTGCTTCCGCGTACTTCGACAGCGCTCGGCGCAGGTCGTCCGCGATCCCGATGTAGTCGACGACGAGGCCGCCCGGCTTGTCCCGGAATACGCGGTTGACGCGGGCAATGGCCTGCATGAGCCCGTGACCACGCATCGGCTTATCGACGTACATCGTGTGGAGGCTCGGTGCGTCGAAGCCAGTCAGCCACATGTCTCGGACGATCACGACCCGAAGCGGATCGTCCGGGTCCTTGAACCGGCCGGCAAGGGCCTCTCGGCGGGCCTTGTTCCGGATGTGCGGCTGCCAGTCGAGCGGGTCGGAAGCCGAGCCGGTCATCACGACCTTGACGGCGCCCTCATCGTCGCGGTCCGCATGCCACTCGGGTCGAAGCTTGACGATCTCGCGGTACAGGTCGACGGCGATCCGCCGGCTCATCGTGACGACCATCGCCTTGCCTTCTATCGCCGTCCGCCGGGCCTCGAAGTGCTCGACGAGATCGCGGGCGACCATGGAAAGCCTGCGCTCCGTGCCGACGATCGCCTCCAGCTGAGCCCAGCGCGTCTTCAGGCGCTCGACTCTGACAGTCTCCTCGCCCTCGGTCGCCTCCTCGAACGCCTCGTCGATCCGCGGGCGCTCTTCCTCGCGCAGGTCGAGCTTCGCCAGCCGGCTTTCGTAGTAGATCGGGACGGTCGCCCCGTCCTCCACGGCGCGAGCGATGTCGTAGACGTCGATGTAGTCGCCAAAGACGGCTCGCGTGTCCCGGTCGTCCAGCTCAACGGGCGTTCCGGTGAACGCTATGAAGGTCGCATTGGGGAGCGCGTCGCGCATGTTCCGCGCGAAGCCGTCGATGAAGCCGTACTGCGACCGGTGCGCCTCGTCCGCCATGACAACGACATTGCGGCGGTTGGAGAGCATCGGAAAGTGCTCGCCCGGCTCGGCGAGGAACTTCTGGATCGTCGTGAAAACGACGCCGCCCGACGGGACGCGGAGCAGCTCCCGAAGGTGGTCGCGGTCGCGCGCCTGCACGGGCGCCTGGCGGAGCAGTTCCTCCGAAGCCGCAAAGATCCCGAACAGCTGGTCGTCCAGGTCGTTTCGGTCGGTGATGACGACGAGAGTCGGGTTCGCGAGCGTCGGCTCGACCACAAGTTTCCCAGCACAGAACGCCATCGTCAGGCTCTTGCCGGAGCCCTGCGTGTGCCACACCACCCCGGCACGGCCGTCTCCGCGAGGCCCGGCCGCTTCGATTGCCGTCCTCACCGCGCGCCGCGTCGCGTGGAACTGGTGGTAGCCGGCGACCACCTTGCGAGTCGCAGCACCTTCGTCATGGAAGACGACGAAGTGACGGACGAGATCGAGGAAGCGCTCGCGTTCGAAGATCCCCCGAATGAGCACCTCTAGGCGGTTCGCGCTGTCCGGCGCGACGGAGTCTCCCGCGACCGTTCGCCACGGCAGGAACCACTCACGCGGGGCCGTCAGGGAACCCACCCGAGCGTCCACCCCGTCCGAGGCGACCAGCACTGCGTTCGTCCGGAACAGGTCGGGAATCTCCTGCTTGTACGTCTGGAGCTGGTTGAATGCCGACCACACCGTCGCGTCCTCGTTGGCTGGGTCCTTGAGCTCGAGGACCGCTAGCGGCAGGCCGTTAACGAAGACGACCACGTCGGCCCGCCGGAGCGACAGACCCTTGACCGCGAACTGGTCGACCGCGAGCCAGTCGTTCGAAAGCGGGCGGTCGACGTCGAGAAGCCGGACGACCGACCCACGGACGCGCCCGTCTCGATCCGTCACCTCGACGGTGACGCCTTCGACCAACAGCCGGTGAAGGCGTCGGTTCTCTACGAGTAGTGCCGGCGACGAGGCACGACGGACCTGACGTTCCGCTTCGGCGAGCGCCGTGCCGGGAACGTCGGGGTTCAGGCGCCGGAGCGCTGTGAGCAGCCGGCCACTGAGGATGACGTCGCGGAAGTCGTTCCGCTCGGCCGCCGGCTCGCCGGGTGCGATGACCGGGCCGTGCTCGATCGTGTACCCGAGTTCCTCCAACCACTCGAGCGCGGCGTCCTCCAGGACACTCTCGGCGAAAGCGGACTTCAAGTGTGCCTCTATTCTCCGTCCGAACTTAAGGCCTTGGTCGAGAGACTATAAGTCTTGCCGCAAAAGACTAGGCATCGATGATTCCGAGAATCTCTTCGGCGACGAACGCTCGACCGTACGCACGCGCGCCGAACGGCGCGAGCACACGGGCGCTCACGAGCTTGTCAACGTGCGCCTTGGCGCTCGGGTACGTCACGCCGAGAATCTCCTGTGCACGCGGAATCGTCACGATCGGTCCCTCGAAGAGCGCGTCGACGAGCCGGAGGGTGAGTGCCGAGCCGCGGACTCCGGTGAAGAGGTCCCGCCAGCGGTGCTGGAGGTCTTGGAGGCGCTTTGCGCGCTCAGCGGCATCGCGCGACTCAGTCCGGACGCCCTCCAGGAAGAAGGCGATCCACTCCTCCCATGCGCCCCGCTGACTGATGCCGAGCAGCCGGTCGTAGTACTCGGGCCGCCGCCGCTCGAAGAATGCGCTCAGGTACAGGAGGGGCAGCGACAGGAGTCCCCAATGGACGAGCAGTAGCGTGATCAGGAGGCGCCCGATGCGTCCGTTCCCATCAAGGAACGGATGGATCATCTCGAACTGTCCGTGGATCAACCCCAGGCGGACGAGAGGCGGGTTCGCTCCGTCCTCCTGATGGCAATAGAGCTCGAACCGTCCAAGGCAGTCCATGAGCTCACTCGGGGGCGACGGAACGTACGTGGCGTCGGAAAGCAGGCACCCGGGCGGACCGATCCAGTTCTGCGATGTCCGGAACTCGCCCGGCGTCGCCCCTTGGCCCCGCACGCCGGCCATGAGCCGCGCGTGGAGCTCGCGGAAGAGCCGGAGGCTGACCGGCAGTGTCTCCAGCCGGTCGAGTCCGTAGCGGAGCGAGTCGATGTAGTTCGCGACCTCCCGTACGTCGGAGGGGCGCCGCGGCGAAAGGCCGACCTGCCCCGCCTCCAGCGCGTACACGTCGGTGATCGTCGCCTGGGTCCCCTCGATCTTCGACGAGAGCACGGCCTCTCGGTGTACGAACGGGCCGATCAGCAGGTCCGGATTCGGGACCATGCGCCCGAGTCCATTCAGCTCACCAAGGGCCCGATCCGCGTCGGACAGGAGCGACATCAGCCGGCCGTCATACGCGACCGTGGGGGGCAGCGGATGCGGGACGAACGCTCCGTATCCGCCTTCTCCCCGACCCGCGCGGATCCGTCGGCCGACCTCCCGATGGCCGGCTAGATCCAGATCGAGCTGCTGCTCCGAGACGGCAAGCGGCGCCATGCGCGAGTTATACCATCTCGCGACTTTGCCTTAAATCTTTCGAGCTGCGGCTCCTGTGACGCACTTCCCTGCGAAGACACGTCACTCGGACGATTTCGCCCGACCGACCTTCGCCCGAAACGCCGACCTGATCCGCTCCGCCTCGTCCGCGCCCGCGGGGTCCGGCGGGATGTCGCCACCGATGCCGGTCAGGAGCCCGTAGAGGGCGTTGGCGGGTCGCCACGAGTCCGTCACGGCATCGTAGGACTCGATCATCAGGCCATGCTCCGATCTGGTCATCCTCGCAAGCCCGTACGGAGCACCGGAAAAATCGGTCAGGGGGAAATACGTGACCGTGTCGGCCATCTTCCCCTCCGCTGCGTCGCAGCCGGTTGTCGACGAAGCCCCTGAGCGTTGCTCGCCTTCCATCAGCCGGCCACCGGGACGCGGATCTCGCCGGAGATGAGCTTCGGGAGCAACGTGTTGCGCGTCGCCTCGAGCGCCTCGCTCTGGACGTTCAGCAGCTCCTGGAGATCGAGCATCGGGCCGACGATCGCCTCGAACCTCTCGATGATGGGGCGCGGCGGCAGCACGATCCACGGCCGCTGGAGCGCTGCCGTCGGGAGATGGTTGACCGTCGTGCCGTTCGCGTAGCCAGCGACCTCATCGTGATAGCGGCGAGTCGAAAGCAGGAAGTAGATGTAGCGCTCGGTCAGCGGCGATTGCCGTTGGATATCGAGGCGAAAGAGGTCGGCGCTGAACAGCTCGGTTTCACCGTACCGGCGCGGGACGATTGCGGGCGAGCCGATGACTTCGTACGCCCAAGTGAGGTCGGTGTTTGCCACGATCACGTCGCCTGGCGAAACAACGTGGCGATTCGCGTAGTCGCCGGCGAACCACTTAAGCCCGTCCGGTTGATACCCGCCCCCTGCGCGAATCGAGTTGAGATTGTGCAGCGGAAGGCCGCCTCCATCGGCGTCGGTCAACGCGGCTCCTGAGTAGCTGAGCCCACGGATAACGTCGATCTGCGATCCGAGGCGAACAGCCTTCCAGCCGGAGGGCACCGGGCCGAGCGGCGACTCTTCGAATGAGTCCGGGAAGAGCGCCGCGGTCTCGCGGTCGATGCCCACGCGTTCGCGGCCCTCGGCCTTCGCCCGGACCGGATCGAAGTCGACGAACCATGAACGGAAGATGGTACGCTCGAGACTCTCTAGTGCCTCGTTCATCCCGCGGTTCAGCAAGGTCTTGCTATCGAGCAGACTAAGTGTCGTTCCCGCCGCCCGCTGAACGTCGATCGGCGGCAGCTGAACGGCCACCGCGCCGAAGTCGCGGAGGTTCACGTAGTCCGCCATATCGGTCTGCGTCTTTATGGCCGATATCTGGTCTACGAAATCCGGGCTCTGGAACCAGTAGTAGAGGAAGTCACTGTCGAGATCGGCCTGCTCTCCCACGCGGACGAAGCAGACCTGAGGCGAATACACGAAGCCCTCGAACTCCGGCGTGACTCGCGCTGTACGCCCGACCGTCCCCTTCGTTGTCACCACGATGTCGCCGTGCTTAGCGACCTTCAGTCCCATCTTTGGCCGGAACTCGGTACGGACAAACTCCACATCCTGGGTTCGTCTCAGGTGCCCTCGGCCGACCTGAGAAACACGCAGAATGGGGAGACCGCTCGCCCCCAGCTCCGACTGTTTGGTTCGGTAGCCATCGCTGTAGAAGAGGGCGCCGCGACGTAATAGTTCGCTGAGCGTACAAGCCGTCATGTCACTCGCGCGTCTCGAAGCTCCCGAGTCGCTCGAGTATCCGGCCGTCTAGCTCCGCCGCTTCTTGTGCAAGAGCGCGATAGCGAGCAACGAGCGCACCGATGGCGGAATCCAGTCCGTCGTCGGTGAGGCGATCGCTCCCGACGTAGCGGGCCGGGGTGAGGACGTGGCCATGCTCGCGAATCTCCTCGAGCATCGCCGAGCGGCAGAAACCAGCAGCGTCGACGTATTCGTCGGTGTCGGCTTCCCCCCGCCAGGCATGGTAGGTGCTGACGATCCGGGAGATGTCCGCATCCGTCAGCTCGCGGTGTGTCCGGTCGACCATCACGCCGGACCGCCGCCCGTCGATGAACAGGACGGAGCCACGACGGTCGCGCATCCGTCGCACACCAGGTGTCGCCGTCCCTGATCGGTCACGAGCCAGAAACCAGAGGCAGACCGGTATCCCGGAACCGTAGAACAGCTGCGGCGGTAGCGCGATCATGCAGTCGACGAGGTCGGCCTCGACGAGGTTCTTGCGAATCTCGCCCTCACCCGACTGCATCGAGCTCATCGAGCCGTTCGCGAGCACGAAGCCCGCGATCCCTGTAGGCGCGAGGTGGTGGACGATGTGCTGGACCCAGGCGAAGTTCGCGTTCCCGACCGGTGGCACGCCGTACTTCCACCGGACGTCGTTCCGGAGCCGCTCGCCGCCCCAGTCGCTCATGTTGAAGGGCGGATTGGCGAGGATGAAGTCCGCTTTGAGGTCCGGGTGCAGGTCGGTGTGGAAGGAGTCAGCCGCGTACGGCCCGAGATTCGCCTCGATGCCGCGAATCGCGAGGTTCATCTTCGCCAGCTTCCACGTTGTCGGGTTCGACTCCTGGCCGAAGATGCTGATGTCGCGCAGCCTGCCCCCGTGGGCCTCGATGAACTCCTCCGACTGCACGAACATCCCTGACGATCCGCAGCAGGGGTCGTACACGCGACCGCGGTACGGCTCGATCATCTCCACGAGGAGCCGGACGACGCTCCGCGGCGTGTAGAACTCGCCGCCCTTCTTGCCCTCGCGACTGGCGAACTGGCCGAGGAAATACTCGTAGACCCGGCCGAGGACGTCGGTGGCGCTGCCGTCCGAGCGGTCGAAGCCGATCGTCGCGATCAGGTCGACCAGCTCGCCGAGCCGGCGCTTGTCCAGCGAGGGGCGACCGTAGTCGCGAGGCAGGACGCCCTTGAGCGAGTTGTTCTCGCGCTCGATCGCGTCCATCGCGCCGTCGAGCGCGTGACCGATCGTCGGCTGGTGCGCCTGCGCCTGGAGACGCTCCCAGCGCGCCTCGGGCGGCACCCAGAACGCGTTGACTGCGCGGTACTCGTCGGGGTCGTCGGGATCCGCGCCCTGGCCGACCTCCGCCAGCAACTGCTGGCGGCGCTCCTCGAACGCGTCGGAGATGTACTTCAGGAAGATCAGGCCCAGGACGACGTGCTTGTACTCGGCGGCGTCCAGATGCCCCCGGAGCTTGTCCGCGGCCGCCCACAGCGTCTGCTCGAATCCAAGCGTGGCACCATTCGATGAGCTCTTCGGCATTCCGCGAACCGCGCCGCTCGCCACCGCCTGATTGTGCCCGAAACAGGGGCAAGGGGGAACGATGCACGCCATGGCCCAAATCGTTGAGGCCGTCGCTGAACCGGGAGCTGCGCGGGCCGGGACGGGTCGAGTGGCGTCGGCATCCTCCGCGAGCAGGGCGCGGAAAACGGCGACGCCACCGGGGTGGTCTCGAGCTCACGCTCTAAACTCGGCGGAACTTTCCGCACGCGATGGGGGATCGGGTGGACGTAAGAGAAGCGCTTGAGAAGTGGGACCGCGAGGCCGACCGTCCGTTCGTCGAGGAGGCGGAACGCCAACGCCTGGCGCTGGTCGAGCGGTTTCCGCTCGAAGATTGGCCAAACATGCCGCTGGAGCGGTACGCGTGCGGGTTCCCGGGTAACGAGGACACGTTCTGCCGATGGGTCGAGTTCCGGACGCCGAACCTTGGAGGAATCGGGGGAGGAAGCGCCCGGAAGCATATGATCTTTAAGCGGGCGAACCAGCCAGGATGGTGGTACTACGACCCACGCTTCCGCGACGAGCGAGAGGCGTGGGAAACGATTCGCGCTGGATTCGTCCGGGCGTTCGAGCTCGCGGAGCGCAACGAGTTCGACGCGATCGGCGACATCGAGCCACTCACGTACGGTCCGAGCGTCGCCACGAAGGCCGTCCACGTCTACTACCCAGACAAGCTCCTTCCGGTCTACGGGCGTCTGTGGCAGGAGCACTGGCACCGGCTGCTCGGTGGGGATGGACAACTCTCGAGAGGCGTCCCTGGAGCCCGGCGCCTTCTCGAGCTGGCGCGGGAGCACCGGCAGTTCGACGGTTGGAGCCCCCGCGAGATCAGCCGGTTGCTCGGTTTTGCCGCCGGGACGCTAGGTGTCGGGCGCGTGGTGAAGATCGCCCCGGGACCAGATGCCGAGTTCTGGGAGGAATGTCGAGCTGGCGGCTACATCTGCGTGGGATGGGATGAGCTCGGCGACCTCCGCGACTACGCGTCGAAAGATGAACTCCGGCAGCGGTTCGCTGAGTTCTATCCGACGACGCCTGGAAAGACGACCGAGAAGGTCGGCGAGATCTGGACACTCCTCGAGCTGGAGCCAGGGGACACGATCGTTGCCAACCGTGGAACGAAGGCCGTGGTGGGAATCGGGAAGGTCGTCGAACCCGGGTATATATGGCGGCCCGACCGGCGCACGTACAAGCACACGGTCAAGGTGGACTGGTATGACACGCGGGAACGGAAGATCCACGCCATCAGGAAGTGGGCGTTCAAGACCGTAGACGACCTCAGTGCTACCGACTGGCTATGGATACAGATCGGCCAGGAAAGCCCGTCCGGTGCCGACTCGTCTGTCCAGTCCCCCGTAAACGTCCAGCAAACGGTTACGCCGCTACCGATGGACCCGATCCTCGTCGAGATCGAGTCGGCCCTCCGCCGGAAGGGACAGGTCATCGTCTACGGGCCACCGCGGACCGGAAAGACGTACACGGCGCGGCGCTTCAGCGTCTGGTGGCTCCGCCGTGATCAGGGGGCAGGAGACGCCGAGCTTCTGCTTGCCGATGGTGCCCGGTTCTCAGCAGTCGAGCGCCTGCTTTCCACGGCCCAAGCTGAGCGCCGGGTCTGGTGGATGGTGGCGAACCCCGCGCAATGGCAGTGGGACCAACTCTTCAAGGACGGGTCCGTCGATTACCGCTACGGCCGCCTTCAGCGCAACTACGCACTCGCGCAGCCCGGCGATCTGGTCGTTGGATACACGGCGAACCCGGACAAGCGGATCATGGCCCTCGCGCGTGTTCGGGACGGCTTACACCTGACGCCAGAGGGCCAGCAGATCAGCCTGGAGCCGGTCGCTCGCGTGAACTACGGGATGACATACGACGAGCTGCGCGCGGATCCGGTCCTCGCGAACAGTGAGCCGATCCGATTCCGGAACCAGGGGACGCTGTTCGCCCTGACACCGCACGAGGCGCAGACGCTCTTGTCGGCGTTGGCTGAGCGCGACCCCTCGCTACCCGACGTCGACGCGAGTGATGCCGGCGGCATCGGACAACTGACCCGCGTCACCTTCCACCCGTCGTACAGCTACGAGGACTTCGTGGAGGGGTACAAGCCGGTCTCGACGTCGACGGGGACGCTCGACCTACAGCTTTCGGACGGGGTCTTCAAGCGCGTATGCCGCGCCGCTCAGGCCGATCCCGATCGTCCGTACCTCCTTCTCATCGACGAGATCAATCGCGGCAACATCCCGAAGATCTTCGGAGAGCTGATCACGCTCCTTGAGCGAGACAAGCGGGGCCTCACCGTCGTGCTTCCGTCGAGCCGCGAAACCTTTTCGGTACCCGCGAACGTTTACGTCATCGGCACGATGAACACAGCGGACAGATCGATCAAACTTCTCGATGCTGCTCTGCGCCGACGGTTCGCCTTCATCGAGCTGATGCCCGAGCGGAAGCCTCTCGAAGGCGGTCGCGTGAACGGCCTCGACGTGGCGCTCTTCCTGGAGGAACTGAACCGGCGCATCGTGCGACGGGAGGGGCGCGAAAAGCAGATCGGCCACTCTTTCCTGCTTGACGACGGCCAGCCAGTCGCGAGCTCGACGGCCTTCGCCGATCGGTTCAGGCACGAGATCCTGCCGCTGCTCCAGGAGTACTCCTATGAGGACTACCGAGAACTCGGGGAGTATCTCGGCTCGCAACTAGTCGATGTCGACGCCCAGTCGCTGCGTCGGGAGATCCTGGATGACGCAGACGCGTTGGTCGCTGCGCTAGTCGACGAGTACCAACGGGAAGGACCCCGGGGAGCAGGAACCGAGCTGCCGGCGTGACTGGGGCAACCGGACCCCAGGTTCCTGTCATCGAACTCCGCGAGTGGGAGCGGCGGGACCGGATCTCGGTCGGTGACCTCTCGGACGCAGACCGGCGGCTCGGCGAGCGGCTGAGCCAAGGAGAGGGGCAGCTGACCGTCGAGGAGCTGCGCGACGGGATCCGGCTGAGTGCGACTTCGTGGATCGGTGTCGTCCGATTCGAGTCGTTCGAAGTCCGCGTCGTGCCAAAGCACGTCGGCGGCGATCTCGGCGTCCTCGAGATGCTGGACTACGCGAGCGGGCTGAACGCGCTCTCCCGCCTGCCGGTCGCGCGCCGGCTAGCGCTTGAGGGTGCGAGCCTCCTCGACCTGATCGCGTGGCTCCTCACCGAGGAGTGCGACCGCATCGTCCGGGATGGCCTCCTCCAGGACTACGTCACACACGAAGAGATGCTGCCGATGCTTCGAGGTCGGCTTCGCATGGCCGATCAGATGCTGCGTCGATTCGGTCGGCTCGATCAGCTCGAGTGTCTGTTCGACGAGCTCGAGACGGACATACTCGAGAACAAGGTTCTTGCCTATGCCTTGGGCACCGTGCGGCAGGTGTCGCGTCACGAAGCCGTCCGGGCCCGTGCCTCGCGTCTCCACCAGATCCTGTCTGAGGCGTGCGACCCGGGAGGGCTGGATGTCGAGACTGCCGAGCGGGACCTCTGGTACCACCGCAGAAACGAGCACTACCGCATCGCTCACCGACTCGCGCTGCTACTGCTCCGCCGCCTCGCGATCCGCGATCCGTTCGCCGCCGCGCCCGACCGCTCGTTCGCGTTCCTGATCGACATGAACCGACTGTTCGAGGACTTCGTGACCCAACTCCTCCGGGATGCGTTCGCCGGGACCAGCGTCGCCGTGCGCGCGCAACCACGCGATCGGACGCTAGTCCGGGACGACGCGACGGGACGGCCCTACGCTGCGGCGATCCCGGATGTGCTCCTTGAATGGCACACGGACGGCGTCCGACGTCGAATCCCGGTCGACGCGAAGTACAAGCTGTACGACGAGCAAAAGCTCCAGCCGGGCGACGTCTACCAGACGTTCTTCTATGCCTACGCATACTCGCGGCGCTCCTCGGAGTCGCCTTCGTCCGCTTTCATCCTCTACCCGGGTTCGAGTACGTCGCCCGGGACGAGGCTGAGGGTGCAGGACGACATGGCAATCCAGTCCGTCGCCATCCGAGCTCTGCCAGTCGACGTTCCTCAGGCGCTCGCGGCGATTCGCGAGTCTCGCGTTCGTCAGCTCGACTCGCTGGTGCCGCTCCGCGCGGCAGTCCTGACGAGCCTCCGTAAGGATGGGAGCGAGAGCAACTCCGAGACTCGTCACGCGTGAGTTGCTGTGGATGACCGCTTTCCGCTTCGGAGCTATTCGGTCCCTGACCTGCTGCTGCTATACGCCACCGTCCTCGGCGAGCTTAGGGAGCGAGGCGTCATTCGGAGCACGAACAACCCGGTCGCCGATTACTCGGAGTGGCTAGCCGCGCGGGCGCTGGATCTCCGACTTTCGCCGCCGTCTGTCGCCGGCTATGACGCTGTCGGGCCGGACGGGACGCGCTACCAAGTGAAGGGGCGCCGGCTGACGCCGGCGAACCGGTCACGCCAACTTAGCGCCATCCGCGGGTTCGGCGCGCCGGATGTCGAACCGTTCGACTACCTGATCGGCATCCTCTACAACTTCGACTTCACCGTGCAGCGAGCGGCGCTTATACCGGTGACCGCCGTCCGGGAGCTTTCGACGTGGACCGCACACGTCAATGGATGGCGCTTCATTCTCCGCGACACCGTTTGGGGTCGACCAGACGTCATCGATGTGACCGAGCAGGTACGGGGAGCGGCGACCTGACGCGACGGCGGCTGCCACTCGGACGCACGCTGCTTTGGGTCAAGAGAAAGCCCTTAGGGTCACGCCCTTTCGATACCGTCGTCGCCCAGGTCAGCGATCACCGCTGTCCCGGCCGCTGCGTGTCATAGGCCGACCGGAGAAGCTGGAGCAGCTCGTCGGTGACTTCTGTGACCCAGCTACCCTGCTTCAGCCCGACGGGCGCGATCGCCGCTTCCACCTCCGGGATCAACGCTGGCGCTCGTCGCTCGAAGACCGATCGCCACAGCGACAGCCCGCCATCGCTCCAAATGGTGACCAACCCGACCTGCTCCCCCTTCACGTATGGAAGCAACGTGCACCGGCCCCCGGCGCCGCGGAACGTCACCAGCTTCGCCAGGCCTTGGCGCTCGAGTTCGGTAGCCCATTGGTGGAGGCGAAGCGCGCTCGGCCGACGGTCCTCCGGCATCGACTGGATCGCCTCGAGGAATTGGTCGGCCCCCTCTACGAGTTCGCCCTTCGCCTTTGAGGAGGTAGGCGAGGGAGCAGCGTCGATCGTCGGCTGACGTTCCGGGTCCACGCGTTGCGGCACCAGGAGACGGTTGCCGGCGACTTGATAGGCGGCGACCGTAACTAGGTCGATGACAAGCTCCCTCGCCACCGATTCGAGGTAGCCGACGAGGCGGACGAGCTCGGATGGCGCTTCATCGAGCACGAGCACAAGCCGAAACCGCCCGGCCTTCAGGCTATCCGCGAGCCCTTCCCGGAACATGCCAGCATCAATCGAACCTTCCTGGTCCGACGAGACGACGGCATCGAGCACCGTCTGGTGGCCATGCTTTGCGAGGTGTAACCCCACCACGTCCCGTTCGAAGACGTCGGGGTCCGTCCCGCGAAGGTACGCCGCGTAGGTAAGTACTTGTGCGATCACCGCTCGGCGGGCCTCGGCGTTCTTGGCGAGCTTTACCTCGATCACCGCGAGGCGACCCGTCGGCTCAACGGCGAGCAGGTCCGCCCACCCGGTCCCCAGACGTACCTCCCGACCAAGGACGACGAGGCGGGGACTGCCGGACAGTGGCAGAAGCTGGGGTGCATCGGCTACGAGCGCGTGGAGGGCTGCCTCGTCCGGAAAGCCCACAGGGCTCAAGACGCGCCAGCTCGAACCGTCGTTGTGCCAGATCGCCGTCATGTCGTCGAGACCCCTACCGGCTCATAAGCGTGGACCCGAGGCCGCTCCATCTAGTCGTCCTCCTGGCGAGCATCTTTTCTTCTGTGATTGCGCAGTGGCTTTCAGGACCGTTCGCGCAGTGGACGCGTTCCGGACCCGCTCCTCGTTCGAGCCCCGTCAGCTCTTCGGTTTCGCGGCGTCAGCGTGGTCCTGCCGACGCTCGAAGGGCGTTCCTGCACTTTGTAATCCGCTACCCCTGAGGCTGTCTCGAGGACCCGCGAGCCTGCGAGGCTGATGCAGCGCGAACCAGCTGCTCGGCCGTCATGTCGGTCGGTGACCTCAAGACAGCATCTGCGCGCGACCTCGATTGACGTGGAGGAAGTCTCCCTTCGCTCGAAGGTCTGTCTCGTGCAACTCGAGCTGATGTGCCGTGTTCTTGTCGCTCCGGACGATTAGCGCTCGCGGAGTCAGCGCGAGATCGACGGAGGCACGGCGTCTGATCTTGCCGTAGTCACTCCACTCAACCGTCCACATTCCGAATCGTAACTCCCAGTCTTCACCTCGCTCACGTTGCGGATACTCGTACGCGCAATACCGGCATACGAGAGCGGCTCGCTTGATAGTCTCGGCACAGCGCGGGCACACCTTCGTGTCGGTGTCTTCGTCGTCACGGCCCTTCTCTTCGCGTAGTGCCGGCGAGGACAGTCCGATCGCCAGCAGCGCTAGAACGCCGAGAAAGAAGCCGGCAACGAACCATCCACCGGAGCTACGGTTCTTCGTCTCCGCGACATAGCCCGTGAGCAGGGCAAGGACGATCCCGTAGATCGCGTAGCCGACGAGGATCGGCGCGAGGTCGACTCCGGGTGTGAACCGCTCGTACATCCGCTGCGAGAATCAGCGCCGGTTCAGCTGCCGCAACCGGTGCTTGCCTTTGTTCTCACCTCTCCCCACCTGCTTGGGCAGATGCGGCGATAGTCGCATGAGCGGCAACGGCTGGAGGTCGGGGTGGCCGCGAAGTGGCCCGAGCGGATGCGGGCGGCGAGCGCGAGGACCTTGTCGCGGTAGGCGTCGAGCTCTTCGTCGGTGCGGGTCGTGCTGATCGCCTGGTCGGTCTCGGTGAAGTAGAGCGTCAGCCTGGACGCGCGCGGCAGTCGCTCACCGGTGTCGGGGTCCCTCACGGCGCCCTCGCGGACGGTGAGCGCGTAGGCCGTCAGCTGCTCGTCCGAGTCGACCTGATACTGGGTCTTCGGGCGTCCCGTCTTGTAGTCGATGATCTCGATCGACCCGTCGGGCAGCCGGTCGATGCGGTCGATGAAGCCCGTGAAGCGGACGGGCTCGGCGCCATCGCGCGGGTCGAGCTCGAGCGTGAAGCCGACCTCGAAGTCGGCCGCCCGCGAGAGCGTCGAGACCTCCCGCTCGTAGAAGCGCCGGAGCGCTGGCTCGCTGCGCGTCCGGTAGTGCTCGGCCGCCATCGAGTCGACGTAGGCGGTCGGGCGCCACACCTCCGCGAGCGCGTCCCTCAGCACCTCGTAGCCGGGTGGCGGCAGTCCCGCCGCGCGTGCCTCCTTCCGCGCGCGCGTGTACGCCTCGAACGCGTCATGGATGGCCGTGCCGAACTCGAAGTAGCCCTTCTCCGCCGCGACCGGGATCCGGTAGACGCGCTCGAACGCGTAGCGGAGCGGGCACTCCTGGTACGTGCCGAGCGAGCTGTGGCTGAAGCCGTTCGCGAGCGGCGCGAGCTCGAGGAGCGTCCGACCGGCCGGGAGCCGTTCGAGCCACCGCGCTAGCGAGTCCGGTCAGACGCCGCCCGGCGCCTCCTGGCGTTCAGGTCCGGATGGGTAGTCGTCACGTGGAGACACGCGGGCTCGCGGCTGCTGGCGTTGCTGAAGCGATGCGGGAGCTGGCTGCTGTAGTACGCGCAGTCGCCTTCACCGAGCGTGTACTGGTCGGCACCGACCCACAGTCGCACCTGGCCGCGCAGGACATACGCAGTCTCCTCGCCCCGGTGCGTGAGCGGACGCTGCATGGCCGCTCCTGGCGCGAGCTCGAACACGGCAGGCTCGATCTCGTGGTCGTCCCCATGCGAGAGAAGCAGGAACCGGACGCCGGTATCCTCGAGCGGCACTTCGACGCGCTCGGCGGGCCGGACGATCACGACGTCGTCGCTCGTCGAGTCGCTGACGAGCTCGGCGACGGGCAGCCCGAAGAGCGCCGTCCACTTGAGCAGTCGCGACAGTGAGATGTCGCTCCTGCCGCTCTCGACCAGTCTGACGAACGAGAGTGAGAGTCCGCTCTTCGCGGCGACTTCGGCCTGCGTCAGACCCGCGCGGACGCGCGCGGCGCGCAGCCGCTCTCCGACGACCCGAGCGTGGTCCTGCGCGCTCGGGCTCGCCTTGTTCTCGACCGACGACTGCTTCCGTGGCACGGCACCCCCGGATTCAAGGACTGCTTGACTTCGCCACTATATTGGCTCGAACAGCCAAGATTCTGCCGTCCGGATCCAACCGCCGATCGGACGGACTGGAGGGGACGGTCTTCATGTTCACA
Organism: Chloroflexota bacterium; assembly: GCA_016781485.1. Taxonomy (GTDB): domain Bacteria; phylum Chloroflexota; class Limnocylindria; order Limnocylindrales; family CSP1-4; genus YB3-1. The sequence goes on along the minus strand of JADDQH010000025.1, from coordinate 7,883 downwards.
CAAGCGACGAACCGAATCGCTCTCCTCGCATGTGCCGCTCTCGCCTTCGCGGGATGCGCGGGTGCGGCACCGCCGGTCGGCTCCCCCGGAGGCGGCGCAGCTACCGGCGACACCATCAAGATCGGGGCGCTTCTCCCGCTGACGGGGGACGGGGCGAACTACGGACCAGGGATGCAGGCGGCGATCCAGATCGCGGTCGACGAGGTGAACGCCGCGGGCGGGGTGCTCGGAAAGCAGCTCCAACTCGTTACCGAGGACGACGCGACGAACCCAGACCAGGGCGTCCGCGGAGCCCACAAGCTCATCGACGTCAACAAGGTGAATGCCATCGTCGGGACGTGGGCGAGCTCGGTCACGCTCGCGGTCACACCCCTCACCATTCCCGCGAACATCATCGAGATCAACGTTTCCGGTTCTCCGCAGATCACGGAGCTGCAGGACAACGGGACCGTCTTCCGTGCGAACGCGACTGACGCCGCGCTCGCGAAGGTGGTCGCCGATCAGTTCTACAGGGACGGGATCCGGACGGTGACGGTGATCAGCAACAACACCGCCGGGACCATCGGCCTCGCGGACTCGTTCAAGACGTCGTTCACTGCAGCAGGCGGGCAGGTCCTCGAAACCATCACCTACGCCGAGGGCCAGCCCTCCTACCGGTCCGAGGTCAACAAGGCACTCGCCACCAAGCCCGACCTGTTCCTCGTGTCGTGCTACACGCCCGACGGCACCCTCATCTTCAAGGAGGCCTTCGAGGCGGGTGCGACAGGAAAGTGGGCCGCCCCGGCGTTCTGCCTGAACAATCAACTGGTGGAGGGTGCCGGGACGGAAGCGGTCGAGGGTGCGATCGCGTTCGATCTCGTCGCGGTGAAGGATTCGCCGGCCTACCAGCGGCTGAACGAGGCGTACAAGGCGAAGACTGGTGAGGAAGCGTTCGACAACGTCTACGCCGTCCACGTCTACGACGCGGTCCACCTCCTTGCGCTCGCGATGCAGAAGGCGGGCTCGACTGACGGCCAGGCGGTCGGCGCACAGATGATCGAAGTCTCCAAGGCGGCCGGAGACAAGGTCTCGAGCTTCAGCGAGGGAGCGAAGCTTCTCAGGGATGGCGGGGACGTGGACTACGACGGCGCAAGTGGTGCGATCGACTTCGATCAGGCCGGCGACATGGCGCCGTACGTCGGCATCTTCGTCTTCAAGGCCGGGAAGCCTGAACTGACGCAGACGTTCGCCGGCCAGTAGCACCTGGACATCGGGCGGCGAGTCGGCGGGTACGTCGACTCGCCGCGATCTGCCTTCCGCTCAAACTTGCGAGCGACATCGGTCGCCGCCTGATGATCGTGTCCGGAGTCTTCGCTTGACGCAACAGCTCATGCAGGCGGCTGCCGACGGAGTCGTCGTGGGGGCGATGGTCGGGCTTGCAGCGCTCGGGCTTACCCTCGTCTGGGCGGTCGAGCGGTTCCCGAACATCGCCCAAGGGGACACGCTCACCCTCGCGGCGTACCTGACGTTCGGCCTCAGCGTCGGTGCTCAGCTCCCCATCGTCCCCGCGGCCGTCCTCGCCGTCGGCGGAACGACGCTTGCGGTCCAAGCTGCGTACCAGACGGCGTTCCGGCCGCTGCGCACTTCTCCTCGCGTCACGCTCCTGGTCGCATCGATCGGCGTCGCGCTCGTGATTCGCGCGATCGTCTCCCTGGTATGGGGTACCCGGCTCCAGAGCTACGACCTGCCCGTCCGGCGCGCGATCTCCCTCGGGCTGTTCCACGTGAGCCTCGTCGACATCGTCATCCTCGTTACCGTCCTGGGGCTTGTCGGCGCTGTCTACTGGATCCTCTATCGAAGCCGAGCGGGAATCGAGATGCGGGCTGTGGCGGACGTGCCCGACCTCGCTCGGGTCACCGGGATCGACACTCGACGCGTCCTCCGGTTCACCTGGCTGCTGAGCGGGTTCGTCACAGCGGTTGCCGGCGTCCTGCTCGGAGCGAAGATCGGGCTTACTCCCCTCCTCGGGTGGAATCTCCTGCTCGCGGCTTTTGCTGCAACCGTCCTCGGCTCGGTCGGACATCCGCTCGGGGCGATCGCCGGTGGCTTTGTCCTCGGACTCGCCATGGAGCTCTCGACCGTCTTCATCAGCCCCACGTTCAAGGAGGCGATCGCCTTCGTCATCCTCGCGGCCGTCCTCCTCTTCCGCCCACGTGGACTGCTGGCGGGTCGCTGATCGGATGGCGCCGTACCTCGCCTCACTCCTCCTGTTCGGCGGGATCTACGCGATGCTCGCCCTCGGCCTGAATCTCCAGTGGGGGCACACGGGCCTCGTCAACCTCGGCTTCGTCGCCTTCTTCGCGCTCGGTGCGTACAGCGCTGCGCTCCTGACGCTGAACGGGGTCCCTCTTCTCGTCGCAGCGGTGATAGCGGTCGTGATCGCGGGTCTCGTCGCCTATCCCCTAGGACGGCTCACGCTCCGACTGCAGGACGACTACCTCGCGATCGTGACCTTCGGGTTCGCCGAGGTGGTGCGGATCCTCCTCCTCAACACGCGCTGGGTCGGGGGTGCCGACGGCCTCACCGGCATCCCCCAGCTCTTCGGACCGCTCGCCGCGGACGTGCGGCCGTTCATCCAGTTGGGTGCTGTCCTCATGGTGGTAGCGCTCGTCCTCGTCCTCGCTCGCCGACTCACCGAGTCGCCGTACGGACGCGTGCTACGCGCGATCCGTGATAGCGCGGAGGCGGCGCGTAGCCTCGGCAAGGAGACCGAGGGCTACAAGGTCGTCGCGCTCGTGCTCGGGTCAGCGCTCGCTGGTCTTGCCGGTGCCATCTACGCCCACTACATCGGCTACGTCTCACCGGACCAGTTCGACCCCAGTCTGACGTTCCTGATCTTCACGGGCATCGTCATCGGGGGGAGCAGTCACTGGGGCGCCGCCGTCGGAACGCTCGTGTTCATCGCAGCGATGGAGGCGACGCGCTTCTTGGGAGACGTCGGCCTCCCGATCAGCCAGTCGGATTTCGCGCAGCTCCGTCTCCTCGTGATCGGGCTCCTGCTCATCGTCCTCATGCAACGGAAGCGCGAGGGGCTGTGGCCGTATCGACACCGCGAGCGGGTCCGAGTCACGCGCGATGCTGCGGCTTGAGGCGCTCGCGAAGTCGTTCGGCGGGTTCGCGGTCGTGAAGGGCTGCGACCTCGAGGTCCGCGAGGGGGAGATCGTGGGGCTGATCGGCCCGAACGGGGCCGGTAAGACGACGGTCTTCAATCTCATCACGTCAGCGTTGCCACTCGATGCCGGCCGGGTCTGGTTCGATGATCGCGACATCACCGGCTTCCCGACGCACCGGATCGCGCAGGCGGGCCTCGTTCGGACGTTCCAGGTGCCCCGGCTCTTCGAGCGCCTGTCCGTCATCGAGAACCTGATGGTCGCCGGGCCGAATCAGAGGGGCGAGCGGTTCTGGAGCGTCTGGCTCAGGCCGGGCGAGATCGCGCGGGAGGAAAAGCGGAACGAAGAGCAGGCATGGGAGACGCTCCGGTTCCTCGGGATGGAGCGCGTTGCGAACGACCTTGCCGCGACGCTATCCGGTGGTCAGAAGAAGTTGCTGGAACTCGGGCGTGCGCTGATGGCCCGGCCGCGGATGCTGCTGCTCGACGAGCCCGTCGCCGGCGTGGCTCCGCGGCTCATCGACGAGATCGCCGACCGGATCCGCGTGCTCCGCGGTCGAGGACTCACGTTCCTCGTCATCGAGCACAAGATGGACTTCATCATGGCGTTGAGCGACCGCCTGTACGTGATGGCCGACGGGCGTGTCCTCACCGAGGGGCGCCCGGAAGAGGTCCAGGCGGACCAGCGCGTGCTCGACGCGTACCTCGGTGTCGCCTGACGTGGCAGTCCTGGAAGCACATCACGTCGTCGCGGGTTACGGCGACTCGGTCGTCCTCGACGGCGTAAGCGTCAGCGTCGAGGAGACTGAACTGGTCGCCGTTATCGGGCCGAACGGCGCCGGCAAGTCGACACTGCTGAAGAGCATCGTCGGGCTAGTACCACCAAGATCCGGAAGCGTGACGTACCACGGGACCGAGTTGACCCGGCTGACCACGGAGCGGATCGTCCGTATGGGGCTCAGCTATGTCCCCCAGGTCGAGAACGTCTTCCCGTCCCTCACCGTCCGAGAGAACCTGGAGTTGATGCTGCCGGCTCAGACACCGCGTCCCGAAAGACAGCGACACCTTGAGGACACGCTGCGGCTGTTCCCGGTGCTGACCAGCCGCCTGCCGATGTCCGCCTCGGTGTTGAGCGGTGGGGAACGACAGATGCTGGCGCTGGCACGTGGCCTCATGAACCGGCCGGGCTTGCTGCTCCTCGATGAGCCGACGGCGGCGGTCGCTCCGATAGTCGTAGACGAGATCCTGCGCAAGGTTGAAGAGATCCGAGGGTCGGGGGTGCCGGTCCTCCTGGTAGAGCAGAACGCGCGCCGCGCCCTCGCCATGTCCGACCGCGGCTACATCCTCGAGAGCGGCCGGAACGCACTTTCCGGGCCCGCTCGCGAGCTACTCGACGATCCCGAGGTCGGCCGGCTGTACCTCGGGCTCCGGACCCCCGGCTCCGATCGAGCTCCCCGATCTTCGTGACGAAATCGATCGCGCCCGGCTTGCGCGGGATCCCCCACCTCGTCCCGCCCGAGACTCAACGACGTGCGCGCTTCCAGGATCGCCACGAGACGCGCGTCACGAACTGGATCGAGCCGTGGGACTTCGAGTCCTCACTCGATGTCGGGATCATCGGCGTGCCGTTCAGCCGCCTCGCGATCACGCCGAATAGCGCGTATGCATCCCCGACCGCGTTGCGCGAGGCGTTCGGGCAGTTCACGACCTACAGCCCGGACTTCGATGTCGACCTCACCGACCTTCGCGTCCGAGAGGTCGGCGAGATCTCGACACCGATCGCGGATCCGCGCGAGGGGATCGACCACATCGAGGAGTCCCTCCGCGCATGCTTCACGCTTCCCGAGCGATTCTTCCCGGTCATCGTTGGGGGCGACCATTCGATCACGGCCCCCGCCGTCCGTGCCTTCTGCAGGGCGCACCCTGACCTGCAGGTCGGGCTCATCCACTTCGATGCCCACAACGACGTCCGCGTGATGGACCACGGCCCGACCAACGGGACACCGATCCGCGGGATCCTGGAATCCGGTGTGCGTGTCTCCGGCCGGAACCTGGTCCAGGTCGGAATCCACGGCTTCATGAACGCGAGCTACTACAAACGATGGGTCGAGGGCAAGGGCGGGACCATCTTCACCGGGCGTCAGGTCCGACGCCTGGGGATCGAACACGTCATCGGCGAAGCGATCGAGATCGCATCAGCCGGCACGGACGCGATCTACGTCACCGTCGACATCGACGTACTCGAGCTCGCGTATGCGGTCGGCACGGGTGTCGCCAGTCCGGAGGGGATCGCGCCGTCCGATCTGTTCGAGGCCCTCTTCCTGCTCGGGCAAGATCCGCTCGTCGCCGCCATCGACTTCGTGGAGCTCGACCCGAGGCGCGATGTGGCGACGATCACCACGCGGACGTTCGCGTCCGCAGTCCTTTCGTTCCTTGCCGGGTTGTTCCTACGCTTGAACGACGGCGCACGCGGGTACGACCCGACGCCGATTGTCGACGAGCCCCTCGGCACATCGGCGAGTAGCGGATGACGCATCCGATCGTCGACGCACACGTCCACGTCTATCCCGTTCGTTCCTGGGGATTGCGACGCAAGGGCGACCACGAGATCGCGGAGTACGGCACGTTCACGCCGACGGGCAGCAATGACGATGGGGGAGACATCACCCAGGCGGCGTCACGACTGACGGCCGAAGGCGTCCAAGCGGGCCTCGCGTTCAATCTCTTCGAGCCGGATCGCGTCCGGACCGACGTCACAGATCTGCCCGACGCTGGAGCTGCGCTGGCACCCGAGATCGAGGACCTGGTCGAGGCTTGCGGTGATCCGCGCGCCTACCTGTTCGCGCTGAATCGGTGGCTGTGTGCCGCGGTGGCTTCGGAGCCTCGACTGTTCCCCGTCGTTGCCGCGGATCCAGGCGGCCGCGACCCGGAAGGGCTTGCGGAGCACGTCCACGAGCTCGTGTCTCGGCGCGGAGCCGTCGGCGTCAAATTGCATCCGATCCTCCAGCGCATCACTCCCGAGGATCGACGGCTCGCACCGCTCTACGCCGCCTGCGCTGAGTTAGAGGTGCCCGTCATCGCTCATGCTGGACGAGCGGGTCGGGGTCCGGACCGCGCGGTACCACGCTCGTTCGTCCCGATGCTCGGGGCGAACCCACGTCTGACGGTGGTACTCGCGCATCTCGGTGGGGCAGCATGGCGAGAAGTGCGACCGCTCGCTCGCCGGTTCCCCAACGTCTTCTTCGATTGCGCCGAGATCGTCTCGTGGGTCGGCGCACCGAACGCGCCGACTCCCGCGGATCTCGTCGACCTCATCCGCAGCGTCGGTCACGAGCGCGTTCTGTTCGGCTCGGACTACCCCTGGTACTCGCCCGGCGACGCGGTCTCGACAATTCGCAGCCTCCCAGGACTGTCCGAGGACCAGCAGGCGTCGGTGCTCGGCGTCAATGCCGTTCGGTTGTTCCGGCTGGCGATACAGCGACCCGTGACTCGTCCCGTTCCAGTGGCATGAGAAGGAGACGATCGTGAAGATCTTCAGCGAAGCCGAGATACAGCGGCGGCGGACCCTGGTATCCCGAGGACTGCAGGAACGAGGCGTGGAGGTCGCGTTCCTTCACGCCGCCGACAGCGTCTATTACCTGACTGGCGTCCCGCTGCTGTCGCCTTGGGGCCGGCCGATGTGGGCGGTCATGCGTGCGGACGGATCGGTCGCCGTCATTGGGTCGATGATCGAGAAGGAGACCATGGAGACGTACGCATGGGCGGATGAGGTCCGGGCGTACGACGATGCCCATAACGTGTGGGACCGTAGCCTCCAAGAAGTAGCGGACCTCGTCACCGCGGATGGCCACCGACCGACCCGGATCGGCGTCGAGCGCTCGCTCCTCCCGGTCAGCATTGCGGAGGCACTTGATTCCAAGCTCGGGGCGACGCTGGTCGAGGTCGGGGACCTCGTGTTCGACGCCCGCCTGATCAAGTCAGACGAGGAACTCGCGCTCCTGACGACGACGGGCGAGGTCGCGAAGGTAGGAGCAAACGCATTCGTCGAGGCGCTGTCGCCCGGAGTGAGCGAGCTCGCCGTCGCCGGCCATGCCGTGGCAGAGATGAACCGCGCGATCGCCGCCCTCTGGCCTGGGGGTGCCACCAGCACATACGCCTACTGCCACCTAGGGGAACACACGCTTAGCCCCCACCTCCACGCAACCGACCGACGGCTCGGTCGTGGGGACGTCGTCGCTCTCAACGTGTTCCCCACCATCTGGGGATACTGCATAGAGTTGGAGCGGACCTACATCTACGGGGAGCCGTCGGACAAGCAGAGCCAGGCGCTGAACGCGGTCAACGAGGCGTTCCAGTACGCGAAACGCGAGTTTCGCCCCGGGAAGGTGATCAGCGAGCTGCACCGGGAGGCATCCGGGATCCTCGAACGCGAGGGGTACGGAGAGTTCATCCGGCACGGGACCGGCCATGCGCACGGGATCATGATCGGCGCGGCCGGCCGCGAAGAAGGCGGTGAGCTTCGCCCGTATAACCACGCGGCGGTTCGCGAGCGGACCGTGAACTCGATCGAGCCGGGGGTCTACATCCCGGGTCTAGGCGGGTTCCGCCACTCCGACGTCATGGCGGTCGCCGCCGACGGCTCGGTCCGATGCCTTACCGACTTCCCGACTGAGGTGCGCTTCTAGCGAGGCGTCAGAGAAAGCTCCGCTCGACGCGTCACGCCTGTCACCACCTG
>JADDQH010000088.1:9854-10671 GCA_016781485.1 Chloroflexota bacterium | reverse complement strand
GCTGATCTCGACCGAGACATGCCAGACATGCGGGACCAACGTGCCGGAGTATGCGACACAACTCGTCGCTGCGGTCAACGCCTCACGCTGCGTCATCTGCGGATCCGACGTGTCAACGAGACGCGACCGCAGACCACCACGGGACCTCGCTGCACGGACCGCGGACGTCGAAAAGCTCGAGGCGGCGCGCGACGCATCGGCGTCAGCACGCGCCGAGGCTGAGGCCACATTCGACGCACTTGTCCACGACATCGCCGAGTTGGACGAGAACGTCTCTCGCCTCAGGTCAAGGGTCGCAGCTCTAGTCCGCCAGCTGCCGCCTGACGAGCGGACGCTCCGCGAACAGTCTGCGGAGGTATCGACCCTGCGCGGCCGACTCGAACGACTCAAGGTCGAGTTGGACGAGCTCCGAGCCGGATTCGAGGGCCACGTTCGCAAGGACATGAGAACGATCGCCGCTCGTCGCGAGGCGATCGTGAGCACGTTCCGAGCCTTCGCCGAAGGATTCCTCTTCGAGGCCAGCGATCTCAGGTGGGCTCCGCACAAGTCGCGGGTCGGTCAGACGGGCCCGCAGGTGGACTTCCCGGCATTTGAGTTCGAAATGAGCGGATCCGATTTCCCTACGGCGGTCAGGAGGACCGGCCCGGACCAGGTGTCGGAGAGTCAGCGCGAGTTCGTCGATCTCGCCTTCCGTATGACCCTGATGACGGTCGCGTCGGCCGACGGCGCCGGATCACTTGTCATCGATGCGCCGGAGGCATCGCTCGATGCCGTGTTCTCCGAGCGCGCTGCATCGGTTCTGGTGCGATTCGCTGAT
>JADDQH010000088.1:0-9824 GCA_016781485.1 Chloroflexota bacterium | reverse complement strand
TCGAACCTCGTCGACGGGCAACTCATACCGCGGCTGCTCAGCGAAGCGGACATCTCGTCAGACGCGGATCGTCGTGTTGTCGACCTGCTCAACATAGCTACGCCAACCCGTGCCGTCACCGAACTCCGTAGCGAGTACGAAGCCGTGAAGGATCGACTCTTTTCGGGCGGTGACCAGTGACGTCGCCTGATCTGGACACGTCGGCGACAGTGCGTCAACTGCGGTTGCTTGCACTCCTAGACGCCGCGAGGCGCGTTGGGGTTTCGCGACTTCCTCTCAAACCGCTGCATGTCATCGCCTACATCGCAGATGCAATGGCGCCGGTATGGCATCTGCCGATCATCGACGGTCAGATCCTCAAGAGGATCGTGCCGTACTACCCGGCCCTTCAGGCCGATCTGGACCGGCTGGTGGGGCTCGGACTCGTCGCGGTATCCGACGTTGCGTACGAGTCGAACGGGTCGCGCTTGGGTTTTGACGCGAAGTATGAAGTCAATCGCGAACTCGCCGATCCTGTCCTCTCGCTCGCTGGGGCGTTTCCTCGGTTCAGCGAGGAGATCAGCTACGTCCACGAGGTCGTGTTTGCAACCTCAGGGCTTGCTCTGGAGGGTCTCGAGCGACTGCCTCAAGTCGACGCTGCATATTCAAATCCGTTCGTAGACGTTGGCGGACTGATCGACCTCGAGCGTGATCCGGGCGAAGGCGACAATCTTTCAGCGGCGGTTGCGCGCCGATTTGGGGACATCTTGGAGGGCGAGGGGGGAGCAACGACCGCGGAGATGCTGAATCTCTACGTACGGCAGCTTTACGCACGTCTTGAGGTCGCCTAGATGGCCGACCAGTGGGAGGAGGAGTGGTCTGACGATTCCCTGCTCCAGACGGTCGCCGACTTCGCAGGCGTCGGCTCGGATGCGGAACTCGACGACATCGATCGATTCCGAGCTTCTGTGTCTCGACTCGTCGCTCGGACACTGGGCAACAACGCTTCGGCCGATCCGGGCGTCAGCGTCTTCCTCCTTGAGCCGGACGGGCCTCCAGCTGAGCTGCGAGATCAGAGCGAGCGCGTGCCGATGTTGGATCGAGCACGCGAGCCTCTCGGCCACCGCGTCTGGTTCGTAACTCACGTCGTCACGGTTGGACACTGGGTACCAGCGCAGTTCGATCGAGACGACGACCTGTTTCGATACGTCGTGGATGACTTGGCGCTCGGCAGTGCGCCCGCGATCCTGTTCGACGCGCGCGATCCAGGCCCGGAACTTCGGTACTACCCGGAGGGACTCGCTGAGGCCGAGAGGGTTGAACCTCTGACGATCGCATTCAGCGTCATCAGCCTCGACGAGATCTTTCAACGCATCGACCTCATTCACGAGAACCAATTGGTTACACCAGGCAGCCAGCCGAGAGGCGCGAAGCTCTGGGGCGACGCGGCCAGTGGAACTGTGGCTTCGAATGCCGAGGACGTTCTCAGCGCGCTTCTGAGCGCTGGACTCCAGACCGCCTTCCCCACGTGCAAGATCCGCGTCGAGCAGCCAGCGCCGGTAGGCCGGCTAGACATCGAGGTCGAGGAGAGAACCCCAGAGCGGAGGGGCGGCGTCACAAAGCACGCGATCCTCGAGCTCAAGGTCCTTCGTGGCCGCAACCCGAATCGCACTCGGGTATCCCCGAAACGCATCGAACGCTGGGTCGACGACGGTGTTACTCAGGCGGCCGCCTATCGAGACGACAAGGGCGCTGCCGCGGGTGCACTGTGCTGCTTCGACATGCGCGACCAGTTCACCGATCGTCAGTGCTTCGCACACGTCCTCGATGTCGCAGCAGAGCTCGACGTCGAACTCCGTGTCTGGCACCTCTTTGACTCTTCCGACGCGTACCGGCGCCACCTTCGGGCTTCGGGCACGCTGGCCAAGACCGCGAGTCCCGCCCGCGGGAGCTCTCGATGAGCACAGATCAGCTCGATCGCTTCTACCGCGTGTTGGAGAAGAACTGTTCCGTCATTGATAGCCCGGAGTACGCGCTCCTCGTGGTGCCAAATGGGAACCAGGCGCTGCCCGTCCACCGCTGGTTTCACCTCAAGGAGTCGTACTCGAGCCGACTGCTTGCCCGTGTCCTGAAGGACGTCAACTTCGGAAGCAATAGGGAACTGCGTGTCCTTGACCCGTATGCAGGAGCGGGCACTACATGCGTGGCGGCCGCCGATCTCGTGGCCGACCGCGAGGTGTCACGGTCGACCGCCTACGGGGTTGAAGCGAATGGGTTCCTGCAGCTCGTTGCATCGTCCAAGCTGCGCGCGTTGCAGGATCCCCCAGCAAGTCTGCCCGCCCTGGTGAAGAAGATCCGACGCGCCGTGCTGTCACGACGGGCCACTACGCCTGAGCCGCCGACTCTGTCGACGTTTCACGTCGATGCGTACTTCGAGAGGGCAGAGATCGAGCAGCTGATGCGTCTCAAGGTCGCGATCGATTCGGCAGAAGCTGCCGGCGCGGACGAGCTGGAGATCGCCCTAGCGCGCGTAAGCCTTGGTGCATCTGTCGAGTCGGTCAGCAACCTGCGACGCGATGGTAGGACGCTGCGGTATGTGGAGAAGCCGTTTCGACAGACGGCGCTTCAAGCCTTCGAACGCCTGGCGGGAGTGATCAGTGAGGACCTCCCCCAGCGGCGGGTTCCGATCTCAGGGCGAGTCATCCGAGGCGATGGTCGACGGATGTCAGGCCTCGACCGTCGGATTCAGCCGTTCAACCTCGTGATCTTCTCACCTCCGTACCCGAACAACATCGATTACACGGAGGTGTACAAGCTCGAGAACTGGCTCCTGGGCTTCATCACGAACACAGAGGAGTTCGTCCAGCAGCGTCTCCGGACGGTCTATAGCCATCCCAGCGTGCTTCGCCCGGATCCACTTCCGACACCGTTGCTCGACAAGGCGGCGAACGCGCAGCTTGAGGCTCTCGTGGAGCCACTCCTCGCCGTGGTGCCCCTCGATCGGTACGCCGAAGGACGACGCCGCATGCTTCGCGGATACGTCGTCGATATGTACCTCACCATCGTGTCCGCCCGTCAGCGGCTGGCCGCAGGCGGGGCGGTCGTGTACGTGGTCGGCAACTCCGTGCACGGACACGGCTCCGGCCAGTTCGTCATTGCTGCCGACCTACTGATCGCCGGGCTCGCGAAGGCCGCGGGTCTACGTGTCGAGAGACTGTGCGTCGCCCGGCACCTGCGCCGCCGATTCGTGTCGAGTCCGTACTTACGGGAAAGCGTCGTCTTCCTGCGGCACGCGGACTCGTGACCAAGGCCGGCGTTTCGGCTGGGAGTAGCGATCAACTACTTCGCCACACAGTGACCGCTTGCCACGCCAGCAGCGCGATGAGGAGCAAGTACGTCAGGTCGAACACGCCGAGCACGGGCTCCCAAGCGTCGTCGCCGATGGCGCCGAGGACGTCGCGAACCAGTGGTGCGAGTAGCACCAGCGTGCCGGCCGTTACGATGGCCAACCCCGCCGAACTCATGCGGACTGAACGCAGTCTTGATCGTCGAGGCCCTACTTCCCGCTCCTGTTCTTCGGACAGGCGGCGCGCCTGCTCACTGGTGAAGAGGGTGACGAGCGCCAGCAGGAGACCGAGAAGGTTGGCTGCCTGACCTGACCCACCTGCTCGCCGAGCGACAGGCTCATCTCACGCATCGGGGGCGGAGAGCCCCAACTTATCGAGGACGTCGACGGCAGCGGCACCAGAACCGATCACTCGGGGCACCACGATCGTTCGACGAGACGAATTCGCCTCAGCCTCGGTGGAATAGCCGAGCGGCGCGAGTTCGCCCCAGGCCGCGTCGATCGCTCGACTCCCTGAACCGAATGGTCGGTTGGCGACGTCGTCAGAGGTGACCGCCTCAGCGAAACGCCGACGCGACCGACTCTTCGAATGCGTCACTCGACCGGGCGAACGTCTCATACTCGGCCGCGTTCGGACGAGGATCTCGATGACAGCCCCGAAGGACCCGAGGCCTGGAGAGATCTCTTCATCCAAGAGCGCCGCTCACGCGGCATCGTCGTGAGTCTCGAGGAGCGCTTGCATGTGAGCGTGCGTGCGAGGTCCGGCTGCAGCGATCGCGTTGTCCCTCACTTGCTCGGCCTCGGGATCGCTGGGTACCGACCGCCGGCGAGGGCGGCAGCGCGTAACGACTCGTAGAGCGTGTCTCGGTCGTCGCTCATGCGGACCTCCTTGGCGGAATCGGGCCGTGCGACTCGTGCCTCCGATCAAAGAGGCACCTTCGTCCCTACGCGGCAGTCGACCGTGGATCGAACGTGAGTCCGAAGACTGTGTCGGCGAGCCACTTCTTGAACTCAGGGTTGTCCATGAACTGTTTGAAGAGTTCCGTGTCGTCGGTGATGAGGTCGATGATGACCTTCTCGAGTGCCTTGTCGTGCTCGATGCGAGCGTTCTGCTTGTCCGAGTTTTTCTTCGCGGCCTGGTAGGCAGGGTCAGCGTTGACCTTCTCGGGGATCTCCTCGGTGACGAGCTTCTGAACCCGGTCCTCATCCGTCCAGGCGACGTTTCCAAATAAGTCGTTGAAGGTCTTGAGAATGTTCGACAGCTTGTCGAGCTCCGGCTCGGGCTTGTGGCCGCCGCCTCCCGCCGGGACGGGGTCGATCTCGGCGTCTTCGTCGGGGAGGAGGATCTTGACAGCGGCCTGCTTCTCGACCCTGTAGCTGTCCATGTCGATGGCGTCGAGGATGCCCTTGGAGAGCTCGTCCTCCTTCGGCGCCGGCAGCTTCGGCACAAGGAAGTTGAGGACGACCGACAGCTTCTCCCAGCTGGCATTGCTGTACGGCAGGATCGATGCGAGAAAGTCGTAGGTGCGGACGAAGGCCTTCGCACCGCCCTTGAACTCGACTTGGGCGTCCTCGTCGAGATCGCTGTTGTAGCGGGCGACGCACACGTCGAGGATGGGATCGAGCTCGTCCCGCGGCGCTCCGGTCAGATACTTGGCGACGAAGCTGTCGATGTCTTCCTCGTCGTAGACCTGGCGGCTGTCGAGAGTCGCCTTCAGGTCGTGGAGCTTGTTGGCGTCCGTCTCGTCGGCGAGGACCGTCGTGCGGTAGAAGTCCTGGAACGACAACCGGATTATGTCGACGTCGTTCTGGAAGTCGAGGACGAACACATCGTGCTTCTTCGGGTGCGACCGGTTGAGCCGCGACAGCGTCTGCACCGCCTTGACGCCGGATAGCTTCTTGTCGACGTACATCGTGTGGAGCAGCGGCTCGTCATAGCCGGTCTGGAACTTGTCGGCGCACACGAGGAATCGGTACGGGTCCTTGCGGATCTGCTTTGGGATCTGGCCGGACGGGAACCCGTTGAGCTTGGCCTCGGTGACCATCTCGCCGCCGTACTCGTGCTCGCCGGAGAAGGTGACGATCGCCTTGTACGGGGGGCTGCCGAGTTGCTCCAGGTACGCCTTGATCGCCTGGAAGTAGTCGATGGCGCGCATGATGCTGCCGGTCACGACCATCGCTCGAGCGTCACCGCCGATCTTCTGCAGCGCCACGACCTGTTCGAGGAAGTGGTCGACCATGATCTCGGCCTTCCTCGCGATGGCCGTCTGGTTGCCCTCGACGAAGGCGCGGAGCTTCTTCGTGGCCCGCTTGGTGTCGAACTCCGGATCCCCGGCGATCGTCTTCACCAGCCGGTAATAGCTCTGCACCGGCGTGTAGCACTTCAGGACATCGAGGATGAATCGCTCCTCGATGGCCTGCTTCATCGTGTAGCTGTGGAACGGGCGGTGCTTGGTCTTGCCGTCCTCGACATACGGTTCGCCGAACATCTCGAGTGTCTTGTTCTTCGGCGTGGCCGTGAAAGCGAAATAGGAGGCGTTCGGAAGCATCTTGCGCGCTTCCATCGCCTCATTGATCAGGTCCTGGACCGGGTCGTCGTCACCCTCGCCCGAACCGTCGTCCTCCACCTTGGCCGCGAGCGCTTTGGACACCGCCAACGCCGTCTTGCCGCCCTGGCTTGAGTGTGCCTCGTCGATCATGACGGCGAAGCGCCGGTCGCGGTGCTTGTCGCCGATCTCGGCGAGGATTAACGGGAACTTCTGGACCGTCGTGATGATGATTTTTTTGCCGGCCTCGATCATCTCCCGCAGGTCCGAGGAGTGCTCGGCGTGGCCCACGGTGGCACCCACCTGAGCGAACTGCTTGATGGTGTCGCGGATCTGGCGATCGAGGACTCGACGGTCGGTCACCACGATGATCGAGTCGAACGCCGTCTTCGACGGGTCCGCGGGGTCCTCCACACCGATCAGCTGGTGGGCGGTCCAGGCGATCGAGTTCGACTTTCCGCTGCCGGCCGAGTGCTGGATCAGGTAGCGCTGGCCTGCCCCGTGGGCGCCCGCGTCGGCGAGGAGCTTCCGCACGACGTCGAGCTGGTGGAACCGCGGGAAGATCTGCTTGGTCGTCTTCTTGCCCATGTCCTCGTCGGTTTCCTCGACGACCTGTACGTAAGCCTCGATGATGTTCGTGAGACTCTGCGGAGGGACGATCTCCTCCCACAGGTAGGCGGTCTTGAGACCGTGCGGGTTGGGCGGGTTCCCCGCGCCGCCGTTGAACCCATGGTTGAACGGCAGGAACCAGGAAGCCTTGCCGGCGAGCTTCGTGCAGAACTCGACTTCGGCGTCGTCGACGGCGAAATGCGCGAGGGTGCGCTTAAAACCGAAGATGAGCTCCTTCGGGTCTCGGTCACGCTTGTACTGTTCGATCGCGTCGGCGACGGTCTGCTTGGTGAGGCTGTTCTTCAGCTCGAAGGTGCTGATGGGCAACCCGTTGATGAACAGCGCGACGTCGAGCGCCAGTTTCGTCTCGTCCTCGGAGTAGTGCAGCTGCCGGGTGACCGTGAAGCGGTTCTTCCCGAACAACGCGACTGCCTTGGCGTTGCCCTTCGACGGCGTGCCGTAGAACAGCGTGATCTGGTGCGGTCCGTGCTGGATGCCGTTGCGGAGCACGTCGATGATGCCGCGCCGGGTGATCTCACCCTGGATCCGCGAGAGGGTCTTGAGCCCAGCCGGGCTGGTCGGATCGAGGTCGAGCTGAGCGGCCAGCTCGGGCTGGGTGTCCTCAAGGAACTGGCGGAGCTGGACTAGGTCGAGCGCGAACGAGCGGTCGTAGTCTGCTGACTGCCCGGGCTGCCACCCGCGGGCGCAGAGACCCTCGACCAGGATGCCCTCGAGCCCCTTTTCGGATGTGTCTGACGGCATTACCGCTACTCCTGGTCCTCGTCGACATCATCGCCCGCGGACGCCGCCGACAGGACAGAATCAAGCTCGTCAGGGTCGACCTCGGGAACACCGGCGGCTTCGGCCCACACGTCCCGGCGGCCAGTGACGACATCCGCAACCACTCGGGTACGGTACTCCTGGAGCAGCTGGATCTCCCGCAGCGCGGTCGCGATGGCGGCGTCGAGGCCACGCGTGGCCTCAGTGACCCGCTCGACGATCTCCCCCTGCTCGTCCGCTGGCGGACAGACGATCGGAACGGTGAGGAAGCGATCGGGGTACAGGCGGAGACGAGAAGAGCGGATCCCCGTAGATCGGCAGGTGTACTCGTCGATGTAGGGCCGGGTGCGAAGTAGGAGGTTGGCATACGCCCGCTGCAGCGGGATACCCCGGAGGGGGCGGTACACGCCGTATGCAGGGCTGACGATTCCCGTGTCAGTTGCGACGCCGAGCGCTCCCATCCAGGCCCACATGGTGTTGATCACGACGTCACCGGGTCGGCACAGCTTGTGCCCGGCGTACGACGCCGCCATGAACATCGTCACGTTCTTTGTCGATCGTGGGGTCACGCCGGTGAGATGCGAGACCGACATAAGCTGTTCCTCACCCCGCTCGGAACGCTCGTTGACCTCGCGGTAGAACCACTTCGCGGGACGGACCTCCCAATGAGCAGGCACCTCGCCAAGCCACGCGATGTTCGCGGGCCGAAGGTGCCCTGGTGGTCCAGTTCCTCGAGTGACGAGCTGCTGGCTGGCCACTCGCCGCCGTTCATCGAGCAGTCGCACAAGCTCGCGCTTCTTGTTGATAGCGCGGCCGATCCGGAGGTCTAGATGGTCTAGGAACCGCGTGATCGCGTGTTGCCACTCGATCGGAGGGACGGGAACGAGTGCTGACTTGATGCCGTGCTGAGTCAAACCGAAGCGAGTGACACCCTTGGCCGCAAGGTGAAGCTGCACGGCGATCTCAGGAACCGCCAGCGCACGCGCTAGGTACGGCGGGTACATCACCTCGCGTCGCGCCCGCAGGATGGTTAGGTGGTAGCCGCAGAGAAGGTCATCGGCCTCCACGTGAACAAGGGCAGGCACCCCGATGTCGCTCCAGAGCTCGCTGTCCTTGGTGATGAGGACGTCACCTCGCTTCAGCTGGAACTTCGAGATCTAGTCCTGTGTCGCGCTCGCGCCCATGAAGTCGAGGCGTGAAGTGATGAGCTAGTTGCGGTAGACGTCGACGTAGTTGCACAGACGAACCGGCGTCTCCGACACGTGTGTCACCTTGTCTACGTTGCTGTTGCGGATGTTGGCTGCCCGGCGGAGTGGCATCGCCGGCCACTGAAACTCGGAGCCGTTGCCGACCCAGGTATCAGGCATCGAGCGCTCGCTCGACCAGTCCGTCACTCTCAGCCAGGAGTTTGCGGATGTCCGCTTCGATCTCGTCGAGCGGGCGCAGCTCGACCGGCTTATAGAAGTGGCGGGTGAACGAGATCTCGTAGCCGATCCTGTCTTCGGTCCGCTCATCGACCCAGGCGTCCGCGGCGTAGGGCGTCACCTCACGAGAGACGAACGTCGGGACCCCACCCGGCTCAAGCAGCGGGACCTGCTCGAAGTCTGAGAGCTCCGGGTCGGGCTCATACTCCATGACAACGTCCTTGCCGTCGGCCTCGCCGGCGAACCGACCGTGCAGCGGGTCGGCGACGGCCTTGGCGCCCCTTGAGACCTTCCTGATGACCGCCGGCGCGGCCTCGTCGCGCCAGGAGAGCCCTCGCAGGAGCGTCTTGCGGTCACCAGCGGAGATCTTCTCGCCCCAGGTCTTGAGCGCAGCATCGACTCGTGCCGCGAACTCGTTGTGGTCGTCGAACCCCTCGGTGCCGACGTCCTCGGCGAGCCGCTCGGCGAGCTGGTGAAGGCGCTTGTCGCGGGCCCAGCGCTTCTCGTCGAGGAGGCGCTTGCGGACCGCTGACTTGACGCCGGGCTCGGCGTCTTCGTCGTCGTCGTCGTCGCTGCCGTCGAGATACTCCTCGACGGCCGTCTTCACCTTGCTGAAGTCGTCGAAAAGTCGGTCGCCGAACTGGCCGTAGAGCTCGGCGCGTAGCGACTGGTCGCCCGAGGCGAATCGAAGCTGCTCGATCAGCTCCGGCGAGCACTGGCTGCGCAGCCGGAGGGGCCGTTCGAACTTGACTTTGCGGTAGCCGAAATAGCGGTTGTCGAAGATCTTCGACTGCTCGGTCTCCTCGAAGGCGAGGAAGGTTTCGACGATGCGCTCGATGTCGATGTCGGACAGCTTGCAGTTCTTCTGGCCGAGGTTGCGCCGCAGCGGTGAGAACCAGCCGCTCGCGTCGATCAGCTGCACCTTCCCCTTGCGGTGCTCGGGCTTGCGGTTCGACAGGACCCAGATGTAGGTCGCGATGCCGGTGTTGTAGAACATGTTGAGCGGTAGCTGGATGATCGCTTCGAGCCAGTCGTTCTCGAGGATCCACCGCCGCACGTTCGATTCGCCCTGGCCCGCATCGCCGGTGAACAGAGATGAGCCCGAGTGGACCTCGGCGAAGATCGGAAGGACACACGTCT
>JADDQH010000087.1 GCA_016781485.1 Chloroflexota bacterium | reverse complement strand
CCTGCCGGACCCGAGCAGCGTGACACTCAGGCGATGCTATCCGAGCCGCTTCCGGAACCGGAGCAGAGACGCTCTTCGCGTCCGTCCCGCGCCCAGCCGCTTCGCCCAGCTCGAGCCGCTGGCTGCGATGTCGGCGGGCGTCGCGTGTCGTGCCTCCGCGAGCTCGAAGCCGTGATCGTGATACCGCTGCCCGAGCGCCGTGAACGCGCTCGAGTCGTCCGTCGGGTCGACGAACGGCAGCCTGTCCCGCCCGTCGAGTGAGATCAGGAGCGTCAGGAGAGCGCCGGGCTTCGAGATCATGGCGAGACCGTCGAGGACGGTACCGTCGTCCACAAGGACCCCGCGCAGGAGGGAGCCCCACGGAAAGTGGACGGTGACCCGGTCTGCGCGGCCCGCAAGCTCGGCTGGGAGGGACTCCGCGGCCGCGACGACGAAACGCGCGTTCGGAAGGCCGCCACGCCGGAGCGCGCGTGCGGCGCGGCTGGACGCCTCCGCCATCCCACGTGCGTCCGCGTCCACGCCGAGCACGAGAGTGCCCGGCTCCGCACGCGCGGTGCGGAGCACGAACGCTCCGTCACCGGTGCCGATACCGATGACCGTCGCCCGGTGGGGCGCGGCCAGATCCGCGAGTTAGCCGACGTCCGCCTCGGTGAGACGGCGGCCCGTGAGCATGCGCATGGACGCGAGTCTACTCCTCGTCTCTGCCTATGCTTGACAGGATGGACCCCGACGCCGAGCCGCGCGGCCCCGACCATGTGATCGCCCCCGGCTCCACGATCGGGATCTTCGGTGGCGGTCAGCTCGGAAGGATGCTGGGCGTCGCGGCGCGTGGGCTCGGCTACCGTCTGGCGGTCCTCGACCCCGATCCCGACGCCCCCGCGTTCCCCATCTCCGAGCGCGTCTTCGTCGGCCGGTACGACGAGGTGGAGCCCGCCGTCGCGTTCGCGGCCGAGTCCGACGTCATCACCTTCGAGCTCGAGCACGTGTCGGCGGCGGTCGCCGAGATCGTCTCTGAGTGGCGTCCGGTCAGGCCGGGCGTCACGGCGCTACGGGTCACGCAGGACCGACTCGCGGAGCGTCGCTGGCTCTCGTCGGTCCACGCTCGGACTGCTCGCTGGAAACCTGTGACCGATGAGCAGGACCTGCCCGAAGCTGTCGCTGCGATCGGCTATCCGTGTCGCGTGAAGACCGCGTTCGGCGGCTACGACGGCAGGGGCCAGCTCGTCCTCCGCGGACGGGAAGAGCTTGACGGGCGCCGGTCCGAGGTCTCCGCCCTGCTCGCATCCCACACTGGAGGCCTGCTCGTCGAGGAGGAGCTCGACGTCGTCGCAGAGCTGTCAGTCGTGTCTGTGCGCGACCTGCGCGGCTCGCTCCGGTCGTTCCCGGTCGCGCTCAACCGACACGACCGCGGCATCCTCGTCGAAACCGTCGCGCCCGCGCCGATCCCCGGCGAGACCACAGCTGCCGCTCAGCAGCTGGCCGAGCGGCTGTGCGCGCAGCTCGAGGTGGTCGGGACCCTGACCATCGAGATGTTCCTCCTTGCCGATGGATCGCTCGCGGTCAACGAGCTCGCGCCGAGGGTCCATAACTCGGGTCATTACACGCTGGACGCGTGCCGGACGTCGCAGTTCGAGCAGCACCTCCGGGCGATCTGCGGGCTCCCCCTCGGCTCCACGGAGGTGAACGGCCACGCGGTCATGTTGAACGTCCTCGGTACCGGCCCCGAGCGTCCGGCCCGCCTCGTCGGTCTCGAGGGCGCGCTCGCCGATCCCCTCGTACGCGCCACCATCTACGATAAGCGTCGGGTCTTCGAGCGCCGGAAGATGGGCCACATCACGGTCGTGGCGGACTCCGAGCACGAGGCCCGAAGCCGCGCGAACCGCGCCCTGCAACAGCTTCACTGGGCCGAGGAGGCCTGAACGTCACCCTGCCCCACCTCACACCGAGGGGACACGAGGAGCCGCCGATGCACTTCGCCAGCGAGCCCTACGAGCGCCACGTGCACGAGAACGGCCAGCAACGCGACGTCAGGCGGGTGACACTCATCCCGGGCGACGGCGTGGGGCCGGAGGTCGTGCGGTCAGCCCGGCGGATCATCGAGGCCGCGGGGGTGCCGATCGAGTGGGAGGAGGCCGAGGCGGGGGCGGAGGTCTTCAGGCGCGGCGACACCTCCGGAGTGCCGCGGGAGACGCAGGAGTCGATCGAGCGCACGCGTGTCGTGCTCAAGGGGCCGCTCGAGACGCCCGTCGGCTACGGCGAGAAGAGCGCGAACGTCACGTTGCGGAAGCTATTCGAGACCTACGCCAACGTCCGGCCGTGCCGGGAGCTGCCGGGCGTCCCTACGCGCTATGCGGGTGAGGGGATCGACCTCGTGGTCGTGCGCGAGAACATGGAGGACCTGTACGCCGGCATCGAGCACCTCCAGACGCCCGACGTCGCGCAGTGCCTGAAGATCATCACCCGTCGGGGGTCCGAGAAGGTGATCCGGTACGCGTTCGAGCTCGCCCGACGCGAGGGTCGGCGGCGGGTGACCGCCGCGACCAAGGCGAACATCATGAAGCTGACCGAGGGGCTCTTCAAGCGGGTCCACGAGGAGCTCGCCGCGGAGTACCGGGAGGTCGAAGCCGACCACCTCATCATCGACAACGCGGCGCACCAGCTGGTCAAGGATCCGTCGCAGTTCGACATCATCGTCACGACGAACCTCAACGGCGACATCATCAGCGACCTCGCGTCGGGCCTCGTCGGCGGCCTCGGGTTCGCCTCGTCGGGCAACTACGGCGACGACGTCGCGATCTTCGAGGCCGTCCACGGGTCGGCGCCCAAGTACGCGAGCAAGGACGTCATCAATCCGACCGCCCTCATCCTGTCGTCGGTCTTGATGCTTCGGCACATCGGGGAGTTCGAGGCGGCCGACCGGATCGAGGACGCCGTCCTGGTGACCCTGGAGGAGGGCCAGGCGGTCACCCAGGATCTTGCCAGGTTGAGCGGCGACGTCGAGGCGGCCACCTCGACGACGGGCTACACCGAGGCCGTCATCTCGAACCTCGGCCGGCATCCAGCTGGCGGCTCCGTCAGGTCGAGCGCAGGGATCCCCGAAGCCGTCGTCCCGCGACGCACGATGACGAGCGCGGGGAGCGCACGCGAGGCTTCGGGCGACCGGAAGCTCGTCGGCGCCGATGTCTTCCTCGAAACGGACGTCGCCGTGGACGAGCTCGGCCCGGAGCTCGAGCGGCTGTCGGGCGACTCGCTGCGGGTGGCGATGATCTCGAGCCGTGGGACGAGGGTGTACCCGCCGAGTGGCCTGCGGGCCGAGGACATCGGCTGGTATCAGTGTCGGTTCGTGGCACCGGGCACGAACGGCGACGGCGGCAGTGCCGTGAGCGACCGCGAGGTCCTGGAGCTCCTCGGACGGGTCTCCGAGCGCCACCGGGTGACCCAGGTGGAGATGCTCCAGTCGTTCAACGGA
The DNA here is from genome assembly GCA_016781485.1 of Chloroflexota bacterium. Classification (GTDB taxonomy): domain Bacteria; phylum Chloroflexota; class Limnocylindria; order Limnocylindrales; family CSP1-4; genus YB3-1. Next base: position 7,452 of record JADDQH010000087.1, on the reverse strand, counting down.
GAGCCAGGCTATACGAGGGCGCAGGGCGAGTGAACGACGAGGAGCGGGCCTGGACGGTCGACCCGAGCGGCTCCGTCGACTCGCACCGGCGGAGCCACCCGATCGTCGGCGTCGTGGGTGGCAGCCGCTCCGACTTCCCGGTGCTGGACAGGGCTGTCACGCTCCTCGCGGAGCTGGGGGTCGCGGCGGAGGCACGCGTCTTGTCCGCCCACCGCACGCCGGACGCGATGTTCCGGTATTCGGAAGAGGCGGCGGCACGTGGGCTGCGGGTGATCATCGCGGGCGCGGGTGGCGCGGCTCACCTGCCGGGGATGCTCGCTTCGAAGACGCTCGTGCCCGTCATCGGTGTCCCCATCCCACTCCAGCATCTCGACGGCCTCGACTCACTGCTCTCGATCGTGCAGATGCCGCGCGGCGTCCCGGTCGCGACCGTCGGCATCGGGAACGCCGAGAACGCGGCGCTCCTCGCCGCCGAGATCCTCTCCCTCGCGGACGAGGGGCTGCGGGAGCGCCTGAGCGCGTGGCGCGATGCGCAGGCGCAAAAGATCCTGGACGACCCCTCCAACATGGGGTGAGCACCGGAGCGAACGCCCTTCCGCCTACACTCGGACGATGGAAGACGAGCGCCACGTACCGGGCATGCCGGTGCTGGACCGGCAGGAGCGGACGCCGCGGCTTGACGCAAGGGGACGCCCGCTCGTCCCGAGCCGAGTCCCTGAGACTCGACCCACCCCTCTCCAGGATGTCTTCATCTACCTCTCTGTGGGTGTCCTCGTCTGCGGGGTGATCGCGATCTCGGCGCTCGAACTCGGCGCTCGGCTCGGCGATCCTGTCGTCAAGATCCCCGTGCTGTTCGGGGGTGGGCTGCTCGCACTGGTGACATTCGACGCGATCGTTCGCATCTGGCGCTCGGCGTGGGCATGGCTCCCCGTGGACCGGGGCCGCGGCCTGTTCCGGTTCGTATGGGTCGCGACGCTCGTCCTGTCGCTCGTGCTGTTGGCCTGCGCCGTGTGGCTCGTCGTGACCGCGTGAGGACCGAAGGATCTTGAGTGGTGCGCGCCGCTGGACCGATCGCGGCGAACGAGCGGTTGCGAGCAACGAGGGAGACGTCCGCGGCCCGAGCTTGGGACGGGCACCACACCTCCAGCTGGGCGAAGGGGGCGTCCCCGCATGGCTCGCCGCGACGCTCAACTACTGCTCGAGGTGCGGATCGCCGCTGACCTTCGGCGCGGTGAGCGGCGAGGAGCGGGAGCGGCTGTCCTGCCCGCGGTGTGGGTTCATCGCCTACGTCAACCCGAGGCTCGTCGTCACGACCCTTCCCGTCACTGAAGCAGGCGAGGTCGTCCTGCTCCGCCGAGGGATCGAACCGGGATATGGCGGCTGGGCGCAGCCCGGGGGCTTCCTCGAGATCGACGAGACCGTGAACGAGGCGGCCGTCCGCGAGACGCTCGAGGAGACGGGGCTGGTCGTCGAGCCCACCGAGATCGTCGGGCTCTACTCTCGTCCCCAGGCGGCGATCGTCGTCGTCGCGTTCGAGGCCCGGATCGTCGGCGGCGCGTTCCGGCCAAATCCGGAGGCACTGGAGATCCGCCCCTTCACGCCAGACGCGATCCCGTGGCGGTCGATCCCCTTCGAGACGAGCACCTCCGCGCTCCGCGACTGGGTGGGACGCGTCCGGCCCGACCTGCCCGTCCCGTAGCACGTCGAACGCCGCCTCTACGACCGGGCCCGATCGGCGTTGCTGCCGGGGTCAGAACAGCCCCCGCCCGGCTTGAACACCATCAGCCGATGTGGACGAACTTGGACGCGTTGTAGAGCAGTGCCGTTCCCGATCTTCCCCTCCGTAGCTCGTCGCGTCGTCTCGCGACGCCGGGGTCGACCGACCGGTCCGCGTCAGGTCAGGTCGAGGAACACGTTCTTCGTTTCGGTGTACAGGTCGAGCGCGTGCATCCCGAGCTCCCGCCCGACGCCCGACATCTTGTAGCCCCCGAACGGCGCCTCGGTGTGGACGCTGGCGTTGGAGTTGATCGAAAGGGTCCCCGACTTCACCCCCTTCGCGACACGGATGGCGCGCCCCACGTCCCGCGTCCAGATCGAGCCGGAAAGCCCGTAGGGCGTCGAATTGGCGAGGCGGACGGCTTCGTCCTCGCTATCGAAGGGGATGATGGCGACGACCGGGCCGAAGATCTCCTCGCGCGCGATCCGCATGTCGGCCCGGCAGTGGTCGAAGATCGTCGGAAGCAGGTACGCGCCCGACTCGTACCCGTGGCCCTCGGGCGGCCGGCCGCCCTCGACGAGGTCCGCGCCCTCCTCCCTGCCGACGCGGATGTAGTCGAGCACGCGCTCACGCTGCTTCTGGCTGACGAGGCTCCCGACCTGCGTCTTCTCGTCCAGCGGGTCGCCCACCACGACCTTTCGCGTCGCCTCCGCGAACAGCTCCACGACGCGCTCGTGCACCGAGCGCTCGACGAGGATCCGACTCCGCGCGCAGCAGTCCTGGCCGGCGTTGTCGAAGACGGCGTACGGCGACTCTGCCGCCATCCGCTCCAGGTCGGCGTCCGCGAAGACGATGTTCGGGCTCTTGCCGCCCAGCTCGAGCGAGACGTTCTTCACCGTCCCCGACGCGAGCCGCATGATCTCCTGTCCGGTCGTCGTCTCCCCCGTGAAGGCGATCTTGCCTACCCCGGGATGCGCCGCGAGTGCCGCACCGGCAGACCCACCGGGGCCAGTGATGACGTTCACGACACCCGGCGGGAACCCGGCCTCCAGGGCCAGCTCGCCGAGCCGGATCGCGGTCAGCGGGGTGGCGCTCGCCGGCTTGAGCACGCACGTGTTCCCCGCCGCGAGGGCCGGTCCGAGCTTCCAGCTCGCCATGTTCATCGGGAAGTTCCAGGGGACGATGAGGCCGCAGACGCCGATCGGCTCCCGGAGCGTGAAGTCGAAGCCGGCCTTGCTCGTGGGGATCGTCTCGCCGAAGTGCTTGTTGGCGGCGCCCGCGTAGTACTCGAACACGAGCGAGACGGCGAACGCCTCTCCGCGCGCGCTCTTGATCGGCTTGCCGACGTTCTGGCTCTCGAGCTGAGCGAGCTCCTCCTGGTTCCTCTTCACGAGGTCTGCGTACTTCTGGAGCGTCCGGCCTCGCTTCGCCGCCGACCAGGTCGACCAGGGACCCTCGAACGCCTTCTGTGCCGCGGCGACCGCCCGGTCGACGTCGACCCTACCACCGAGCGGCACGCGGGCGATGACGTGTCCGTGGGCGGGGTCCAATACCTCGAACGTCTGCCCGTCGAGCGCGTCCACCTGCTCGCCGCCGATGATCATCTTCACGTCGCGCGCTGCTGCCGGCGCAGGCGTTGCCTCGGCTCCCGTCGTCGCCGTCTGCGCGTTGGTGGTCATCACTGGGACTCCTCGTCACGCTTCACTCCGGGCCGGATGATACGTCCGCGTCTGTGTCCTCCGCGCCGCAGCGGTCCTCCCGAGAGCCCCGCTACGACCCTGCTGCCTGCCCCCGGACCGGCCAGCGCTGGTCGACGAACGTTTCCAGTCGGCCGACGGGATCTCCCGGCCACTGCACGCGGTCGTGCTCGATGCCCAGCCACTCGTCCAGCCGCCAGCAGATGATGGGCGCTATCGCCGCGACGTACGCGAACGTCGACCAGTACGCGGTGTAGAGCGTGACGAGGTAGATGAAGACGCCCGCGACGATCATGGCGTTTCCGCTCGACCTGCCGCTCCACCGTCTGACGGCGAACCAGCTCGCGGCGGCCGCCACGCCACCGAGTACGAGTCGAAGCCGATCGAAAAGCTCGGGGGCGAGTGTGCGACCCGTCACCGCCTCCAGCACGACCGCGAGCGAGTAGTAGCTCTTCGGGTGGACCTGCTCCGCGAGCCTGAGGCTGGTGAGGATGGACGCCGGACCCCACGCCAGGAGCGCCGGACCCCAGGTCACGGCAAAGCCCGCGACGAAGCCGACGAGCGGTGCCGCACCCGCCCACGCGACGAGCGGCGGCAGCCACGCGGCCGCGTAGGGCTTGAAGGCCACAGCGACCGCAAGAAGCACGCCGCCCCAGATCGGCGCCCTCACGGCAACGAGAAGGGCGACCAGCAGCAGTAAGCCGGCGCTCGTGTCGTTGGCACCGTCGCTCGCCGTCGTGACCAGCTGAGGCAGGACCGCGTAGACCGCGAGCCCGAGCGGACGGCCGCGCACCGTGAGCGCGGCCAGGATGAGCAGCGAGACGCTGAACTCGAGGAGCCTGGGAGCGCCGCGAGCGGGGAGATACCACAGGAGCGCCAGGGGACCGTACGGGAACGGTTGGCCGGGAGCTGCGGGTATCTGGTAGCCGATGCCGTACGGATTGCGTCCCGACGCAACGGCGGCGATGGCCGCATCGGTGGTGTCGAGCACCCCGGAGAACCCGGTTCGGAAGAACACGAACCGGAGCGTCAGACCGGCAAGGAACAGCGCGACGACCGCGACGGCCCCCAGGCGCCAGCGGACCGAGACGAACAGAACCAGCGCCAGGATCAGTGCGAGCGCGACCTGGCCGGGGTGCGGGTTTCCGATCGGCAGCAGGATGAGGAGCGCGACGAGAAGCCCGAGGCGTACGGCTCGCGCGGACCCGATCGGCTCTTGCTCCCCGCCGTCGTGTGGCCACCGTCGGGCCGCGGCACCGCCGCTGGTACTCGGGGCCCGCGCGCGTCCGCCGACGTCTCGCACCGATCTCGGCCGAACCCTCGTACTGATGTTCGCCGACGCCCGCCTAGTAAAGGAGCCGGACGTCCGACGAGACGTGGAGCTGGAAGGCCTCCTCCGGGAATGACTCGTCCAGCGCGAGGTCGGTGACCTCGGCGTGGCGGCTCACCCGCTCGCCGACGCCTTCGACGAAGCGCAGGATGATCCCGGTCATCCGGTCGATCCCCACCTCTAGCCAGTGGTCGGGACGGTCGGTGTAGACGTGGCTCACGCGGGGATGGTCGGCGCGGAGGACGAACGCGCGCCGGTCCCCGACGAGCCACGTGCTTCCCAGAAGGGACAGCTTGGCCGTGACGAGGACGTTGCGGGCGAACCCATGCGGATGGATGAACGTCTCGGCAAGCGACCCGAGCGGGAGCCGGGTCCGTGGCACGTAGACCCGGGAGAACTGGGGTAGGTCCGGCTCGGTCGCGCCGACGACGCGCGCAGGGAGCGGGCGGATGCTCCGCACGTTCGCGCGGGCGTCATAGGTCGTGACACGCTCACCATCGGTGACCCACACGTCGAAGTCGCGCGCAACGCCCGTTCCCTCCTGCCTGGTGAGGACCTTCGCCCTCCCCGGATGCCGCATCCACACCTCGACGATCTCGCGGCGCTCGCCGGCCGCGCCGAAGGTCCGGTCGAGGTAGCGCAGGCGCAGCGTCTCGAAGCGCAGCTCCGCGTCGCGCATGAACTGGAACAGCTCCGTGAAGGTCGGGGCTTCGGAGTCGAGCGCGACGATCTCCGGGGAGGATCGGGCGGGGACTTCGGTGTCCGTGACGGGGATCGGCAGGTCGGGCATCGGGCGCGATTGTAGAGGCCGTGCGGCTGGCAGGGCGAGCGCCTCGAGACCGAGCACGCCGAACACCTCGGGACCGGCCGGCGCGGTATCGTTGTGGTCGATGGCTCAGCCGACCCTCGCACCGGCCGTCGAGGCGCCGGGCCAGCGGATCGAGACCGACCCGCTGGGCTCGCTCGAGGTCCCGATGGACGCATACTACGGCGTCCAGACGGCGCGCGCGATCCGGAACTTCCCGATCAGCGGCCGTCGACCGGACGTCGCCCTCGTGCGTGCAGGCGTCCAGGTGAAGAAGGCGGCGGCGCGCGCGAACCACGGGACCGGGCGGCTCCCCGATCACCTGTTCGAGGCGATCGCACAGGCAGCAGACGAGATCCTGGGTCTCTCGCCCTTGAGCAGCACTGCCGAGGGGGTGGAGCTCCAGGCGAGACTGATCGATGCCTTCCGCGTGGACCCGTTCCAGGCCGGCGCCGGCGTGAGCCACAACATGAACACGAACGAGGTCCTCGCCAACCGGGCGATCGAGATCCTGGGCGAGCGCGGCATCGGATCGGGCCGACGCGGCGATTACTCGGTCGTGAGCCCGAACGACCACGTCAACATGGCGCAGTCGACGAACGACACCTTCCCGACGGCGATGCGTGTCGCGACGCTCGACCGGATCGTCGGATTCCTTCCGGTCGTGCAGGAGCTCATTGACGCGTTCGAGGAGCGGGCGCGCGCGCTCGACGGGGTGCTCAAGTCGGGCCGGACCCATATGCAGGACGCGGTCCCGATCCGGATGGGCCAGGAGTTCGCCGCGTACGCGCTGACGCTCAGGCGGGCGCGGTCTCGGATCGATGTCGCGGCCGACGGCATCAAGGAGCAGAACATCGGCGCGACGGCGGTCGGCACGGGGCTGAATGCGGAGCCCGAATACATCACGTCGGTCGTCCGGTTCCTGTCGGAACAGACAGGGCACGAGCTCAGGACGGCGGAGCACCTCGTCCAGGCGACCGCGTCCATGGCTCCGATGCTCGATGTCTCCGCGGCCCTCCGCGCCCTCGCCGTCGACCTCACGAAGATCATGGAGGATCTGCTGCTGATGTCCTCCGGCCCGCGCACGGGGTTCGCCGAGATCCGCCTCCCGGCGAGGCAGCCGGGGTCGTCGATCATGCCCGGCAAGGTGAACCCAGTCATGGTCGAGAACCTCGCGATGATCTGCTACCACGTCATCGGCAACGACACCGCGGTCGCGTGGGCCGCCTCCCGAGGCCAACTCGAGCTGAACGTCATGATGCCGCTCATCGCGCACGAGACCCTCGAAGCGCTCCACGTCCTGACGACCGGGTGCCGGCAGTTCGCGCGCGAGTGCGTCGCGGGGATCGAGGCGGACGTCGAGCGGTGCCGGGCGCTGCTGGAGCAGTCGAGCGCGATGGCGACGCCGCTGGCGCCGTACATCGGCTATGCGCTCGCCGCCGCGATCGCCAAGGAGGCCGTGGCGACCGGCAAGACCATCCGGCAGTTGATCGTGGAGAAAGGCATCTTCACGAAGGAGGAAGTCGACCGCATCCTCGATCCGTGGGAGCTCACCGAGCCCGGGATCGCGGGCGACTTCCGGTTCGAGCCACGGATGCCGGAGGGCTACGAACGCCCGACCGGACCGGTCGGCGGAGGCGGCTGAGCTCGCGGAGGATCGCTGCTGACCGGCGGAAGTCGCCGTCGGTACAATCCCCCATGCATGCCACGGCTACGTTGGGCTAGGCGCGTTCGTGCCACCCCGAGCGTCCCCGCAGCCGCAACGGCAGGAGGAGGATCGATGCAGGTGAAGGGTGTTCTCTCCCTTGGGGTAGTGCTCGCCCTCGTCGCGGGGTGCGCCGGCGGTGCCGCTCCGGCGGTCCCGTCCGCTCCGCGCGCAGGTACCCCGGCTGCCGGGACGCCG
>JADDQH010000024.1 GCA_016781485.1 Chloroflexota bacterium | reverse complement strand
CCCCCGGTCACGCCGCCGCAAGCCGCGAGCGCGAGCGTCGCGACCAGGGCGAGTCCCCCGAGCCGCCGCCGCCGTCCGTCGATCACGTTCTCCCTCCTCTGCGCGGGTCCCACCTCACCGGCGCCTCCCGACCTTCGTTCTGACGGAGTGAGTCTCCCGGACGGCCGTGAACGCGACTTTCGCGCTTCGTTAACGGTCCGTTAAGAGCGCAGGGGCGCTGCGTGCTACCCGAGCTGGTGCCGGGCATGGGGGCGCTCTCTCCGGCGCGCCTCGTCCTCAGGACACGGGCATTCGGAGCGGAGTCGATCGAACGTGTAGTAGCCAGTGTGGTGGCCGTCCGCCCACGTCGGCGCGATCGCGTACTCGCCGATGAGCTGGATATCCGTCAGCTGCGTCTGCGCCAGCGTCAGCGAGGGCGACGAATCCAGCCATCCCGGCATCCCTGCTTCGCCCCTGCAGTAGGCGCAGGGGCAGAGCCATCGCAACGTGACGAAGTCGTACTCGGTGTGATGACCGTCGGCCCAGTCGATCTCCAGCCTGCCGCCGGCGCGGTCCGCGTGGATCCGCAGCGGCCTCAGGTATTCGCCTCCCTGCGTATAGCTCGTGCTCACAGGGGAGATTCTAGGTCCGGGCGCGCGCCTCGCTCAGGCAGTGGTTCGCGGCCCGCTCTCCGCGCGCTCCGTCACCGGGTGCCACGGCGACAGTGAACCCGACGACGGCGGCGGTCGGCAGGCCGAGGAACGCCGCCGACGTTCGCAGCCGCGCGATCGGCTGGGGAATCGTCCCGTCGACCGCTACGGCGCGCCACACGCCCGACTGACGTTCCATCGCGGTAGAGACCTCCTGGCGGCCCGGCGTCACGGTCCCTTTCCGCCGATCCCGGGCCTGCGGTCGGCGAGTCCGATGCCAGTCCGACTCGTGGTCCGGCGTCCCTTCCACACGAGCGCTTCCGGATCCTCGCGTGGCATACCGCCCGAACCGTTCCCCGACACTACGGGCCGGACGCGTCCGACGGAACCGCCCTTCGGTAGGGGGGGGTGACACGCCCTTCGCAGGGGTCCGACGGGCTGCTCCTCGTCCGGAGGTACCATCGAACGGATGCGCGAAGCGTTGGAGCAACCAGAGAGCGGCACGAGACCGGGCACCGGGGACGCCGTCGTGGCGTGGTCCGCACGAGCCGGGACACTGGTACCCGTGTTCGAGTCGGTCGGTACGGTCGACCAGGTCGCGGTCGAGGAACGGGCGGGCGGCCTCGCGCGACGCTCGATCAAGCGCGAGTCGAAGCTTTGGGCACTCGACCTCGCGGTCCGGATGATGGATCTGACGACTCTCGAGGGAAAGGACACGCCCGGCAGGGTCCGCGCGCTGTGCGCGAAGGCGCGACGACCGCATGCGTCCGACCCGAGCATCCCGAGCGTTGCCGCCGTGTGCGTCTACCCCGCCCTCATCGACGAGGCGAAGCGAGCCCTCGCGGGGAGCGCGATCAAGGTCGCCAGCGTTGCGACTGCGTTCCCGTCAGGGCAGACATTCTTCGAAGTGAAGCTCGCCGAGACACGCGCAGCCGTGGAGGCCGGGGCCGACGAGATCGACATGGTGATCGATCGAGGCGCGTTCCTGCGCGGCGACTACAGGACGGTGTTCGACGAGATCGTCGCGGTCAAGGCCGCTTGCGGAGCTGCACACCTCAAGGTCATCCTCGAGACGGGCGAGCTCGGGACGTATGACGACGTGCGGCGCGCGAGCCTCCTTGCGATGGCGGCAGGCGCAGATTTCATCAAGACCTCGACCGGAAAGGTCCAGCCTGCGGCAACGCTGCCGGTGACGCTCGTGATGCTCGAGGCCATCCGCGACTTCCACCGTCAGACGGGCCGCGCCGTGGGGATGAAGGCCGCCGGCGGGATCCGGACCGCCAAGGAGGCGATCGCCTACCTCGTCGTCGTGTACGAGACGCTCGGCCCGCGGTGGATGACCCCCGACCTGTTCCGGTTCGGAGCCAGCAGCCTCCTGAACGACGTCCTGATGCAGATCCGGAAGGAGCGCTCGGGGCGCTACCAGGGGACCGACTACTTTTCGATCGACTGAGCCGTCGGGGGACGCGTGACGGCGGCGGGTCGCGGTCGAGGCGCCGAGAAAGGGGCTCCGGAAACGCCACTCGGTCCGCTCGCCGAAGTCGCCTCCTTGTTCCTGAAACTCGGACTCGTCGCCTTCGGTGGGCCGGCCGCGCACATCGCGCTGATGCGGCGGGAGACCGTCGAGCGGCGTCGCTGGCTGGACGACGCTCGGTTCCTCGATCTCCTCGCCGCGTCCAACCTGCTGCCCGGTCCCACCTCGACAGAGCTCGCCATGTTGCTCGGCCATGCCCGTGCCGGGTGGCAGGGCCTCGTGGTCGCCGGCGTGCTGTTCATCCTGCCGGCGGCGCTTCTCGTCGGCGTCCTCGCGTGGGGATACGTCTCGTACGGGTCGACCCCGCAGATCGCGTGGCTCCTCTACGGCGTCCAGCCCGTCGTGCTCGCGGTCGTCATCCACGCGATCGTGGGCCTTGGACGCACCGCGATCCGCGGTCTCGCGGGGTTCGTCGTCGCGGTGCTCGCTGGCGCCGTGTTCCTTGTCGGCGTGAACCCGGTGCTCGTGCTCGTGATCACGGCGCTCGGTCTTCTCGCGGCGCCGGCGGCGACGCGAGTCCGGTCCGCGAGGGCGAGCGTCCTTTTCCTTCCGGTTCGGTCGGGGACGACGCTCGAGCCCGCGTCGCGCGCGCTCGCAGCCGCGCCTGACCTTGCCGTCCTGTTCTTCACGTTCCTGAAGATCGGCGCCGTGGTCTACGGCAGCGGGTACGTCCTCGTCGCGTTCCTCCGCGCCGACCTCGTCGAAGGTCTGGGCTGGCTGACGGATCGCCAGCTTCTTGACGCCGTCGCGGTAGGACAGCTCACCCCTGGGCCGGTGTTCACGACGGCGACGTTCGCTGGCTTCCTGGTGGCCGGGGTGCCCGGCGCGATGCTCGCAACCGTCGCGGTCTTCCTGCCGGCGTTCGTACTCGCCGCGCTCGCCCATCCGATCGTGTCGCGTCTCCGCGGCTCGCCCCGGACTCGGCTGTTCCTTGACGGAATGGCCGCCGCCGCGCTCGGGCTCATGGCCGGGGTCACCGTGCAGCTCGCCCGTGTCGCGATCGTCGATCCGGTCACGGCCACGGTCGCCGTGGTCACGCTCGTCCTGATGCTTCGATCCCGGGTCGACCCGATCTGGTTGATCCTCGCCGGCGCCCTTGCCGGCTTCGGTCACGAGGCGCTGGGCGCCTGAGCAGGTGTCTCCGCGGTGCCCGATGAGGCGGGTCCCGGCGCGCCGGGCCGTGTGAACGCGAGTGCCGCGTTGAGTCCCCCGAAGCCGAACGACGTCGAGAGGACGGACCGGATCTCCGATTCGAGCGGCTCGCGCAACAGGCCGGGGAGCAGCGCTGTGACTTCCGGATCGGCGCAGGCGAGGTTGATCGTGCCCGGTGCCCAACCCCGTTGGATCGCCAGGACGGAGATCGCCGCTTCGATGGCGCCCGATGCGCCGAGCGGGTGTCCGTAGTACGCCTTCGTGCCGCTGACGGCCACCCTGTCCGCGCGGCGGCCGAGCGCGCGGCGGATGGCGCGCGCCTCGGCGACATCGCCGAGCGGCGTCGACGACGCGTGCGCGTTCACGTAGTCGACGTCTTCCGCGCGGACGCGCCCATCCGCTAGCGCGAGACGGGCGGCGCGCGCCGCCTGGAGCCCATCGGGCCGAGGCTGGACCATGTGGTGTGCATCGCTCGTGGCCGCGTAGCCGCGGATCTCGGCGTATGGCCGCGCACCGCGCCGCTCGGCCGCCTCGGCTTCCTCGAGGACGAGCAGCGCGCCGCCCTCGCCCATCACGAACCCGTCACGCTCGGCGTCGAACGGCCGCGCCGCCTGCTCCGGGTCGTCGTTGTGCCCCGCACCCAGGGCGCGGATGATGTCGAATGCGCCGAACGCGAGCGGACTGAGCGGCACCTCGACGCCGCCTGCGAGAGCGGCGTCGGCACTCCCGGAGCGGATCAGGTGGAAGGCTTCGCCCAGCGCCACTGCTCCCGCGGCGCAACTGTTCGCCGTGGAAAGGATCGGCCCGTGCAGCCCGAGTGCGATGCCGATGTTGGCGGGTGCGGCACCGCCGAACACGGCGAGCGCGAGGTTCGGCGCGACGCCGCGGATCCCCCGGTCGATGAACCGCTCGTGCTCGGTCTCGGCGTGCGCGATCCCTCCCAGCGCGGACCCGACATAGACCGCGAACCTGTCCCGCCTGGGCGCGTGCCGGGCTTCTAGGTCGAGGCCCGCATCCGCAAGGGCCAGCTGGCCGGCCGCGAGCCCGAAGTGACTGAAGCGGTCCGTCTGCCGCGCCTGCTTCGGGGGCATGAAGTCGGTCGGCTCGAAGTCATCGATCTGCGCCGCGACCTGCGACCGGAACTGGGAGGGGTCGAAGCGATCGATGCGGCGGACCGGAGACCGCCGCGACCGGAGCCCTGCCCAGAACGGCTCGACGCCGATCCCGACCGGCGTGACGAGCCCGATCCCCGTCACCCACACTCGCCGCGGTCCTCGTGTCATCGGTCGCCTTCGTCGCTGACCGGCGGTCGGGTCGGGAGCGCTCGCGTCCCTCTGACTTCGAGCACTCCTTCAGCAAGCGCCTTGAAGGTCCGGAGCGTCCGGGTCGCGATCGACCGGGTGAAGAAGCGGTCCACGAACGCGGGGAGCGCCTCGTCACCGACGAGGGGCAGGCGGCGCCGGAATGCGTGCTCGATGGTCACCCGGCATCCGTGACCGGAGGGTCGGATGTGCCACGTGACGTCCATCCCGCGGGTCACGCCCCGGAGATGCCGGAAGCAGAGCCGGAGGTCGTCGGGGTCGGTGGCGTCCCCCCATTGCTCTGCTCGCCAGGCGACGGGTAGCCCGAGTGGTCCGAGCACGGGTCGGACGGCCACCATCCGCGCCACGACGCGCTCGCCGGAGCGGCGCTCGACGGTGACGCTGCGGTAGTGGGGAAGCAGCTGCGGCCAGCGGGAAACATCACGCGCGAGGTCGAAGACGCGCTGACCGGGGGCGGAGACGTCGATGCCGATCGAGGTGAGCACGAGTCGGGCTACGGCATCAGCAGCGACGCGAGGAAGCGAGGGTGCATCGCGCGTTCCGGCGGCGCCAGGTCCGCCACGACGAGCCCGAACGTGCGCCGCAGCCGCTCACGGCGCGACAGGCGCCGCAAGGCATAGTCGAACAGCAGGGGCCGGCTCATGAACAACTGGAACAGCCACGAGAGCGTGTCCTTCCGTCCGAACCGGCCTCGGAGCTGGTGGTCGTATCCACGGATCGCAGAGCGGTCGCCCCGCGCCCAGCCTGCGATCGCGTCGGCGGCCAGCTCGGCGGAGACGAGCGCGCGATGGACGCCCTCGCCACTGATGGGGTCGATGAACCCCGCGGCGTCACCGACGAGAAGGAACCCATTTCCGCTCGCGCGACTGACACGGTGGGCGAGCGGGAAAGCCGCTCGGACCTCGTCCGTGTCGGCGGACCCGCGCCAGGCCTCGCCACGGTCAGGGACTCGCGTCAGGATCTCGCCGATCAGCCCCCTGGACCCGCCCGCGCGCCGGAGTCCCGTCTTCAGGCCCGCCCCGTCGACCACTACACCCACGTTCACGCGTCCGCCGGGGACCGGTCCGATCCCGCAGTACCAGCCCTTCCCGACCACCATCCGCGCTCCCATCGGCTCGCCCTCCGCGGCCGCGCCCGGGTCGTTCCGGTGCACGGTCAGCCCGGCCTTCCGAAGCAGTGGGACGGTACTAACCACGCCTGCGCGATGCGCGACGAGCGAGCGAGGGCCGTCCGCGCCGACGACGACGCCGGCGCGCCATCGTGAGCTGAGTTCCGGGCCGCCGGAGGTGGCAGCAACGTCGAGCTCGACCGGGCCGGCGCCCGTCGCATCGCCCCATCGCACGGCCCGGACGACGCGGCCTTCCTCGACGCGTGCGCCCGCGGAAGCAGCGCGGTCGAGCATCGCCCGCTCGAGCCTGACGCGATCGAGGCCCACCGCGTGATCGGGCGGTCCGTAGACGAGTCGGCACGTCACCCCCGACAGAGACTCCACGGCCATCTCGTCGATCGGGCGGACGAGCGCGTCGAGCCGCTGTCGCGGGAGGCCGAGCTCTCGAAGTGCTCTGTACGTATCGGGTGAGGAGTAGACGCCGGAGGCGCGCCAGCGGGGCTGAGGCAGCCGCTCGAAGAGCACGACGTCGTGCCCGGCATCGGCAAGACGGGTAGCGAGGGCAGCTCCCGCCGGTCCCCCTCCGACGATCGCCACCTCCACCGCTTCGCGGTGTCCGTTGTGCTCTGCCCACGCCCGTTCGCGGGCCTCCGCCGTCATCGGCGTTCCCATCCGGTCCGTCGCCTCATGCAGCGTCATTCGGCGGCAGTCCCGGCCCGGATGCATGCACGAACGCGAGCGCGTACCGGTGGCGCAGGAAGCCGTCGATGCGGGCAGCGGGACGTAGACCGGCATCGGCCGCGATCCTCATCAACTCGGCGGGCGTATAGGCACGCCGCACGGAGAGCGGTCCGTCGTGGCGTGTCAGCCGATTGCGCGTGAACAGCCGGGTGAGGACCACCGCTCCGAGCCATCCGAGTCGTCCCCGGTCCAGGTCGTTCACGACGACCCCAAGGCGGCTGACGCGCGCCATCTCGCGCAACAGGCCGAGCGCGTCGTCGGGCGTCAGGTGGTGAGTGACGAGGGACGCGTGTGCGACGTCGAAGCTGCCGTCGGGATACGGGAGGGCGTCGCCGGGAGTGACGCGGAGCCGGAGGCCATCCCGGTCTCGGAACACCTGGCGAGCCACCTCGATGATCTCGGGTCGCTCGTCGATCCCGACGATCTCCATCCGGAACCCCTTCCTTCCGGCCCACTCGAGAAGGGCCGCGGGGATGTCCGCCGAGCCGGTGCCGACGTCGAGCAGCTGGAGCGGCCGCTGTTGGGAGCGGTAGGGCTCGAGGGGATCGCCGACGCCCGGAGTCATAGACCCGAGTAGCCGGACGAGGGCCGCCCGCGACAGCGCGAAGCCCCCCAGCCACCGGTTGACCCGCCGCAGGTCGCGGAGGCTGCCGTCGAGCTCCCGTGCATCCTCGAGCGGGCCGTCCAGGTACTCCAGTTGAGCAGCGACTCGGTCCATGAAAGGCACCTTACACCCGTTCCTCATCGCTTCTAACGCTAATCTCCGCTCATTTTACGCCCCCACCAAGAGTTCGTCGTCCCGAGGCGCGAATGCGCCCTCGGCGAGCCACGCCGATGCCGGGACGCGCACGGTGTAGGCTCAGCACATGAGCCAGGACGACTCGAAGAGACCGCAGCCGTCACCGCCCGGCACCGCCATCGCGCGACGCCCGGCGTCCGACTCCATCGGGCGCGGGACGGAGACCCCGGCGAGCTGGGGGCTCGGCGAGGGACAGGCCATCCCGTGGGAGTACGTGGCGGCGCCCGAATCGCGCGACGTCGTTCGGCTCAAGGATCGATACGGGCTGTTCATCGGCGGCGAAGAGGTCGCGCCGAGCGGCGACCAGTGGTTCACGACTCTCGACCCGGCGACCGAGGAGCCACTCGCTGAGGTCGCGCGCGCGACCGTCGAGGACGCCGAGCACGCGGTCGACGTCGCGCGTGCCGCCTACGAGCAACGCTGGGGGTCGCTGCCCGGCCGCGAGCGTGCCAAGTACCTGTTCCGGATCGCCCGGATCCTCCAGGAGCGGAGCCGGGAATTCGCGGTCCTTGAGACGCTCGACGGCGGCAAGCCCATCAAGGAGTCACGAGACGTTGACGTGCCGCTCGCCGCGGCACACTTCTGGTACTACGCGGGATGGGCGGACAAGCTCGAGTACGCGTTCCCCGGGCGCGAAGCTCGCCCCCTGGGCGTCGCGGCACAGGTCATCCCCTGGAACTTCCCGCTGCTCATGCTGGCCTGGAAGGTCGCGCCGGCACTCGCCGCGGGCGACACGGTCGTCCTGAAGCCCGCCACCTCGACCCCGCTCAGCGCGCTCCTGTTCGCAGACGTGTGCCGTCAGGCGGAGCTGCCTCCCGGCGTCGTCAATATCGTCACCGGACCGGGCGAGATCGGGATGACGCTCGTGAAGCACCCCGGCGTGGACAAGGTCGCCTTCACGGGTTCCACCGAGATCGGCAAGCGGATCGCGCGCGCGGTGGCGGGGACGGACAAGGAGCTGACGCTCGAGTTGGGCGGCAAGGCGGCGAATATCGTCTTCGACGACGCTCCGCTCGACCAGGCTGTCGAGGGCGTGATCACGGGCATCTTCTTCAACCAGGGCGAGGTGTGCTGCGCGGGAAGCCGGCTGCTGGTGCAGGAGTCGATCGTCGACCGGTTCGTGGAGAAGCTGAAGGACCGACTCGACACCCTCCGGGTGGGCGACCCGCTGGACAAGAACACCGACGTGGGCGCCATCAACAACGCCGCTCAGCTGGCGAAGATCGAGGAGCTGGTCGAGGCGGGCGTCGAGGAAGGGGCACGGATGTACCAGCCGGCGTGCGAGATCCCCGCGCGCGGGTACTTCGTCCGCCCGACACTGTTCACCGACGTCGCGCTCAGCCACAGGATCGCGCAGGAGGAGATCTTCGGGCCGGTCCTGTCGGTGCTCACGTTCCGGACGCCGGACGAGGCGGTGGAAAAGGCGAACAACAGCCCGTACGGGCTCTCGGCCGGGGTATGGACGGACAAGGGGAGCCGCATCCTCTCGATGGTCAAGCGCCTTCGTGCCGGCGTCGTCTGGGCGAACACGTTCAACCGGTTCGACCCGACCAGCCCCTTCGGAGGCTACAAGGAGTCGGGTTTCGGTCGCGAGGGTGGGCTTCACGGGCTCCTCGCGTACGTCGACCTCCAGCCGCGGTGACCCAGGAGCGCACGACGGAGTCGGACGGCGGATGGTCGACGCGGAGCGAGCCGGCGAACCGAACGGACGGGTGCCTGACGCGGTGACGACGGCCGACGCCGCCGGGCGCGGGCGGCTGGCCGTCCGCAAGACGTACAAGCTGTATGTCGGCGGGCAGTTCCCGCGATCCGAGTCGGGGCGCTCGTACGTCGTGCACGCGGCGGACGGAAGCCCCATCGCGAACGCCGTCCGGGCCTCGAGGAAGGACGTGCGAGACGCGGTGCGAGCCGCGCGCGGAGCGTTCCCTGGGTGGGAGCAGAAGACCGCGATGAACCGCGGACAGGTGCTCTACCGGGTGGCCGAGCTGCTCGAGGGGAGGAGGGACCAGTTCGAGGCGGAGGTCGCCCGGGCGGAGGGCCTGGGTGCCGACGAGGCACGCGAGCAGGTCGACCGCTCGATCGACCGTTGGGTCTGGTACGCGGGTTGGGCCGACAAGATCACGCAGCTGCTCGGTACCGTCAATCCCGTGGGCGCCTCCTACTTCGACTTCACGATCCCGGAGGCGACCGGCGTCGTGGGGATCGTCGCGCCCGAGTCCTCGTCACTCCTTGGGCTCGTCTCGCGGCTCGCTCCGGTGCTCGTGAGCGGGAATGCCGCGATCGTCATCGCGTCCGAGTCGCGGCCACTCCCGGCGATCACGCTCGGCGAGGTCCTCGCGACGAGCGACGTGCCGGCCGGCGTCGTCAACGTCCTGACCGGCTATCGGCGCGAGCTCGTCCCGGTGGTCGCCGCACACATGGATGTGAATGGTCTGGACGTCTGGGGCGTGCCAGCCGAGATGCTCGCCTCGGTCGTGGAGACCGCCGCGGAGAACGTGAAGCGGCTGGCCGGGCGCCCGCGACGGCTACGGAGTGCCGAGGGCGATGCAGCCGCGGGGAGGGACGCCGGCGACGGCGTCGACTGGCTCGACGACCGCCTCGCCCAGCGGCCGGAGTGGATCGCCGCTTTCCTCGAGATGAAGACGGTCTGGCACCCGATCGGGGTGTAGGCGTCGAAGGGGAAGACGGGGCTGCGCCACCCGACGCAACGCAGACGGTCAGGCGCGAGGGGAGTTCCTGGCGACCCTCCCGCGAACGGGCGCGGTGATGACCGTGGTCACGGGCGCGACGAGGAGACGATCGTCACCCTCGGGACCGCGGTCGGTGGTCGGGGCCGACGCCGGTTCGGGCGACCCCCAGCGTCCCGTCCGGTCCTCCTCCTGCACGCCGTGCGGCCAGGGATCTGGACGAACCCCTCGGAAGTATCCGTGGAAGACGCTCTCGGTCTTCCCTGCGATGTCGCCACCGGCGACGAAGATCAGCGCAATGATCGACACGACTGCGACGAGCCCCAATGGATCCACGATCTTCCCGCGCTCCTGCCGGCACCTCGGCCTGCGTTCGACCCGATTCTAGTCCTGCCCCCGCGGCAAGCCCTCTTCACGCCCGGCCACGCGCTCGACCCGGTGCGCGAGCTCGAGCGCGAGGAGGGGGGAACGGCCGATGGCGTCGTGTCTGAAGAACACGTAGCAGTCGTGCCCGGCGTGGAGGAACGGGCTGAGGCGTGCTGCCCACGCGTCCAGGTCCGCAGGCTGGTACCCATCGCGGCGGAGCCGCAGGTAGAGGAACGCCGCGGTCAGGTGGAGCGCCGGAGGCTGAGTGGACTCGTCGAGCTCGGTCGTGCACAGCACCGCCCCTCGCTCGCGCAGGTACGAAAGCACGTCGTCGTCCACCCACGACGGATGCTGGAACTCCATCGCCAGCGGGACGTCCGACGGCCAGGCGCCGAGAAAGCGCCGAAGGCGTTCGTCGTCTCGCGACACCGCGTCCGGGACACGGAACAGGACACAGCCGAGCCGCTCCGCGAAGAGTCGATACGGTGCGGTGAGCCAGGGGAGCGTTCCCTCGGGGTCGACCGAGAATGCGCGCGTACTCCCACCGCGCTGCGCCTTGACCGTGAAGCGGAACGAGTCAGGCGTGGCGGCGAGCCACGCGGCGATCCGCGGCGGCGTGGGATGCCGGTAGAAGGTGTTGTTGAGTTCGCAGGCGGAGAGACGCGACGCGTACGCGGGCAATAGCGCCTCGCCCTTCGTGCCCGGCGGGTAGAACAGCGGTGCCCAGTCGGGGTACGCGAACCCGCTCGTGCCGACGTAGAGGCGCCCGCTCACGCCTTCATGGTAGGGGGGAGCGAATGGCTCTCCGGGATGCGGTCTCGCCCGCCTTGCGCGCAGTCCTAGCCGATCACCATCCTGATCGCGAGGACCGTGCCCGCCCCCAGGCCGCTCACGAGGACGAGCGGCGCCGCCCCCGCGGGTCGACGATGCTGCGCTTCCGGTAGGAGGTGTCCGGCGCCGATCGCGACGAAGACACCCGCAAAGAGCGCAAGGAGCATCCCCAGCGCCGGATCGGAGATCGACATCTGCGTGCTCAGCAGGATCCCGGTCAGCGGCGCCAGCGCGGTCAGCGCGAGCATGGTCGCCGCGAACGACGCGCCGCGACCGGCAGCCAGCACGAGGGTGGCGACGTTCAGGCCATCAGCGAAGACGTGGGCGAGGACGGCCAGCACGACGATGACCGCTATCTCTCCGCCTGCCTGAACGCCTACGCCGATGGCGACGCCGTCCAGCGTCGTGTGGAGGATGATCCCCGCCGGCCCTGCCACTGCAAGTGGGATCCCGAGTGGCTGCGGTTCGTCCCCGTGCTCGTGCGGCTCGCCGGGATCCTCCAGTGGCGGGTGCCGGTGCTCCCAGCTCTGCTGGTGGACGAGTGCCTCGATCGCCGAGAAGACCAGAAAGCCGGCGACCGCGACCCCTCCCACGACCCACGTTTCGCCCGTCTCGCCGACGAGTTCCGCCGCCTCCGGCAATAGGTTCGCGAGCGCGGTGGCGACGAGCACGCCGGCGGCGAACGCCATGAACGGGTGGAGCCGATGTCGTAGCCGGACAGCTGCGAGTCCGCCGAGAAGCGTCGTGAAGAACGGCAGGATCGCAAGCGCCAGCACACGCGGATCGTTCACCGTTCGCGCCCTTTCGTGACGGGCCGGCGGCTCGGCCCTGGTCGTCGCAACGCCTCCGTGTCCCTCGTTCCGGGATCGGTCCGCGAGATCTCTCGGCAGTCGGGGCAGATGCCGTAGAGCTCGAGCCGGTGCGAGGCGATCTCGAAGCCGGTCCGCCGCTCGACCTCCTGCGCGACCCGCTGCATCCCGCAGTCCTCGAGATCCCGCGTCCGTCCACAGCGAGAGCAGACGAGGTGGTGATGGTGGGCGGGTTCGCAGCGGACGTAGGCATGTTCGCCGGATGGCAGATCGAGCCGCTCGAGAGCCTGCAGCTCCGTGAGCAGGTCGAGCGCGCGGAATATCGTCGCCCGGCCGACCCGGACGCGCCGCTGCCGTGCGTCCTCGATCAGGTCCGCGGCCGTGAAGTGCCCTTCCTGAGCGGCGACCAGATCGGCCACGCTGCGCCGGGAGTGGGTGAGTCGGTAGCCGGCACCGTCGAGCGCGCGGACGAACGCGTCGGGTCGTGTCACGCGCCACATGATACCGAGTATCAGTCGGCCACGCGCCCCCGCCCTGCGCTCGCGGAGGCCTGGTCGCCCGGGCGACCTGCAGCGGACGTCGCCCGTCCGAGGAGGCGGCGCTGACCGACCCTGCTGTTCACGAGCGCGATGCCGCCGATGATGAGCGCGGTCCCGGCGAGTTCCGCCCAGCCGATCCGTTCGCGGAGCACGATCACGCCGAGGATGATGCCGACGACCGGCATCGCGTAGGTGACCAGGCTCGTGCGCGTCGGACCCCATGCGGCGATGAGCCGGAAGAGCAGCATGTACGCCACGCCCGAGCCGAGGATCCCGATCCACGAGACCGCGAACCATGCCGACGGCCCTGGGGGCAGGATCACACCTGTCGGCGCGCCCCGTTCGACCAGGGCCGCGAGCACTGAAACGATCACGGCGGCCACGATGCCCTGCGGGAGGGCGATCTCGACAGGGGTCAGTGCCCGTGGTTCGCTCCCGGGTCCGTCTACGCGTCGCGCCCCCGAGACCTTGGTGCGGATGTAAACGCCGGCCATCGCGTAGGCGAGCGAGGCGCCGGCGACGGCCAGCTGGCCGAGGATCTCCATCCCGGGGTCGGCGCTCTCCCCTGTCGCTTGCCCCCCGAGGTGCGGCGAGAACAGCAGGAGAGCGCCCGCGAAGCCGATGACGAGGCCGGTCAGGCGATTGACGGTGATGGCCTCGTCGGCCAGGAACGCGGCCGCGATGACGATCGTGAACAGCGGCACGAGCCCGTTGAGGATGCTCGCGAGCGCCGACGTGATCCACAGTTCTCCCCACGTGATGAGCGAGAACGGGATCGCGACGTTGATGACGCCGAGGAACGCGATGCTGGCGAGGACGTCGCGGTCGCGGGGCAGCCGGCCCCCGGTCAGGCGCACGACCAGCGCGAGGAACAGGACTGCGATCCACAGTCGGTAGCTCACCAGCGTGAGCGGAGGGAGCCCTTCGTTCAGGCCGATCTTGATGAACAGGAACGAGCTCCCCCAGATGAGGGAGAGCGCCAGGAACATGAACCAGAGGGCGACCGAAGGGGAGGAGCGGGAACGGATCAGGGCGAGACTCACGAACTGAGGCCGTGCGCGGTGACGGCGGAGACCGCGATAGTAACCCACGTGAGGGGAGACGATGGTTACGTGCTTGCACCGCGACGGAGCGCCTCGGTGCGCTGAAACGCGCGGGAGAGCCGTTCCGCGGCTGGAAGCCTCCGAGACTGGACGAGCAGGACTCCTAGAATCACGGCATGCCGCGCTACGACACCCAGACGGCGCTCATCGTCGTCGACGTCCAGAACGACTTCGCCGATCCGTCAGGGACCCTCTACGTGAAGGATGGCGAGCGGACGGTGCCGGTGCTGAATCGAGAGATCGACGCAGCACAGACGGCAGGCGCGGCGGTCATCTACACGCAGGACTGGCATCCGCCCGACACACCCCACTTCGCGAAGGACGGCGGCGTGTGGCCGGTGCATTGTGTCCGCGAGACGTGGGGGGCCGAGCTGCAGCGTGAGTTGGTCGTGGCGGGGTCCGTGGTGCGCAAGGGGAGCAACGGAGAAGACGGGTACTCGGGGTTCACGATGCGCGACCCGGAGACGGGGGAGACGAAGCCGACGGAGCTCCACCGTCTGCTCCAGGAGCGCGGTGTCGAGCAGGTCGTCGTCGGTGGCCTTGCGACCGACTACTGCGTGAAGGCGACGGCCGTCGACGCGCGCGCGCTCGGCTACCCGACGACGCTCCTCGTCGCGGCTGTCCGCGCCGTCGACCTGCAGCCGAGGGATGGCGAGCGCGCGATCGAGGAGATGCGCGCGGCGGGCGTGACTGTCGAGTGATGACGGACGGCAGGCCCAAGGCCGCCCGGTCCGCCGGCCCGTCCTCGGTGGAGTCGAGCGCGCGCGGGTGAGCGGTCCGCTCGTCGACTTCTCCCGGCCGGCCCTGACCGCCGCGATCGAGGACAACTTCGTCGAGCAGATGCTCCTCGCGAAGGCGCTGCCTGGCGCTAGGTCGTCAATCTCGCCGGACTGCACGTGGTACGTGACGGGGAAGCCCGTCGCGCGCATGAATGCCGTCCTCCGCGCTCGTTCCCGCTCTGACGTCGACCTGGAACGCGTCATCGACGAGCTCCTCGCGCTGTTCGACGAGCGTGGCGTGCCGATGGAGTGGTGGCTGCTGCCGTCGACGCGGCGGCGGGGGTCCGTCCCGCGGCTGGAACGGCGGGGCTTCGACAACGGTGGCGACTGGCCGGGGATGGCGGTCGACCTCCAGGCACTGAGCGAACGGACGACACCCGCCGGGCTCGCGATCCAGGAAGTCGCCGACCGGACGACGCTCGCGGAGTGGATCGACGCGTTCGGGCAGGGGTTCCGTACGCCGGGACCCGAGCTGCGGGTCGTCAACGATCTGTACGAGCAGCTGGGCGTCGGGGAGGACGCCCGGATCAGGCACTACCTTGGGAGCGTCAAGGGCAGGCCGGTCGCGACCTCGTCTCTGTTCCTCTGCGCCGGCGTCGCGGGCATCTACAACGTCAGCTCGCTCCCTCGCTTTCGAGGTCGTGGCTTCGGTGCGGCGATGACCCAGCACCCGCTTCGCGAGGCGCGCGCGATGGGGTACCGCGTCGGCGTCCTGGAGGCGTCCGACCTGGGTGCACCGGTCTATCGCCGCCTCGGCTTCCGCCAGTACTGCCGGCTTCGCTTCCTCGTCCGACCCGCCGCGTGCGGCATCTGATGGACGAGATCGGCCCGCGCGACCCGCTACGCCCGGACTGGGACTAAGATTCGGACCGTGACACACCACTCGTCGGGCGGGCACGTCCCACCCGACAATGCGACCGCGAGTGACGGCAACACGGACGGGAGCGGCTCAGCCACCAGGATGCCGGCCGTCGACGGCCGCCCGTACTCGCCGGGGCTCGAGGGCGTCCTCGCTGGAGAGACCTCGATCGCACTGGTAGACGGCCAGAACGGCCGTCTCCTGTACCGCGGCTACCCGATCGTCGAGCTGGTCCGGAACAGCACGTATGCACAGGTAGCCGAGCTTCTCTGGACCGGAGAGTGGCCGTCCGAGGCGCACCTGCCGACCGCGCCGCTCTCGGGCGCCGTCCTGACGGCGCTTCGCGCTCTCCCGAACGAGTCGAGCCCGATGGATGCGCTGAGAACGGCAGTCTCCGCGTGGGGGGCGAGCGCGAGGCTGAGCTGGCCGCCGACGCCGGACCAGGCCCGGGACGTGACCGCCCTCGCGCCGTCCGCGCTCGCAGCCTTCGCCCGGCTCCGGCAGGGACTCGAACCGGTCGACCCTGATCCCGATCTCGAGCTCGCCGCGGGTTTCCTCTATCAGCTCACCGGTGAGACGCCGGACGAGGCGTCGGCGCGTGCGCTCGATGCGTACTTCATCGTGGGCGCGGAGCACGGCTTCAACGCCTCGACGTTCACCGCGCGCGTCATCACATCGACCCGGTCCGACCTTGCCAGCGCCGTCGCGGGGGCGATCGGTGCGCTCAAGGGCCCGCTCCACGGCGGAGCGCCGAGCGAGGTCGTGAGCCAGCTCCACGAGATCGGCTCGGTCGAGCACGCTGAGCGTTGGATGCGTGACGCGATCGCGCGCGGAGAGCGGCTGATGGGCTTCGGCCACCGCGTCTACCGCGCCTACGATCCGCGCGCCGCCGCCCTACGGGAGGTCGCGGAAGGGATGGCCGGCATGGCCGACTGGCTGAAGATGGCGGTGGCAGTAGAGGACATCGCGCTCCGACTGTTCGAGGAGCTGAAGCCGGACCGCGTCATCAAGACCAACGTCGAGTACTACGCGGCCGCCGTGCTCCAGGGCGTCGGTCTGCCGCCCGACCTGTTCCCGTCGACCTTCGCGCTCGCGCGACATGCCGGCTGGACGGCTCACTGCATGGAGCAAGCCGGGGCGAACCGGCTCATCCGCCCCGACGTCCGGTACGTCGGCCCGCCCGAGCGCCCGCTACCCGGAGTCGCCGCCGCCGTCTGACGCCTGACCGACTGGCTCTTCCCGTACGCTCAGCGCGCTTGACGAGGCGAGGAGGTCGGGATGGTGAGCGGCAACGGGAACGAGCGGCAGCGCGAGGAGGAGTCGGTAGCGCGGAGACGGGAAGCCGAGGTCGACATCCGGCGTGCCGTCACCGAGGAGCGCTGGCAGCTCCTGCGTCACATCGACGCCGCGCTGCGGATCCCCATGGCCGTGCTGGCCTTCGCGTGGCTCGTCCTGCTGGTGATCGAGTTCACGTACGGGCTCGGGCCGCGGCTCCAGCTGCTGACGTACGCGATCTGGGCCCTGTTCGTCCTCGACTTCCTCCTCGAGCTCGTCATCGCGCCGGGCAGGGTCGAGTACCTGCGGGGGCACTGGCTGACGGCGGTCTCGCTCGTCCTGCCCGCCCTGCGGGCCCTCCGCGTCTTTCGCGCGTTCGCGCTCCTGCGCGCTGCTCGCTTCGCTCGATCGACGAGCCTGCTCCGTCTGCTGACGTCACTGAACCGCGGTATGCGCGTGCTCGGTCAGACGCTCGGTCGGCGCGGCCTCCCGTTCGTACTCGCGCTCACCGTCGTCGTCACGCTCGTGGGGGCCGCGGGCATGGCCTTCTTCGAGAGTCCGGCGGCGCTGACGGCCGAGGCGGCGCGGAGGTCGCGGACGCCGGCCAGCTCGGCCTCGGGAACTACGGCGACGCGCTCTGGTGGACCGCGATGGCGATCACCACGATGGGTTCGGAGTACTGGCCGAGATCGCCGGAGGGCCGCGTCCTCGGCTGGCTGCTCGCGGTCTACGCGTTCGCGATCTTCGGCTACATCACGGCGGCGATCGCGAGCTTCTTCGTCCGCGCGGACCGGGCGGAGGACCGACCGGAGCACGAAGGGAGCCTGGAGGACGAGCTGGAAGCTCTCCGCAGGGAAGTCGTCGCCCTTCGCCGAACGCTCGAACCCCGCGGCACGGGTGGTGGGTGATCGGCGCAGGAGGTCGCGGCCCTCTACCCCGTCGAGATGGGACGACGCGTGCGGCGGCTAGGAGTGGGATTCACAGTGCCCCACCGGCTGCCGGTGGAGCCTCACCTCGTCCCTTGCCCGCCGCGACCGCCGTCCGCGCGAGGTAATCCTCGGCGAGCAGGATGTTCGTGGAGGATGCCCGCTCGACCACCGTGAGCAGGTCCGCCATGCTCGCCATCTCCTCGATCTGCTCCTTCAGGAACCACGCGAGGAACTGCTCGCCGACCAGGTCGCCCTCGTCGCGCGCGATCCTGGTCAGCTTCTGGATCCGGTCCGTCACGTCCCGCTCCTGCTCGTAGGCGAGCGCGACCGGCGCCCGGGGATCCGGGAACTCCGTCTTCGGCGCGTCCACGCCCGGGATCTTCACTTCCTGCTGTGTGTCGAGCAGGTACTGGACGATGATCATCGCGTGGTTCCGCTCCTCGACCGCCTGTCGGTAGAAGTGCCGCGCCAACTCCGGCAGCGTCTCGCGGTCGTACCACACGGCGATCGCGATGTACTGCTGAGCGGCTGCGAACTCCCTCGCGATCTGCTCGCTCAGCTCCCTCGTGAACCTCGACATCACGGCTCTCCTGTCTCCTCGCGCGCGTCCGCCATCTGCCCGGCGGCCTCCTGATCCATCAACTCTGCGGCTGCAGCCCCTCGCCACGTGGCCCCGTCATGACCACCTCCGCTCGCTGCTCGCCGTCGCGGTTCCTGAGACGGTAGCGGTGGCTGATCCTCGTGTCGCCCTGGGCGATGTGCGCGGTCACCGGGCAGTACTTCGTGGCCGATAGCTCGATCGCCCGTCGCATCGCCTCCACGTCCACGTCGTCTCCCTCCATCTCGTGCTCGACCACGATCTCGGTGAACGTCTTCGGGTGTGTCGTCCGCTGCTGGCCCCACGAGCGGACCGCGTAGCGGACCGGGCGCTGGCGCTTCTTGAGCAGGATGCTGATGACGTCCATCGCCGTGCACCCGACGAGCGCCACGAGCAGGAGCTCGCTCGGCCGAGCGCCGCGCCGTCCGTCCTGGCCCTCCATCACGGCCGACCCGCCGAACTCGGTATCACTGTCGAACCCCAGGCCGCCCTTCCATCGGGCGACGATCGACTTGTCCGCGCGCGGGTCAGGCTCCTCTCGGTCTGTCCTGCTCACGGTCCCCTCGGACAACGAAGGTCTCCTCTCGCGAACTGCTGTCCGTTGCCGACCCTCGTCCCGCTCGGTGTGGCGCTGTTCCCGCGAAGAGCACACGTCGGAGGTGGATGTGGCGCCAGCGGGAGACCAGGACCCGGGATGAGCGTGATGAGGATTGTGGACGAAGACGGGAGGAGCCGACGCGACGCGTCGTTGCGTTCCTTGGAACGCGGGTCCCGCGCTAGCGAACGTCGTACTCGATCAACAGCGTGTGCCATTGCGGTTGCGGGTCGACGTCGGTCGAGTACCCGATCCGCATCACGAGTCCGTTGAGGGCCGCCTGGCTCCACGAGGACGAGGCAGGAGCGATCACCGCCGCTTTGTAGCCCCGTCCCGCGGGGTTCATGGCACCGCTGTAGACAACGGTCTCGGTTGTGCCGTCGAACGCGCTTGTCTTGCCGTTGTTCTCGTTCGTCGTCGAAGCCTCGAAGCCGACCACGGCAGCCACCCCATTGATGCATGTCTTGGTGGCGTCCTCGAACGCGACGCCGAGATAGCTCGTACCGGACGCGACGACCTGCTTTACGTGGTCCGTCCCCGTATCGACTGGGACGTCGTCGAGGTCCGTGTACGTGCCGGCCGTGATGGTTCCGCCGCTGGCGTCCTGGAAGTTCCCGGGCACGTCGTGCGTATCCATCGCATTCGGGCGCAACGGCAGGATCTTCCCGTCGCCGATCGGGTAGTCGGCGCCGTTGCTCGTGGCGACGATGTCGTCGTAGTGCCCCGTGAAGACGTCGGCGCCCGTGCCCGACCCCAAACGCAGGCCGGTGACGGTCGTGCCGAGGAGGGCGAGAAGCGACGACGCCTGCGTCTGCGCAGTGCCGTCGATCCGCCAATCCGCCGTTCGGGTCAGGAGTCCCGCGACGACCTTGACGTCGATGACGTACCAGGTGCCGGCCGTCGCGGATACGGACGCCGCGCCGGGCGTTCCGCCGGCGAATCCAAGCTGGAGCTTCTGCGCGCTCGCCTGGTACCCGAGATCAACGACGCCGCCGTCGGCGAGTGTGAACGAAACGAGTTGGGTGACGTCCGCTTTCGGAAGGGTCTCCAGCCGGATCGCGAACCGCGTCACTACCGAGCTCGCCGAACCAGTGAGACGCCGCAGGACGTGCGTCGACGCGCTCGCGGTCTTGACGACCTTGAGCGAGTACGCCCCGCTTCGGGCGACCGCTACGTCCGCCGATGCCCCGCTACCCGTGAGCTCGCTGAACGATCCCCCGCCTGCCGCCGAAACATGGCCGTGCTCCAGCCCTGTCAGCCAGAGGGGAGTGGAAGGCGGCGCGCAGGAGAAGGAGCTTGCGGTCGTGAAGGCGTTATCAGGCACGGCGACGCTGTCGGTGACCAGGGCGAGGCTGAACCGTGCGCCACCGCCTGCGAGAGCGCCGAGCACGGCGACCAGCAGAGCGCCGTTTCGAGGTCAGCCCACTGCTGCCCTCGTCTCCGCTCGCCGTTCGTCATCGGCGAGTGTCGGCGCAGCCGCGGTCAGGAACTGCTCGCGGTAGAGCCGCGCGTACAGGCCCTCGCGTTCGAGCAGCTCCGGATGCGTCCCGCGCTCGACGATCCTGCCCTTCTCGTAGACCAGGATCTGGTCGGCGCGGAGGATGGTCGAGAGCCGGTGGGCGATCGCGAGCGTCGTCCGGCCGCGCATGACTCGCTCGATCGCCGCCTGGATCAGCCGTTCGCTGACGGTGTCGAGGGCGCTCGTGGCCTCGTCGAGGATGAGGATCCGCGGGTCCTTGAGCATGACCCGCGCCAATGCGATCCGCTGCTTCTCGCCGCCCGACAGCTTGTAGCCGCGCTCGCCCACGAGGGTGTCGTAGCCCTGGGGCAGCTCCGTGATCCGGTCGTGGATCGCCGCGATCCGGGCCGCGGCCTGGATCTCCCGGTCGCTCGCTTCCGGACGTGCGTAGCGCAGGTTCTCCCTGACGCTCGCGTGGAACAGGTACGTCTCCTGCGTCACGTAGCCGACGACGTTCCCCAGACTCGCGAGGGTGATCCGCCGGACGTCGATCCCGTCGATCTCGATCGACCCCGAGTCCGCGTCGTAGAGCCTCGGCAGCAGGTACGTCGTCGTCGTCTTGCCCGATCCCGACGCGCCGACCATCGCCACGAGCTCGCCGGGCTGGACCTCGAAGTCGATCCCGTAGAGCGCGAACGGGAGGACGTCCTCCCGCCCGTCCGCGTCGAGCTCGCTGGACCCGATCGATAGCCCGTGAGCCGAGAGCGGGCCCGTGGATGGATCGTCCGTCGATCGCCCGTCCGCCGATGCCCCGGCGGCCGACGCCCCGTCGCTCGGCCTCGCTGGATCCGCGAACCCATTACCAGGGACCGCTGGCGACGGCGCGGCCGAGGCGGCTACCTCGACCGGAACAACGGTCGCGAGCGCGCGGTCCTCTCGGGGACCGGGGTCCGCGGGCCGCGACGGATATCGGAACGAAACCTCCCGGTACCGGATGTGCCCGCGCACGGTTCCCGGATCCAGCTCGATCGCGTCCGGCGCGTCCTCGATCTCGGGCTTCATCCCCAGATACTCGAAGACGCGGTCGAACAGCGCGAGTGCTCCCTGGGCCTCTACGCCGATGTTCAGCACCTGCCCGATCGGGAAGAAGAGTCGGCTCTGGAGCGTCGTGAAGGCGACGATGTCGCCGACCGTCGGAGCGGTCGGGTCGCCCTGGATCAGCAGCACGCCGGCCAGCCAGTACACGAACGCAGGCGTGATGCTGAAGATCGTCCCGACGATCATGAAGAACCAGCGGCCGACCATCTCCTGCCGGATGTGGAGCGCCGCGAGCCGAGCGTTGGCGGCCTTGAACCGGTCGAGCGAGGCGCGCTGCTGACCGAACGTCTTGGTAAGGAGGACGCCGCTGACGCTGAGCGTCTCCTCGGTGATCGCCGAGACGTCGGCCAGGGTCTCCTGTGTCTTCGTGCTGATCGAGCGCCGGACCTTCCCGACCCGGTACGTGAGGTACATGAAGAAGGGGAGCAGGCCGAGCGACAGGAGTGTCAGGCGCCAGTCCAGGAGGGCCATCGCCACGATCGTCGTCCCGATGATCAGGACATTGCTGATGATGCTGCTCGCGGTGTCGGTGACGACCTCCTGGACGCCGCCGACGTCGTTCGCGAGACGGCTCTGGATCTCGCCAGTGCGCGTCTCGGTGAAGAAGCGGAGCGGCATCCGCTGAAGGTGCCCGTAGAGAGCGTTGCGCAGGTCCTGCATGACCCGCTGGCCGATCACGTTGTTGAGGTAGGTCTGCCCCACGCCGATCAACCCGCTGACGATCGGCACCACGATCATCAGCCCCACGTAGAGGTTCAGCAGGCCGAAGTCTCGCTTGGGGAGCGCGTCGTCGATGAGCAGCTTCAGCAGGTATGGGTTGATGAGCCCGAGGACGCTCGTCACGAAGATGGTCGCGACCACGACGCCGACCTGAAGCCGGTACGGACGGAAGAACGCCGCGATGCGGCGGAGGGTCGTGCCGCGGCGCTCCTTCGGGACCCGGTGCGTCGGGGCCTGCGGAGGCATACGCGGCATCCGCCCGCCGCGAGGACCGAAACCCATCAGGAGCTCACGGCTGCGACGTGGGACGCGTCCGACAGGACGAGCGCGTCCCTGCAGCCGGGGACGTCACCAGGCGGTCGCCGTCGCCTTTTCTGCGATGCCCTGGGCTTCGAGCCAGCGCTCGGCGTCGATCGCCGCCTTGCAGCCGTCGCCCGCGGCCGTCACGGCCTGGCGGTACCGGTGATCGTGGACGTCGCCCGCCACGAACACGCCGTCGATGCGGGTGCCGGTCTCATCGCGGACGACGAGGTAACCCGCCGAATCGACCTCGAGCCAGTCGCGGAAGACGTCGGTGTTCGGCTTGTAGCCGATGGCGACGAACAAGCCGTCCGTGGCTTCCTCGGTCTCCTCGCCGGTGACGGTGTCGCGCAGCCGGACCCCGCTGACCACGTCCTCGCCGAGCACGTCGACGACCTGCGTGTTCCATCGGACGCTGATCTTGGGATGCTCGAGCGCGCGGTCCTGCATGATCTTGCTGCCTCGGAACTGGTCGCGACGGTGGAGGAGCACGACGTCGGTCGCGAACCGGGTGAGGAAGGTCGCCTCCTCCAGGGCCGTGTCACCACCACCGACGACGGCGACCTTCTTTCCCCGGAAGAAGAACCCGTCGCACGTGGCGCAGGCGCTGACGCCCCGGCCGCGGAGTCGCGTCTCGTTGTCCAACCCGAGCCACAGCGCCGACGCGCCGGTGGCGACGATCACGGACTCGCCCCGGTACTCCACGCCTCCGGCCCACAGACGGAACGGCCGCTCGGAGAAGTCGACCCGCTCCACGTCGACGTCGACGATGCGGGAGCCGAACGTCTCCGCCTGCGCCCGGAACTTCTCCATCAGCTCAGGGCCCAGGATCCCATCGGGGAAGCCGGGGTAGTTCTCTACGTCGCTCGTGATCATCAGCTGCCCGCCCGGCACATACCCGCCGATGACGATCGGCTCGAGGTTCGCTCGCGCCGCGTAGATCGCGGCGGTGAGGCCCGCCGGCCCGGACCCGACGATCACCACCTTGCTGTCGGTCCGCGCGTCGCGCGCGTTCGCACCGTTCGTGCTTGCCGGCGCGGGTCGCGTAGAGGCGGCGTGCGTCGACTCGTCCGCCTCGTCGATGATCGCCAGCGAGGGGAACGAGGGGAGGGTGGAGCCCGGCTTGTCCATGGACCCCATCGTATCACTCCCCGATACTCTCCGGGAGTATCAAGGATGCTTGTCGCACGGGCGGCGACTCCGCCGCATCGGTACGCGCCGAGGGCGGCGGCCCGTGGCCGCTCAGCCCCCCGCGCCCGTGCCCAGCAGCGCGATCAGCAGCACCATGAGGACGAAGCTGGCGATCAGGACGCCGGACATGTACGCCCAGTGAGCCGGTTCGTTCACCGCCTCGAGGTGCTCCCGATAGACGTCGTCGTACCGGATCTCGGTCTCCTTCGTCATCGCCTCACCCTCGCTGAGCAACGAGCGCGTCGACCTTGGCTTCCAGCCGCCGGAGTGCCGCTTCCGTGTCGTAATCGGTGTCCGGCGACTCGTGGCT
Source organism: Chloroflexota bacterium (assembly GCA_016781485.1). GTDB lineage: Bacteria > Chloroflexota > Limnocylindria > Limnocylindrales > CSP1-4 > YB3-1. Next base: position 13,526 of record JADDQH010000024.1, on the reverse strand, counting down.
CTTCCGGTGGACCAGGAACGTGGTGAGAACGATGAACGTGAACACCTGCAGGAACTCCGACTGCCAGTTCTCGAACGTCGCCTGACCCCACCGCCAGAAGTAACCGTCGTCTCCGAACGCCTGCGGCCGCTGGCCGTGCTCCTGCTGCTCGGAGACGAATTCCTGCCACCCCATCCAGGTCTGGAGCGCCCAGCTGATCACGAACATGGCGGCCAATGTGATGCTCAACCCGTAGTTGCGCCAGATCCTTCCCAACCCGTCCTCCCTCTCTTTCGGGTCCACGACGCGACGGTCCAGGTCGAGAGCAGGCGGTCGCCGCTCCTCCTAACCTGCCGGTCGGACGAGGACCGCGCGCCGAGCGTTTCGAGCCGCGCGCCGTGCACGCGGCGTCGAGAAGATGCAGTACCCGCACGCCTCCGCTGCGAGTCGCCGCGCCCGCTCGCCCATCTCACGGGTATTCCATCTGCCCGCGGATGGTCTCAGCGCACGGCAGTCGTCCGCGCCGTCAGGGGAACAGATCGAACTCCGGCGGCATGACGACGTCACCCGCGACGGAGCCGTCACCCTGCGGAAGCGCAGCGCCGCGCACGAGGACGACCGGGCGGCCTGACGTCTTCCCGCTCGCCAGCTCCGCAGCAGACGCGATCTCGTCGGCGACCGCCACGATCGTGGCGCGCATCACTCGGCCGGCCGCGTCAGGGAGGCCGCGCTGGTCGTGGAGGGGCGAGAAGCCGGCGACCCCGAGCGCGACGTCCGCGATCCCCCAGCGCCACGGCCTGCCGAAGGAGTCGCTGACCACGACACCGGGCGCGACCCCGATGGCCTCCGCGATCCTGTTCCTGAGGTCGGCCGCCGACCGGTCGGGATCCGCCGGGAGCAGGGTGACCGTGTCCGGGTCGCTCACGTTCGACGCATCGACGCCGGCGTTCGCACACACGAACCCGTGCGCCGTACGGCTGATGATCACGCCGCGCTCCATGCGGAGGACGTGGGCGGATTCCCGGAGCACCACCTCGACCTGCCTCGCATCACGATCGAACCGGCGGGCGAACTCCACTGCCTCGGCGCGCGGCTCCACGTTCCTGAGATCGACGATCCGGCCCTCGGCCTTCGACACGATCTTCTGCGTCACGACGAGGACGTCGCCTTCGCGTGGCGTGAGATCCTGCCGCTCCATCGCTGTCCGCTCCCACGCGCCGACGATCAGCGCCGCGAGATCGTCGCCGGGTCTGACCTCGGGGAGTGGCGCAAGAGCGACCGCGAGCAGCTCGGTCATGGCAAAGGCCGGGGCTGGCGTCGCGGCGATGAGGGCGCGGCGTGAGGAGTCAGCCGCTGATACCTCACCGTTCCGGCGGCGCGGACCACAGGGCGTGCTCGCCCAGCTCCTCCAGCTCGCGCAGCCGTCCGGGGTCGAGCTGCTGAAGGTCTTCCGGCGTGTCGAGGTCGAAGCCGAACGCCGGGTCGACGACCAGCTGGAGCGTGGCTCCCGCCGCCGCGGCGGCGCGGATGTGGGCTTCGAGGCTGTGCGGGCCGAAGCATGGCTCGATCACGTCGGGCGGTGAGAGCAGGAGGGCGTTCGTCCCGGTCCGCGCGTCCGCCGGCGCGAGGACGACGAGCGGCCGGCCGGACCCCGCCGCAAGCGCCGCGTCGGCGGCGTCGAGCATCCGGTGGAGGCCATCCCTGCCGAGGAGCGGCAGGTCGATGGGGAGGACGAGCATCGCCGATGCGCGCGCGCGAAGGAGGTGCCGGCGCGCTTCGCGGAGCGCCTCATTGAGCCCCTCGCCCTGCTGAAGGATCGCCTCAGCCCCCGCCGTCTGCGCAAGCGCCGCCGCGTTCGGGTCGAGGGTCACGACATGGATCCGGTCCTGGACACTCCAGTCCGCGAGGACGGCCAGGACGTGGCGGAGAAGCCCGGTGTTCAGTGCCTCGCGCTCCTCGGGATCGAGGGATCCGCGGAGCCGCGCCTTACCGCCGCTCAGGCTGCGTACGGGCAAGACCACGTGCAGCCGGGAGAGATCGGCATCCACGCCCCTGATGGTAGAGCCCGCGACCGAGACCCGCGGCGAGACGCCGGAGCTCGTTCGAGCCGCCGGAGCCGACGAGCGCTCGTCTTCGAGCTAGCCCCGTCGACCGAGAGACTCGAGGATCTCGGTCGCCAGCCGTTCCCGGTCCGGCTCGCTTCGCATCACGGTCGCAGCGGGGAAGACGCGCAGCCCGAGCGCCTCGATCGCCGGCGCGTCGCCGTAGTCGACTTCGTCGATGACGAGGGCGTCCAACAGATCGGGGTACCGCTCGACGTAGTGGGTCGCCACGCCGGCCGCGCTCGCGCGCCCGCCGAGTGATGTGAATATGCGGTCCGCGGGGCCGCGGACGGCCTTGCCCGCGACGATGGGGCTGATCGCCACGACCCGGGCTCGGGCGCTGACGATCGTCTCGACCACGCCGGGCAATGCGAGGATCGGGCCGATGCTCAGGAACGGGTTCGAGGGGGCGAGGAGGAGCAGGTCGGCCGACTCGAGCGCGTCCAGCACCTCCTCCGTCGGTCGGGCGGCCGCTATCCCTTCGTAGCGCAGCTCGTGGACGGTGTCCTCGTGACGTCGGTGGACGAAGTACTCCTGGAAGTCGAGCCAGCCGTCGTCCGTCCTGACCTTGGTCGCGACCCGATCGTCGGTCATCGGCAGGAGCCGCGCGCGGATGCCCAGGGCACGAGCGAGTCCGTCGGTGACGGCCGTGAGTCGATCCCCCCGGCGCAGCCGATCGGTGCGGAGGAGGTTCGTCGCGAGATCTCGGTCGCCGAGGCGGAACCACGTCTCGACCCCATAGCGTTCGAGCATCTCTGCGGCTGACCACGTCTCGTCGCGTAGCCCCCACCCGGTGTCCGGGTTGGCGAGTCCTGCCAGCGTGTACATCACCGTATCGAGGTCGGGCGAGACGCAGAGGCCGTGGACCTGGAGATCGTCGGCAGTGTTGACCACGACCGACAGGTCGAGCGGGGGGTCGCGTTGCTCGATGAGGGCAAGCCCGTGACTGAGCTTCGCGCCACCGTAGCCCCCGGCGAGGACGGCGACGCGCAGGCTGGCTGTCACCCGGCGAGGTCGGATGACACAGCCTGCGGTCGCAGCAGGAAGCTGATCCTCGACTGCCCTCGGAACTCCCGCTCGATCAACCGCTCTGCCCTCTCGGGCTCGTCAGCGTGGTAGAGCCTTGCCATCACCGCGATATCGGCCTGTCCCTGCTCGGCGTCCTCGATCGCCTTCGCCACTCCCCGCACCGACACCCAGTCGTACTCGTCCTCGACGAGCAGGCTGAACCGGCCGTCGCGTCTCAGGTTCGTCGGCCACCTGCGACCCTCGCGAGAGTTGACGATCAGCCCCTCTTCGGTCACCAGGTACCAGACGACGGCCTGGTGCGGGCTCCCGTCCTCGTCGAGCGTGGCGATGACGCCGAACCGTGGCGGGCGACGGTCGAGGAACCGGCGGACGTCCTCCGAAAGCGGGACGGGGGCACTGCCTTCGATCACCGATCTGGTCCTCGCGATGCTGGTCGACGGGCGGAGCCACGGACGAGACCGTCGACTCGGACACCGATCGTACGCGGATGGCCGTCCGCAGGACGAGTTCATCCGCGAGCACGGATCCGAGTCAGGCGGCTCAGCCTCGCACGCGCTCGCCCACGCGGACGGGCAGGGACAGTCGATTCTCGGGAGGGGCGAGGGGGCAGCTCCAGCGGGGGTCATAGGCGCAGGAGGGGTGGTAGGAGAGGTTGAAGTCCAGGACGAGCTCGTTCGTGTGCCACGCGCCACCGTGGTCGGCGCTCTTGATCGTGTCCAGGAGGTAACGGCCGGCACCGTATGTCTCCCTGGCGCTGGTCGCGTCACGGAAAGGGAGGAACAGCCCGCCGCCGTAACCCTCGATCCAGAAGACGCTGAGCGAATGTCCGACAAGCGGGCCGGAGAGCTCGACGCGCCCGACGCGGCGGAAGGCGATCGAGCCGTGCCCGCTGGAGGGGAGGGCGATCGCCGGGAGGGCACTCACTGAGCCGTCGTCGTCCACGGCGTCCGCATCGGACGAACCGGCGCCGTGCGGTCCCCCGTCGCCGTCGGGCGGCTGGAGTCGGACGGTCATCCGGTAGGCGGGGTCGTAGGGCCAGTACGGAATGCCCGCGAACCCGGCGCGTTCCTCGGCCGGCAGTGGCGACTGCGGGTGGTCTCGAAACAGCGCGTCCTTCGCCGTGCGGAACCTCGCAGTCGCAGCCGTGGGGTCCGCCACGCTCTCGCGTCGCCATGCCTCCCACAGCGCCGCGACCTGACGCCGCCAGTCCGCGAGCTCTAGGTATTCGTTGCGCTCGTTCCCCACGTGGGTCTTCCTCTACCGTGCGGCAGGACGGCCGCTGAGTGAAGGGGACCGCCGGACCGATGCCGCCGGAAAAGACGAAGCGGCCGCTGGCCGGCGACCGCTTCGCAAGATAGCCTCTGGTCGAAGGGTCCTCAGGGCGCCGGCCGGGCGAGATCGCTGAGCTTCGACAAGTCGTACTTCCGTGCCGTCTCCTGCGTCACCACGAACCCGTTCTGATCGGTGGCGGGCGCGTAATCCAGGGCAGTGAGACGCAGCGGCTCGAGCCGCTGGCGGAACTTCTGGGCTGTCGCGGCGGGGTCGGCCGACGCCTCGCCCTTGCCCTTGTTGACGAACTCGAGCGCGGTCGCGATGTACTCGGCGAGCAGGTCGATCTCGCCGGCCTGGAGCGCGGGGAACACGATCTCGCGGTTGCCGAGGTTGAACCGCCGGTCGACGTCGTACGCGTTCGCCTCGAGCACCTGCGCGAAGATCTCGCCCAGGATCTCCTGTTCGTAGAAGTTGGTCGACCCGACGACCACCCTCTTTCCCTGTCCCGGTGCCTCGCCCTGGGCCTGCTGGAGCCCGTTCTCGGCGAGCCACTCCTCGACGACGTCGGCAGGTGCCTCCTGGTCGATCGAGACGCGCCTGTTGAGCTCGGTCAGCTCCTCCTGCGTGAGCTTGGCCATCCACGGGTTGATCAGGTCCGCGATCTCGGGAGACGCATCGAGCACCTCCCGGCGGATGACCGGGATGAGGTTGTCGGAGAGCTGGAGCTGCTTGTCATCCTCGAGCAGCACGAACCCCTTGATCGCGATCGCCGGGTCTGACGTGAACAGCAACCCGACGTCTACCTGGCCCTTCTCCACCGCGGCGACCGTCAGCGGCCCGCCGGGGTCAAGCGCCCGGATCTCCTTGAACTCGATGCCGTACTTCTTGCGGAGGCCGACCGCACAGAACGGTCGTTCCGGGCACTCTGGGGGAGCGCCGAGCACGAGCGTGCTCGCGAGCGTCGGCCCCGATGCCCCGCCGCCCGACGGCGAGCCGGAGGCCGCCGGTGAGCCGGCTGCGGGAGAGCTGGGCGTGGGTGCCCCGGGGTCGGTCTGGGTCGCACCCGGACTGATCGTGTCGGTCGCGACCGGCGGCACCTGGACGGGAGTCGTCCCCGCCGGTGCCTGTGCTCCGCCTCCACCCGTCGTGCAGGCGCTCAGGAGCACCAGCACCGACGCCCCGAAGGCGGCCATGCGGTTCAGCCGCATTGGGTCCCTCCTGTTCCTACTGCCCGTCCCGTCGGCGACGGCCCGCGGGCGAGCCGGACTATACCGGGTCCCCGACCGGCCGCCTCCAGCCGTGTCGCCGTCTAGATCGGATACGAGCCTGAGCCGGCGGCGGATGACCGCTCTGAAGCGGACGCCACTCGGCTACGCACGCCCGGCGCCGACCGGAGCCCCGGGCGTCGCGACCTCGGCACCGCGACCCGATAGCAGACCCGGTGGGACGGCGCGCCGCTCGAGGAAGCCGAAGACACGCTCCGTGACGATCGCGAGGACGCCGACAAAGAGTGCGCCGGCGAGCAGCTGGCCCTCGTCGCGGCGCGCGAAGCCGTCGACGATGAACCGCCCGAGCCCGCCGCCGGCGATGAGCGCGGCGAGGGTCGCGGTCGCGACCGCCTGGACGGCCGCCGTCCGGATGCCCGCCAGGACGAGCGGTAGCGCGAGTCGTGCCTCGATCCGCAGGAGGATCTGCCGCGCCGTGAACCCCATCCCGCGGCCCGCCTCCACCGTGTCGCGGTCGACGCTCCTCACCCCGACATACGTGTTGGTGAGGATCGGTGGGATCGTCAGCAGAAGGAGCGCCACGAGCGGCGCGCCGAGGCCGAACCCGAACACCGGGAACAGGATCAGCAGGAGCGCGTAGGACGGGATCGCCCGGCCCATGTTCGCGACGCTCGTGGCGAGGAACGCGCCGCGGCCCGTGTGCCCGATGACCAGCCCCGCCGGGACGGCGACCGCGATCCCGGCGATGACGGCGAGCGCGGACAGCTCGAGGTGCTCGAGCAGCCTCGTGGGGACTCCCCCGGGGCCCGTCCAGTGGCCGGGATCGGTCAGCCAGGCGACGAGTTGCCCGAGCGGCCCTTCGTCAGCGTACGCCGCCACGTGACCAGGGAGTGAGGGCTCGCTGGGCCAGGAGCAGAGCCGCGTCCGCGATGACGGCGAGCGCCACGGAGAGCACGAACCCGACGTAGATCATGGTCGGGAACTGGCGGTTGAAGCCGCGCAGCATCAGCTGGCCGAGGCCGCCCTGACCGATGAGCGCGGTGACCATGACGAGGCCGATCGTGGTGACCGTTGCGATGCGGAGTCCCGCCACGATCACGGGCAGCGCCAGTGGAAGCTCGACGCGCCACAGCCGCTGGGACCGCGAGTATCCCATCCCATCCGCGGCCTCCCGGACCTCCGCCGGGACGCCGTCGAGTCCGGCCACGGTGTTCCGGATGAGGATGAGCAGTGTGTAGCTGACGAGGCCGATCTCGGCGGTCAGCAGCGACAGACCCGTGAACGGGACCAGGAAGGCGAACAGGGCAAGGCTCGGGATGGTGTACAGGAACCCCGAGACGGACGTGAACGGGGCGTACAGCCATCGCCGGCGGTGGATGAGCAACGAGGCGGCGAAGCTCAGTGCGAATCCGACCAGAACGGCGATGACCGTGAGCGTGAGGTGTTCCGCAAGGCTCTCGGCGATATCGTCGAGATTGCGCCCGATCCAGTCCCAGCGGATCATCGGCTCCACCTATCCGCGCGCCTCTGCATCACCTCGGCGATCGCGTCGACCGTCACCAGCCCGTGCACGCACCCCTGCTCGTCGACCGCGATCGCCGCGTGGACGTCTGCGTCGAGCATCATCGAGAGAGCGTCCTTGAGCGTGGTGTCGAAGCCTACGAGCGGCGACATCGGGATCGCCATGGCGTCGGTGATCACCCCGGTCTGCGGAATGGAGCGTTCGTCGAGCCAGCCGAGCGGACGACCGTCGGTGTCGACGAGCAGCAGGTAGGGGAATGGGTCGGCGAGGGCGCGACTCCGCGACTCGGCGGCGTGATCGCCCGGTCGCGCGGTCACCGGCGGCCGCAACTCGAGGTCCGCGACGCGCATCAGTGACAGGCGCTTGAGCCCGCGGTCCGCGCCGACGAACCGCGCGACGAAATCGGAGCTCGGGTTCGCGAGGATGTCGGTCGGTGTGCCGAACTGCGCGAGGACGCCGCCGGTCTGCATCACGGCGACGACGTCACCCATCTTGATCGCCTCGTCGATGTCGTGGGTCACGAACAGGATGGTCTTCGCCAGCTCGCGCTGGAGTCGGAGGAACTCGTTCTGCAGCCGTTCGCGGACGATCGGGTCGACAGCGCCGAAGGGTTCGTCCATCAGCATCACGGGCGGGTCAGCGGCGAGGGCGCGGGCGACACCGACGCGCTGGCGCTCGCCGCCGGAGAGCTGGTGGGGGTAGCGGTCGCGGTACCGTGCCGCGTCCAGGCCGACGAGCGTGAGCAGCTCCTCGACCCGCTCGGCCTTGCGCGCGTTGGACCACCCGAGGAGCGAGGGCACGACGGCGACGTTCTGGCCGATCGTGAGATGTGGGAAGAGCCCGACCTGCTGGATGACGTAGCCGATCCTGCGCCGGAGCTCGGTCACCGGTTCCTTCTGGACATCCCGACCGTCGATCAGGATCTCCCCGCTCGTCGGCTCGATGAGTCGGTTGACCATCTTCAGCGTCGTGGTCTTCCCGCACCCGGACGGGCCGACGAGGACGCAGATGTTCCCGGCAGGCACGGTGAGAGAGAGATCGTTGACGGCGCCCCGCCCCTTGTGTCCGCGGTCGTAACGCTTCGTGACGTGCCGAAACTCCACGGTGGCACCAGCCATGCGACCATCGCCAGAGATGTCTCCGCGAGCCCGTCCGGCGGGGGTGGTCGCGGCGTGCGGATCACGCAGGTCGGTCGAGGTCGTCACGGAGCCACCGTAGTCCACCCTGTCGGAACCCGCAGCGAAGCGGCCTGGGGGACACGCGATCGGTCTGTCTCGTGGTCGCCCTCGCCGGTAGACTCGACCCTGAGCTGGCTCCGATCGACTCGATCCCACCACCCCTCCGGAGGACCCCGTGCCGATCCACCTGCGCGCCGAGCCCGAGGACTATGCCCCCGTCGTGCTGCTCCCCGGTGACCCGAACCGGGCGACACGGATCGCGGCGCGCTTCGACGGGGGGCTGGAGAACACGCGGAAGGTCAACGAGCACCGGCTGCTGTTCGGATACACCGGGACCTGGCAGGGCCAGCCGGTCAGCGTCCAGACGACGGGGATGGGCACCCCGTCGCTGTCGATTGTGGTGGAAGAGCTGCTGATGCTGGGCGTTACGAGGCTGATCCGCGTCGGGACGTGCGGGGGGATCGGGCCGGGGATCCGAACCGGCGATCTCGTCGTCGCGTCGGGTGCCACGCCTGCGGACGGAGCGACCAGAACGTACCTGCACGCGGACGCGTACGCGCCCGTCGCGGACTTCTCGCTCGCGCGCGCGCTCGTGGACGCGGCCGCGGGGCTTGGCGTGACCCCGCACGTCGGCCAGGTCGCGACGGTCGACGTCTTCTACAACCCCGACCCGGACTACGTGCCGAAGTGGCGCTCGCGCGGCGTGCTCGCCTTCGAGATGGAGTCATCGGCGTTGTTCTATCTCGCGGCGCGCGCCGCGGGGCAGGGGAAGGACGTCAGGGCGGCATGCATCCTGACCGTGTCCGACGTGCTTTCCGAGGAGACGACGTCCGAGGAGAGCTATCTCTCGCTCGACGAGCTCGAGCAGGCGACCGACCGCATGATCGAGGTCGCGCTGGCGGCCGGCACCGGGTCCGCGTGACCGACGAGAGGGGCCCCGACCCGACGGGCTCGACCCGAGTGGAGCCAGAGCCTGTCCGGATCGGTGTGAACCTGACGTCGATCGGCGTGACGGCCGGATGGTGGGTGGAGACCGCCGGGCTGCTCGAGTGGGCCGGGTACCGCAGCGTCTGGTGCTGGGACCACTTCGTGAGTCGCGGTCGGAAGACGGATTCCGTCCTCGAGTGCTGGACGACGCTCACTGCGGCCGCGGCACGGACCACCCGGATCCGGGTCGGCAGCTTCGTGAACAACGTCATGAACCGGCATCCGGCCGTCCTCGCGCGGATGACGGCGACACTCCATGAGTTCGCCGCGGGACGCGTCGAGGTGGGGATCGGGATCGGCGGGAACCCCAGCGAGCTCCTCCCGTACGGGATCGACTTCCCCGAGGCGCCCGAGCGCGTCGCGAGACTCGAGGAGGCCGTCCAGGTGCTCCGGTTGCTCTGGAGTGGAGGGCCGGTCAGCTTCGAAGGTCGCTACTATCGTCTTGCAGGCGCGTATGCCCACCCCGCCCCGCAACCACCGCCGCGGATCATCGTCGGCGCCGTCTCCCCTGGCGGCGCTCGACTGGCGGCGCGGATCGGTGATGGCTGGACGACCGACGCCGTCCGGCTCGACGCGCTGTTGCCGGTGTTCGAAGAAGCGCTGGCAGCGGCCGGACGGGCGCGGCGCGACGTCGGGATCGTCGCCGCGGTGGATCTGGAGCGCGACGTCCCGGCGGAGCGGCAGCCACTGTTCGCCGACCTCAGAGGCGAAGCCGAGCGCTGGCGCGAACGGGGCGCGGACGAGATCGTGCTGCAGTGGATCCGGCCCCGCGATGTCCCCGCGGTGTTGTCCGCCGCGGAACGCGCCGGATCGGGGTAGGTGCGCTGCGCGGCCCGGGAGCCGCGCTGGCGGACGGGTGGTTCCGGGCAGCGCGAGTTGCCTCAGAGCGCCACGGAGGCGTCCGCCGTTCAGCCGCGATAGGCTTGCGGCATGCCCTCCACCCCGTCATCCGAGACCGTCCCCGCTCGCCCTCCCCGGGCCGCTGCCGCGCCGGAGGACCGCTGCGTCCGGTGCGGTCGGCCGACTCCTGCGGGTGTCGCGCTGTGCGAGTTCGACAATCCCGGCCAGCTGAAGGGGCCGAGCGCGACCCAGGCCCACGGGACGATCCTCCTGGGCGTCATCGCCGGGTTCGTGCTGCTGGCCGTGCTGGGCTCCTTCAGCGTCTCGGGCATCGGCCCGTTCGGGTCGCGACTCGACGCCGCGAGCTCCCGCGCCGACGGGAGCGCGGAGCTCGTCGTGACCGTCACGAACGAGGGAAGCAGAGCGTCGGCGGCAAGCTGCCGCGTGAGCCGTGGACCGATCGCGGGCAGCGGCGACCTCGTGTTCCTGACCGACTCGATCCCCGCCCGTGAGACGCGGACGTTCACGCGCACGATCAGCCCGGGGCCCGCGCCCGCCGCCGCGGCGGTCGACGTCACTCGCCTCAAGGTCCGCTGCACGTAGCGACGCGGCCAGCCGCCTAGGGGGCTGGAGTCTCCGGGACCGCGTCGTCGGTGGTCCGCAGCGCGCCGTCAGGTCTGCCCCGGTGCCCCTGCCCGCTGATACCCGCCGCGTTGATCACGGACCCGGCGAGCAGCAGTCCCGCACTGACGAGCATCGCGAGTCGGAAGGCGTCCGTGGACGCCTCCCGAGCAGCCGCCGAGTGGTCGGGCGGGACGCCGGCGGCGGGCGGCTGGAGCGGCTGCAGTGTGCGGCGCACCTCGGCCGACGAGGCGTCGAGGGCGGGCACGCGTGACTCGAGCGCGGCGTAGAAGCTGCCGACGATCGCGATGAAGATCACGGCGCTGATCAGCGGCGCGCCGACCCTCGACACCGCGTTGTTGATGGCCGACGCGAGCCCTGCGTTGCGGACCGGGACGGACCCCATGACCGCTGCAGTGAGTGGCGCGACGAGCAGCGTCAGCCCGCTGCCGAAGAGGACGATCCCCGGCAGCACGTCGACGAGGTAGCCGGCGGAGGGGATCAGCGTACCTGGCTCCGTAACGCTCGCCCGCCACGGCTGCGTCCCCGACGGCATGCGCGCCAGCCAGAGCAGCCCGAGCGCCATCACGGCCGGGCCTGCGGCAAGGAACCGCCGAGGACCGAACCGCGCGGCGAGGGCGCCGATCGGGGTCGAGAAGATCGTCAGCGCGATCCCCACGGGCAGCACCGCCGCGCCTGCGGCGAGCGCGGTGTACCCCACCGTGTTCTGCAGGAACAGTCCCTGAAAGGCCAGCGTCACGTAGAGCGCGCCGTAGACGACGAACGTCGACAGGTTCGCGACGGCGAAATCGCGCGAGCGGAACAGACCGAGCGGCACGAGCGGCTGCTTCGAGATCGCCATGAGCAACGGAAAAGCGACGGTGGCGACGGCCCCGACGGCGAGCGCGACGAACGCGAGCGCGTCGTTCCAGTCCCGCTCCTGGCCGCGGATGGCGCCGAACGCGAGGCCGCCGACCCCGACCGCGATGACCGCGGCGCCCAGCCAGTCGAATCGGCCGGTCGACGTCTCGTCTCGGCTCTCCGGGACGTGCCGGAGTGTCGCGTAGAGCGCCAGCGCCACCAGTGGGCCGTTGATGAGGAAGGCGAGGCGCCACGATGCCGCGTCGACGAGGAAACCACCGACGAGAGGGCCGAGCAGCGTGGTCGCGGACGTCGCCGCCGCCCATACGCCGAACGCGCGCCCGCGCTCGCCGCCGTCGAACGTCGCCGTGATGATCGAGAGGGAGTTCGGGACGAGCACCGCGCCCGCCGCGCCCTGGAGGACCCGCGACACGATCAGCAGCTCCATCGTCGGGGCGAGGCCGCACATCACGGACGTGACCCCGAATCCGGCAAGGCCGATCGAGAACATCCGCCGTCGCCCGTAGTGGTCGGCCAACGCGCCGGCAAGGATCAGCAGCGCGGCCAGCGTCGCGAAGTAACCGCTGTTGACGTACGTCAGCCCCTCGAGGACGCTCACCCCGGTGGCGGGCAGTTCCTGGCCGATCCGTGGCAGTGCCACGTTCACGACCGTGGCGTCGAGGAACACGATCCCTGAGCCGAGAACGACGGCCGTGAGGACCCATCCGTTGCGTGACATCCATCCCTTTCCGCGCTACCGGACCTGCTCCCGGAAAGGCACATGATCTGGAACGCTGAGATCCCTCGCGTCCGCGCGCATCTTCGGCTCGGCCGGCGGAGGCGGCAAGGGACACCGATGCGGCCTCCTAGAATCGCCCGCGTGTCGTCCTCGCCGAACCTGTCTCTACCACGGACGTTCCAGGCCGAGCTCGCGCTGGCGTCGGACGCGGCGCGGCGCGCCGGCCGCCTCCAGATGGAGCGCTACGGGCAGCTGGAGCGGATCGAGCACAAAGGGGAGCACGACGTCGTGACGGAGGTTGACCACCTCTCCGAGGAGCTGATCCTGAGTGCGATCCGTGAAGCGTTCCCGGACGACTCGAGCTTATCCGAGGAAGCGGGCGGCTACCGCCTCGAGCGCCGCGCCGACGGGGCAGACACGCCGAAGGGACGACAGGCGAGCGGGAGCCCACTGCCCCCACCCGTCACGGACCGGGTCTGGATCGTCGACCCCCTGGACGGGACCGTGAACTACGCGAACGCGATCCCGCTGTTCTGCGTCAGCATCGGCCTCGCGGTCGACGGCCGGCCGGCCGTCGGCGTGGTCTACGACCCGGCGCGGGACGAGCTGTTCACGGCGGTGGCGGGCGAGGGTGCGCGGCTCGACGGGCAGCCGATCGGGCACCGACCGAAGGAGAAGCTGTCCGACTGCGTCGTCTCGCTCGCTCTCCCGTACAGAGGATGGGCGCGGCGCGCGCAGCGGATCCGGAGGCGGATCAGGGTGTCGCGCAGCCTCGGCTCGGCGTCGCTGTCGCTCGCGTACGTCGCGAACGGCCGGTTCGACGCGTTCGTCCAGGTGCGCGGCCTGTCGAACTGGGACATCGCGGCTGCCGGTCTCATCGCAGCCGAGGGTGGCGCCGCCGTGACCGATGAGACGGGCGGGCCGTGGTTCGACCTCGCCCGGAAGAGCCGCGGCGTCGGGACGATCGCGGCGCCGCCGCTCCACCACGCGCCACTTCTGGAACTGCTGAACGCGGCGGCGTGAAGGTCGTCCAGCACGACTCCGCGTCGGAGTTCCTCGCTCGCGCCGGACCATTCCTCGAGGCCGCGGAGGTCGAGAACAACCTGATGCTCGGCATCGCGAGAAGGCTGGTGGGGGCACCCGATCGCGATCGGCCGACCGCGTACCTCG